>NC_022521.1:1200000-1500000 GCF_000591035.1 Aeropyrum camini SY1 = JCM 12091 | reverse complement strand
CAGCTTCAAGTGTTTCATCAGGCCTTAAACCCTTGACAGCAAGCCACCTGAGTATACGGGATAGAGCCTGCTCGTCTTCCTTAGGTGCGAGAGCTACTATGACTCTTGTGCCTCCACTACCCCCCGCTTGGGTTAGCTCTTTTAGCCTCGAAAATATCCTGGAGAGCAAAGGGCTGTGCACCGAAAATTTTGTAGTTATATTGGCTAGTATAACTGTTGTAGTATAGATTCCAGTTAGATAAACCCGCCAGGGGTTAGCCGCCGCGTATGAGGCCGAGTAGCTCGGGGCCAGCGTAAGAGGCGGAGTAGCCTAGAGTATCCTCTATCTCGAGGAGCCTGTTGTATTTCGAGGTTCTCTCGCTTCTAGCAGGAGCCCCCGCCTTAATCATTAGGGCCCCGGTTGCAACTGAGAGGTCTGCTATGAATGTATCCTCAGTATCGCCGCTCCTGTGGCTAACAATATGAGCTACCCCTCTATCCCTTGCAGCCTGAATAGCCTCTAGCGCTTCAGTTAGAGTCCCTACCTGATTCACCTTTACAAGTAGCCCGGTGACAGCTCCGTCGGCGGAGGCTTCCTTGACTCTCTCGGGATTAGTTACGAGAAGGTCGTCCCCAACAATTAGGGTTCTCGCCGAGAGGGCTTCGACCGCCGCTTTAAAACTTTCAAAGTCGTCCTCGCTGAACGGATCCTCGAGATAAACTATTGGATAGTTCTCAACGAGTCTCTGGTATATGTTGAGGAGCTCTTCTCTTGAAATGGCCTTGCCCTCAACGAGATAGCGGCCGTCCCTGTAGAGCTGACTGGCTGCAGCATCGATTCCAAGGGATACTTCGCGGCCAGGCTCGTAGCCAGCCTTCTCGACAGCCTGAACCAGAGTCTGGAGAGGCTCCTCCGCCTTTCTCATAGGCGGGGCAAACCCTCCCTCATCCCCAACGTTAACCGCGGTTGCGCCGTACCTCTCCTTAAGCAGCCCCCTAAGCTCTCCATAGATCTCCACAGCAGCCCTTATGGCGTCCGTGAAGCTGTTGAACCCGTGAGGCACTATCATGAACTCCTGGAAATCCAAGTCGTTACCTGCGTGAACACCGCCATTTATGACGTTGAGTATAGGTATTGGCAGTCTCCTAGCCCCTGCACCCCCCAGGTACTGGAACAGCTCGAGCCCAGCCTGGTCTGCGGCGGCTCGAGCTGTCGCTATGCTTAGAGCAGTGGTAGTATTCCCTCCAATCCTAGACTTGTTAGGAGTTCCGTCAAGCTCTATCAAGAGCCTGTCTATATACGACTGCCTCCTGGAATCCACGCCCTCCAGCCTGGGGGCTACTATCGTGTTTACTATAGCCACTGCCCTTGAGACACCCTTACCCCTCCACTTCCTCCCTCCGTCCCTAAGCTCCACAGCCTCCCTCTCACCCCTGCTGGCGCCGCTAGGCGCTATACCCCAGCCATACCCCCCGCCAGCCAACTCTACGTAGGCCTTGATAGTTGGGTTCCCTCGGCTGTCGATAACCTGGAGCGCCCTGACGCGTCTTATATTGAAAGCTTCTCCACCCACCTTCCAACACCGCATATACCACGGGTTGGAGGGCTGCCCGTTTAAGCCTCCCCAGGGGAAACTCTAGCTTGAGGCGGCCAGCATCCGGGGGCATCTACTTTGAGGATACTTATAGTTGGAGCGGGGAGGGTTGGTAGAGAGCTCGCTAAGAGGCTTAGCCATGCAGGCTACTCTGTCACTATCGTCGACAAGGACGGGGAGAAGCTCGAGATAGCACAGAGCGAGGCTGACGTAGAGGGGTTGCAGATCGACGTTACGGATCCACGCTTCTACAGCGAGATAGATATACCTAGTTACGACGTTCTTGTCGCCGCCACTGACAGAGACGAGGTTAACCTCTTCCTAGTCGCGATGGCCATGGCCTATGGAATGGAGAAGATCTATGTTAGGGTTAGGATGAAGGAGACGGTTAGGATCCTGACGACTCTGGGAGTCCACGACATGATAGTAGAGCCTGACATCATTGCCGGGCTCCTCTACTCCAGCATAACAGGCAAGGGCAGGCCCATCCTGATATCAGACGTCTTCGTTGGCCGGTATGTTGTGGCAGCAGCTACGGTGACTAAACAGAGCCCCGTCAGGGGCCAGAGGCTGAAAAACTTGCTGAAGCTAAGGGATCTCGAGGGGAGAGTTAAAGTCTTGGCTGTTTTCGACGGCAACGAGCTTAGGGACCCAGAAGAGATTTCAACTATAGAAGAGGGGCATACAATAATAGCCCTAGTCGACAGGGAGTATTTGGAAGAGTTCGCGAAACTCTACTAGCAGAATAACCAGCCGGGGTGTGTGAGCCTAGTGGAGCAGCCCCGGTGTAGTGCCTGAGCTGGGGTGTAGTAGGCGTTGGCCAGGATGTCTCTCACCAGCGATCTACAAGCTATCTTGCCAAGCTATGAGTCCCTCATAGAGATATCGATGCGGCTCGCAGAGGCCTTCCTAGTAGTTTTAGCGGGGTTGGCCGCCGTTCTTTTCGTGAGGAGCCTCACCAGGAGGCTCACGGCGGCTAGGATATTGGATGAGAGCAGCGCCTCCCCCTTCTACAGGCTCTCAAGAGATCTCATAGTACTGATAACTATCATGGTTGCCCTCTACGTAGTCACAGGAAGCAGGTTCATCATAATACTCATAGCCGTCCTCCTGGCGGCAATCCTCCTGGCAACATGGGATCTCCTTATGAATATGGCGGCGTACTACGCCATAATAATCACAAGAATAGTCAGCAGAGACGAGTACATCATAATGCCGAACGGGGTTAGAGGGTGGGTTAGGGATGTGCGGCCTCTCTTCGTCATCGTGGAGACAAAGTATGGGGTGTACCACGTGCCCAACTCAACAATGCTCAGGCTCGGGGTGCTGACGAAGCGGGAGAGGTCGTACTACAGGCTAACGGTGCGCGTCTGGGGACTCCCGAGTCAGCAGCTTATAGATAACGTGAAGGACGCTTTAGATAACGTAGTAAACACTCTCCTCCCAGAGGAAGAGAGGTCGGTAGTGATGAAGCGGGTCATCATAGACGAGATCTCTGAAGATAGTGTAACCATAAGAGTTATAGTAGGCATGCCCCACACCGAGCCACGGCCCGAGAGGCTCGCAGACTTTGTGGAGCGGCTTTCGAGAAGGCTCCAGGAACACGGGATTAACCACTCTATAACCCTCGAAGAACAAGAAGGATATGAACAGAGGTGGGGTGCTACCCTTGGCTAGGAGGAAGAAGCAGAAGGACCCGTACATATGCCCCTCCTGCGGCGCTAGGGCGGGAGAGGTTGAGAAGACGTGGACACTAGTATCGCCACTTCCCGACAGGTACGGTAGAATAACCATAACTGTCATGGCAGTCTTAACCTGCCGGGAGTGCGGCTACAGCTGGAAGGCTCCTATACAGAAGATGAAGACCGGTGGTGACGAGGAGGCGGCCGCACGTGGCGAGGAGCCGCCCCGGCGTCCCGGACAGGTAATAGAGCTCGACCTCGACGAGATATTAAAGGGGGAGGAATAGCCTCATATAGATAAACGATTCTTTCACTCACTCCCACTCTATCGTTGAGGGAGGCTTGCTGGTGATATCATACACAACCCTGACGACCTCGGGTATCTCGCTAGTTATCCGCCACGCTATCCGCTCAAGAAGCCACCACGGCAGCTCCGCAGGCTTTGCAGTCATCGCGTCCATAGACTCCACAGCCCTCAAGGCGACCACATAGCCGTAGCTCCTGGAGTCTCCCCTCACCCCCGTTGCCTTTGAAGCAGTTAGAACAGCAAAGTACTGCCAAAGCCTCCCACTCAGGCCAGCCGACTCCACCTCTTCCCTAACTATGGCGTCTGCATGGCGGACTATCCTCAGCTTCTCCCGCGTCAGAGGCCCTTCCACCCTCACAGCCAGCCCAGGCCCGGGTACGGGCTGTTTCCACACCAGCTCCCTCGGGATTCCCAGCTTCTCGGCGATAACCCTAACCTCATCCTTGTAGAAGAGTCTAAGCGGCTCAACCAGCTTTAGCCCCATATCCCTGGGAAGACCCCCGACGTTATGGTGCGTCTTTATAACGTCTGCCCCGGGGCTGGCCCCACTCTCTATGACATCCGGGTAGATAGTCCCCTGCACTAGATATTCTGCCCCTAACTCCCGGGCCACTAGCTCCAGGACCTCAGCGTAGAGACGGCCCACCACACGCCTCTTCTCCTCAGGATCAGCCACCCCTTCCAGTGCGGATAGAAACTGCTCCCCAGCGTCGATAATCATGGGCTCTATACCAACTGTGGATAGTAGTTTTAGAACTCTCTCCACCTCGCCCTCCGGATGTAATCCATGATCTATGAAGACCGGGTGTAGCCTGTCTCCTAGGGCTTTCTTGGCGATGAGGGCGGCTACAGTGCTGTCAACGCCGCCGCTAACCGCAGCTACAGCACGTGCATCGCCGACCTGCAGCCTGACACCCTCCACAAGCTCAGACACCATATCCCCTGGTCTCCAGCTCCGGGGGACTCCAACAACTGAAAGGAAGTTATCCAACAACTCCATACCGAACTGGCTATGCCTAACCTCCGGGTGCCACTGAACACCGAAAACCCGGCTCCCCAGCTCCATAGCAGCAACGGGGCTCCCGGGGCTCCTAGCCAAGACTTTGGCTCCACGGGGGGGCCGTAGAACTGCGTCGTAATGGCTCATCCAGACCTTAAACTTAGCTGGAAGGCCGTCTAGCAGAAGGCCGTGGTCGAGGACCTCGACCTCGGTGGGGCCGAACTCGGGGAGGGGGCTCCTGCCCACCTCGCCTCCCAACACCTTCGCGAGGAGCTGGTGGCCATAGCATATACCCAGGACGGGTTTTCCGGATTCAATCGCCATTAACGCCGCCTCGTCGTGCCGGGACTCCCACACACTGCCTGGGCCTCCGCTTAAAATGACCCCAGCCGACCGGGAAACTGCATCGCCAACAGCATCTAGGTTAACAGCCGGTACAATCTCGCTGTAAACACCCAGCTCTCTTATCCTCCGTGCGATGAGGTGGGCATACTGGCCTCCAAAGTCTACTACCAGGACGCTGTCTAGATCCCAGGCCTTACCCATATATCTAGCCCCGTTTTTGAGTTTCAGCTGGCTAAGGGTGATATTTAGGGTGATGGAGGGATCCGGCCGCAAGGCACCCGCCTTCATCGCCCTCCGCGTGACACGCGGGCCTACGGCGGGCACGGGTCCACTTGAACACTTTAGCCTCCATCTCTAATATTCATTAACGCCCTCCAACATGCCAGTGTCGCCCGGCCCCGAGCAAACCGTCCGGTAATAGATATTACAGACAGGCTCGATAGAGGGGTTATGGTGGAGCCTCTATGGTTCTATACACTAAGCCACCCAGTGTTACCGCCTCAGACGAAGCGTTCTTCGGGAGGCGGACGCCAGTCATAGTCCCCGTGTTCAAGGAGGGCGACTCCATAAAGCTTCCCGAGGGGCTTCCCGAGGACCTAGCCTCTCTGATTAGAGACGGCTATGTCTCGAAGGCCGTCTCACCCGAGCCTGGGAGCACCGCAAAACTCCCTTATAAAGGCGGGTTGGTTGTTACTGCTGGCTGCGGTGCACCAGGCGATCTTGAGGGGGTTAGAAGGGGGTTTGCAGCGGCATCGAGACAGGTTATAGACTCGTTCGAGGAAGCCCAGCTCTACCTATCGGGCTTGGATTCCAATTCTTCCACCGAAGCTCTAATCGGATCTCTCCTCGGCGCCTACAGGCTTGAGGAGTTCAAGAACACCAGGAAGAGGAAGCTCCAGAAGCTCTGGCTGTACGGAGGCAGTCCTAGGGTAGACTATGCACAGGCTATTGCAGAGGGGGTTTATCTAGCTAGAGATATAGCAAACGCGCCGCCGCACAGGCTACCTCCGGCTAAGCTGGCCGCCACTGTTAAGGACCTCTTCTCCCAGTTCGATAATGTTGACGTAGAGATATTCAGCTACGAGAGGCTGGTTGAGGATGGTTTCGGGGGTATAGTGAGTGTTGGTATGGGTAGTGATGAGAAGCCTAGACTGATAATAATAAGGTACACGGGCGGTTCCGGCGAGCCTATAGCACTCGTAGGAAAGGCGGTTGTATTCGACAGCGGAGGCATCAACCTCAAGCCAAGCCAGGGCATGACCCTGATGAGGGCTGATAAAGCTGGCGGAGCAGCAGTTGCAGGAGCCCTATGGGCGGCAGCTAGGCTGGGGATTAAGGCTAACCTCGTAGGCCTTATACCAGCTGTTATAAACGTTCCCAGCGGCTCGTCATACCTGCCAAGCGACGTCATAAGAATGTGGGACGGCACGCTAGTTGAAATAACTAACACGGACGCAGAGGGAAGACTAATTCTAGCGGATGCTATAGCCTATGCTGCAAAACAGCTCGGGGCGAAGACCGTTATAGATCTTGCCACCCTGACGGGCGCCATTGTAGTGGCCCTAGGGCCGCTCATAGCTGGCCTCTTCACCCGCAGTGACAGCCTGGCAAAGGCTTTCGAAGAAGCCTCAAAGATAACTGGAGAGAAGCTTTGGAGGATGCCGATGGAAGACGAGTATGCCAAGAGCCTGACACAGCCTGCACAAGCCGGGGAGATAGTGAACGCCGCCCAGAGATACGGGGGAGCCATATTCGGCGCCCTCTTCCTAGAAAGGTTCGCACACGGTAAGGAGTTCGCACACCTGGATATAGCGGGGCCAGGCATAGCTTTCGAGGCGGGGAGCCTAGCACCGCCCTACTGGCCGGAGAAGGGCATGGCTCCCGGGTATGGTGTGAGGCTTCTGATAGAGGTCCTCAACAGCCGGGCGGGAGGGGGTGGCTAGCCGTTGGGAGTGTTCGACAAGTGTAAACCGCTCATCGGGGTAGTACACCTCCCGCCGCTACCAGGCTCGACAGGCTACAGAACCCGCCGCTACCCCCCCAGGCTCGGGAAGCTATGGAGCCTCGAAGATATAATAGAGTACGCCGTGTCAGAGGCCTCCGTATACGAGGAGGCGGGCTTCGAAGGGGTTATACTGGAGAACTACGGTGACACTCCCTACCCGAAGAACCCGGGCCTCATGCAAGTGGCGGCCATGACCAGGATTGTGAGGGAGGTGGCTTCGAGGTTAAACATACCTATAGGGGTCAACATGCTCAGAAACGGTAGCGTTGAAGCACTAGCCTCTGCCTACTCAGGCGGGGGGAGCTTCATACGTATAAACAGCCTGTGCGAGACCCGACTGTCCCCCGAGGGTATCATAGAGCCCGACGCCGCCCGCCTCGCGAAAAGCCTAGCACTACTAGGCATTTTAGAGGAGAGACGTATAGAAATGCTAGCGGATGTTGACGTGAAACACAGCTACCCACTGGCTGAGACAAACATAGCCCAGACTGTCAGAGACTGTATAGAGAGGAGCGGAGTACCAATAGCGGCAATAGTAATAACCGGCCACGCCACGGGAGGACCTCCAGACACTGACGAGGTAGTCACCGCGGCCAGGACAGCCGCAGAATATGATGTTAAAACAATAGTTGGAAGCGGCATATCACAGCTAAACCTATCGAAATACTGGCACATAGCAGACGGGTTCATAATAGGTTCTAGCATAAAGCTCGGAGGAAAACCCTGGAACCCGATAGACAAGGAAAAAGCCAGGCTATTGGCATCACTAGCAGAAAGGCTTAGAAGGATAACAGAAGGTTGCTGACTCCAGAACCAGCATGCATCCTCCCCAGAGCGGAATCACAAGGTTACAAGGCTAACCCGGGTAGGATGGAGAGTAAAACCCGGACTGAGGTGCCGCAAGGCACCGGTGAAGACTCCTAGTCCAACTGACTACCCAATTAGAAGCTGCCCCAAGAGCATATAAGAATACTTTCCATGACAAATTTTTCACAGCACCTGCGGTTACATGGGCCGAAACAAACACCGGTTCCAGGTTACCGGGCCAACGGGATTTTGGCTTTAGTTTAAGAGAATAGAGGAGACCAGACCAGCTGATAGGAAATACAGGGACGGAGTTTAGCTTAATGACTGCTATAACACACGCAGGATTTCAGGGGGTTAGTGTTGGCTACAGCTTACCAGATCGCCCAGCTGCTTCATGTGCTTGCGGCTTCTATTTGGATAGGCGGTCATATCATAATTGCCTTAGGATACCTACCCAGGTTCATAACCACGGGTGATTTCAGACCTCTCCAGGAATTTGAAAGCGTCTACGAGAAAATAGGGTTGCCGAGTCTGGCGGTAGCGGCTATCACTGGGATGTACATGGCAACCCAGCTTGGCTGGCCCCGCGGAGCCGTCAGCAGCCTAGTCAACCTTAAGATACTGCTCTTGGCCGCCATAGTGTTGTTGGCTGTTGACGCCCGGTTCAGGATAATAAGGAGGCATAGACGAGGGTATAGTATAAGTAGAGTCGACATGGCTGCCCATATTATAGCTGTCACCTTAATATCCATTATCCTAGCCGTAGTAGGGTGGGAGATAAGATATTAGAAGGGGGTTCCCCTTCAGAGCGGGATAACAGGGACCTCCCCAAACCTCTTCAGGAAAACCTCGTCGCCAGGCTCCACCCCGTCTATAGGGATTATTCTAACACCTACTACGCCGCCCTTCGTCCTAGAGTAAGCCCTTGCATCTAGAAAGAGCCCGGCAACACTGTCTATAGAAGCCGGGGTCACTGCCATATCGAGGCCAGCTAGACACACTCCTGAAAGCCTAAGGAGATCCCTAGCCGAGGTCTCAAGCTCAGCAACCCTGACTTTCAGCTTAGAATCCTCCGCAACAGGGAGTTGAACCTCGTTGAAACCAACGGTTTTCCCCAGCCTGGAAGCTGCATCGGCTATCGTCTCGTTAACAAGCCTTAGACCGTGGGCGAATCCCGGCTCCGGAAGCCTAACGCCAGCAACTTCCTCTACGAGTGCAAGGCTAGACTCCTCCATCCAGGGCGAGACGCTTAAATCTACACCGGCGAACGACCCGCCTACAGCCTTCGCCACAGCCTCGGTATACTCTTTCGAGACGCGTGCCGCATAAACGATGGAATCGCCTACAGCCGAGAGCCCGCCTGTTCTAAAGCTCTCCAACAGGAACCTCGGGTATAGGAGAGCCGCAGTCACACTCCTGGCCCTGCCCGGGCTGGTTGCGAGCGGGAAGTAAGGGGTTAGAAGGCCTGTTCCCAGCGGGTTTAAACCTATGTGCACTGCAAGATCAGGGCTCTTATCGCTCAGGCTGTGTATAAGGCGGGAGTAGCCTCTAGCCTCTTCCCAGGAGCCCTCGACGAGTGCCAAGCTTAGGAAGAACCCTCTCTCGAGGATGTCATTTACAGCATCAAAATCGCTGGGCGAAGCTCTATGTAGGCCGAGATTTATAAATACTCCCTCGCCTTCGACTAGATGCTCCAGCTCGGCCGCCCTCCTCACAGACTCCGCAATATTACCCCCTGACGCTAGCACCGCCCTGAGGCTCCAAACCTCAACACCCCTCTCAGCGGTTACACGATCAATAACCTCCTTAGCCTTAAAGACTGAATCCTCGATAATGCCTACATCAGCGTTGGCCTCAAAATGGATCGTAATAGCCCTTAACTTGAACCCAGGGTCTGCCAAAACAATCCCCCTCCAAACTAGATGAAACCCCAGGGTAAAAACCTGGAGTATACCCGAAGCGTCGCTCGGATTCAATAGCCCCGCTGGAAAGAATGCACAGCTGAGCGTTTACTCCTCCCAAGGATAAACCTAGTCTCATCCTGTGTAGAACAGGCTCTAATTCTCATCGTTTATAAAAGGCCGGGAGGGGCCCCGGTCATCCATCCCCCGGGTTGCGGGAGCGTCGCAAAGAAGCTAGCATAGTCCGGGGCCCACCCGTAAGTTAGGTAATTTACAGTGAGAAGCTTTATAGTGATCATCGATCGAGAAGGCTAGGTGTTAGTACTAGGGGGCTATCGGTCTAAACTCATGCTCTTAACTGTGTATGGCCTAATACTTACTAGGTCAATACGATATATCACTTTATACTCATATTTTTCAGATATTCCCAAAGCCCGATACCTCCCTTCGATAATATGTAAAATTTATTAATAATCAATGCATATCATTATGTTATGGTGTGTAACAGGAAATGTCCGAAGAGGTGGAGGTTAAGAGGGCAAGAGTATCAAGAGTTATAAAAAACAACATGATTGATTTTAGGCTAGCACAGATCATTGAGGCTTTAACCCGTTACTCAACGGAGGAAGGCCTACCGCCTTCTATAAAGTCTTATGCACAGAAGCTCGGCCTGGCAGAGAGAAATTTATACAAGCTTGTTCAGAGGGCCAGAGCTGCTGGCTTCCAGTTTGGAGTCTCTATAAACTATGAGAGACTCGACCTTAGCCAGGTCGTCATAGTCGGCAACAGCCCCATACTAGCCGATGTACCGCCTAAGAGCACAGCCAGGCTTCTCGACGGCCGTTTCATGCAAACGTTCATAGTTCCCGAAAACTGTCTTGAAGAGTTTGCCAACAGCGTTGAAGCAGACGATATATATTTCGCACGCCTGGTATGGGGCTCGAGGCCCGCCCTGGCCAGTATACCCTACATCCGGATGGATCCATACTACAAGCCTGACAAGAGTGTTCTTGACAGTATGAAAAAAGTGTTTATGGAAGTGTATGAGAAAGGGCTTCCCGACATCGCAGGCCGAAGGTACCCCGCTGACAAAGTCGTTGTCCTCCTTCTACTGGAGGCGAACATAGACGCCCTACGGAGCGTTGCAAGCATGGCAAGAACCTACGGGCTGAGCCTGATAAAGACCCAGCGGAAGTACTACAGGCTTTGGAAGAGGAGGGCGATACTGGGCTACAGACTCAGGTGCGCCCCATACTGCACACCCAGCGGTATAGTAGCGGTCCTGAGGCACCACGATCCTGAAAGGCTGGCATACGCCCTCCCAGTCATGCCACCTGTCGCGAGCGCAGCAGTTGCCACTAGCCATGCTGACAAGAAGCCTGTAGTGCTGTTACAGACAATGGGGTCGGGCGAGACGGTGCACCATGTTATGAGGATTCTCAGGGATATGGGCGTGGCCATAGACAGGATCTACCCCTATACAAGCCCGGAGAGCTTGACTAGGGAGGCTATTAAGAAGGCCTACCTGGCACCTATAGGAACACCGTTGGAATGCCCCAAAGTCCTGATGGGAGCTCCCTGAAAAGACAGGTTTGGTACTAGCCGAGAACAGTATTAGGGAGGACCAGACAGCCGTGGCCTTTGACTAAAGATTAAAAAGGGGTTTTGTTTGAGGTCCTCGCCGTGAGGTTTACGGTTTACCTTAGGCAAACCTAGCCTCTGTCTTCGGCGCTCTTCTCCTCCAACTCTTCCTCTATCCCCAGCGCCTGGGCTATCTCCTTGTATCTGTTCCGGATCGTAACCTCGGTAACGCCCACTACATGTGCTATTTCCTTCTGTGTCTTCCTGATTCCGTGTTTGAGAGCGGCTAGATATACAGCAGCTCCCGCAAGTCCACCCGGGTCTTTACCGGCTGTTAGACCTTTCTTCCGGGAGAGATCTATGATTTTGATAGCCTCTATGGCGACGTGCTCCGGTAGGCCTAATGCGCTTATTATAGTGTAGACGAAGTTCTCGGGCTTCCGCACAGGTATTTTTATGTTAAGGTCTCTCACCAGGAGCCTATAGCTCCTGGCGACATCCCTACGAGTCTCAGCATCAACATTCCCCTTCATAGCCTTTATAATATCGGTCAGGCTATGCGGCAGGCCGTGTATACGCGAAGCTGCATAGAGGGAGGCGGCGACTATGCTCTCTATGCTCCTACCCCTGGTGAGCCCCTTCTCCATAGCCTCCCTATATATCTTGCTTGCATCCTCAACCACTATCTCCGGCATACCCATCCTGCTGGCGACCTCGTTAATCAGGGATAGTGCTGTCTGCAGGTTCTTGTCGACACTCGTTAGAGGTCTAGCCGAGAGGCGTGGGGGCCTTCTAGGCAATATCTTCCTCTGCTTAATACCCTTGGGCCCGTGGTCCCTGGGGTGCTCGAGGCTCGCCTCCACACCCATATAGTGGTGGGAGTACTTGAGAGGACCTCCATAGTGGGTCTTCTGCTGTCTCTCCTCGGGTGTGTACGCCTTAACATCGCTCTCCGTACCTATAATATCCTCCCCAATTATCTCGCCAGTGTCGGCGCATATCTTCAGCCCCCTAACCGGGTCTGTGACTATGTTTTTACACTTGATCTCCCCGCTTTCCTCCCCCGAGGAGCCCTCGTCGTAGGGTATTTCCGAAACCATTTCAAGCACCCAAAATATATAGGTTACCGCTCATGTTATGGGCGATACCTTTATAAATCTTGGAGAGGGGTGTTAATAAGCTTTTCTGTCTAAATACGTTTTGAGAGGTGTTCGTATATAAACTTGAGGGCGTTCCTATAGACTTTCAGCCTGTTTTCTAGCTTAACTACACCATGCCCTTCGTCCTCTAGCCTAAGATACTCAACTCTCACGCCCAGCGATGAGAGCGCGTTAACAAGCTGCTCCGCTTCGCTCACGGGGACTCGCGGGTCCTTAGCACCGTGAATCACCATTAGGGGGGCCTTTATATTCTCTACATAGCTTATGGGGCTAAGCTTCAGCATCACCTCGCCATGGACTTCAGGGTCCCCATACTCGGCTATACGGTATTTCCTCCTGTAGGGGCTTGTATTCCTGATAAAAGTGACTAAGTTCACTATCCCAACAATCTCGACACCACATGCCCATAGATCAGGGTATAGAGCGAGAGACATAAGCGTCAGGTAGCCGCCGTAGGAGCCGCCCATAACACATAGCCTAGAGCCGTCTACCAGCCCCGCCTCGACAGCCGCCCTGACGGCGTGGTAAACATCGTGAACAGCGTTTATACGCTTCTCCACGTCGTCGAGGTGGACAAACCTCCTCCCATAGCCCAGCGAACCCCTATAGTTGGGTGCTATAGTCGCTATACCCATAGCCGCCAGCGACTGCGGAAAAACGTTAAACCTAACTCTCTCCTGGCTCTCTGGCCCCCCGTGTAGGTAGACGACGGCTGGCGGAGGGTTGGAAAGCGGCTCGGGAGGCGGATAGAACAAAGCCCTTATCTCCAGACCGTCAAAGCTCTTATAGGAGAAGTGCTGTGGCTCCACAAAGACCTCTTCTTTCAACCATGCCTTCGGGCTCCTAGTAAGCCTTGAAACCTCATCACCGAGCTTTACAAGGTAGATTTCTACACCCTGCTTAGGAGTGCTGAGGGAGAGAGCCGCTAGGCTCAGACCCTCGTTGAGGTCCATGTTGAGGAGGGTTCCTCTGGGCAGACCTTCAATAGGGTGGGGGTTGAGAAGCCTCCCTCCCCAGTCTATCTTCGCGGTGTAAATCCTGCTTTCTCCATCAACGTTTATCGAGTATAGCACCGTGTTCCCAGAGATTTCAAGCGCCTCCACGTCCCATTCTTCCTTTAAGACGAGCCGCCTCTCGCCTGTTTCGATGTCTAGAAGCGCGATGCCTGCGAACTCACTGTCCATGTTGCTTATAATCATGGCTTTCCCTCTCCCTATTGGGCGGGGAGCTATGTTTAGCTCCTCGCCGCTGTGTCTTGTAAGTATTCTTACTTCGCCATTGTCAACGTTAACCACAACTATATCGCTATCAAGATTCGTGTTCCTCTTAACAGCCAATAACCTCCTATCGTCAAGCCATGAAGACGCGGCTACGATGCCCTCCCCCTCAGCCACCATTCTAGTCTCTCCCCGCGCTAGATCAAACACGTAAAAGTCAAAGTCGACCCCGTTCCTCCTGTTGCTCGTGAAAGCGAGTAGCCTGCCGTCTGGGCTCCAGGGGCCTAGCATGTTAATGCTATCGTCCTCGCCAGACACGAGCTTTACGCCCTGCTCCTCTCCCGCTATGTAGATAGACCACTTTTCATCCCCGTCCCTGTCCGTGGAAAAAGCTACAAGCCCATCGGGCGAGATCTCGAGGGATCCGACCCGCCTCTCCCAGGGAAGCCACAGGTCGCTGAATCCGTTACAGCTTCTCCACAAGTTGGGCTGGTTAGACGCGGCATCCGAAATGTAGTATATACAGCCTGTTGAAGGGTCTATCCGGGGGGTGTGGGAAGTCTTGATAGCTAGAAACCTCCTGACAAGTATGTCTATATCCAAACCGAATGCCACCGGGTTTTAGCGGGTTAGGCCGTGGAAATTAAAACCCTAGAGGGTTTCGAGCTTAGCACCCTCCTCAGCCATCGACGCGGTAAAGGCTTGGGCGGCGTCCCCGGTCACAGACCTTAGCCCACTCTCAGCCTCCTCCTCCCGAAATAGCCCTATAACGCAGCCACCCCATCCCGCGCCGGTTAGCTTAGATCCCAGGGCGCCAGCCCTTCTCATCCGGTAAACTAGCGTTTCTATTTCGAGGGATGAAGCTCCCAGGGCCGATAGGAGTCCCTGGGCTGCGTTCATAAGGAGGCCCAGCCTCTCCGCGTCACCCCTCTCGATAGCCCCACGGGCCTCCCGCGATATTACGTCTGCCGCCGTGTATATATGGTTGGAGGCTTCCCCGAGTGATTCGGCAACGGAGAGAACATGCTCAACGACATCCCTGGTCTGTCTTTCGATCCCTGTGTCGGCAATGAGAAGCGTAACTCCTGCGAGCCTCTGCTCTAGTCTAACGGGCTCCTCGCCCCTCTTATAGGCTAAAACCCCTCCCTTCACGGCTATAGTAACGTCAACACCGCTCGGCCTGCTATGAGCTATTCTCTCACCCTCCATAGCCACGCTATAGAGCTCCTCCTCAGACAGGGGATCCCCGTGCATGGCAGAGTATGCGAGGGCGTAGGCCACCATGCTGGCTGCGCTGCTCCCTAGCCCAGCCCTCGGCGGAATTTTGCTCTCCACCAATATCCGATGGGGCACTACGCTGTAACCCCTGGCAGCTAGGCTCCTCAACACCGCCATGTAAGGCTCGAGAACGGTGCTCACGCTAGCCGCGGTTCCTTGTCCGGGAAGGGGGGCATGGTGGCGCCCCAACATGCTGCTCTCCAGAACTATACCGTCTCCTCCGCTCTCAACGGTGACACGCAGCCTCCTACCTATGGCCGTTACTATAGCCATGGAGCCTCTGACGACGAAGTGCTCGCCAACTATTATAACCTTCCCCGGGGCCGAAGCGCTAGCAGCCTCCCTCATCGGGTTCACCCCAGACGGGGACTATTACAGGACTATCCTGAATGTACGTTTTGCCTAGGAGAAGCGCGATCTCAGCCTTAGCCAGCTCGTATCCTATGTATCCAGCGTGCTCGCATGAGACAGGGAACCTAGATGTTAGGGCTCTGAGAAGGCTTGTAGGCTTTCTGCCCTCAAAGGTAACAGGCTCACCCCCCCTAGGGTAGAAGGTGAGCATTATTACCCCCCTCTCGTGGTCGACCTGTATATGCGCGTAGCCAGCATTGTCCATAGCGGGCGGTATGTAGCCGACGCTAACCCTCTCACCCTCGGGGTGTACTGGCTTGGGCGGCTTTCTAGGCTGCTTCACCACGAAGAGCCTAGTGAAAGGTATCCTCGCAGAGAGTAGGGCCTTAGCTGCAGAAGCGTAGCTCACAGCCTCTGCGGCCTCAGCTGTGGAGCGGTAAGACTTGTAGCTGTCCTCGACGACATAGTAAAGGGAGGCTCCAGCCTCGAGCGCCAGCAGGGCGAGAAGGGCATGGACGCCATGGCTGTCTGCCTGCACCTCTTCAGCAACATTGGCCGCAGAAAAGACGAGAGGCACGCTCAGCAGCCCAGAGGCTCTCCTCAGCCTCTCGAGGCTCTCTAGAAGCCCTAGTGGAGGGGGCGAGAGGCTGACGTCTACGACAATCTTATGATACCCCGAGGACCTCAAACCCCCGACAGCACTGGCAAGCTCCTCAGGCCGCTCACCCGAAACCATAATAAACGCGTCCCCAGGTAGACGTTTCTCCCTAGTCAGCTCCACCGTCAGGCCAATGGGCACTATAACGCCAGAGGCTCCGGCGTCTAGAGCTGAGGATGCATGGTCCATGGTTGGAGTTTCTGCAATCACTGGCGCCTCTTTAAGAGCTGACAAGGCCAGCCGCACCTTATTATATACAACCTTAGGCTCGTCATCGAACCCGGTTCCCACAGCCACTATAGAAGCCCCATCCCCCTCCATCCGGGCTGCAAGCCTTGGAATCTCCCTCTCGGAAGCCGTAGGGGGTATCTCAGCGACAACCAGCATAGGAGGAGGCCTCAGAGGTATCCTAACCCTCCCCACTCTAAAAGCCTCCTTAACAACTATCTTCGACGCGTAGTCACCAAGATTAACAACCTCCTCAGCAGGTCTCTCGGGGTCTAGCTTCCCGCCGGAGCTAAGAATGCCTATTATATCCGGTATATAGACCGGGCTAACTGTACCCTTATAGACGGGCCTACCAACAACCCTCGATATCTCCCTAGCGTCCCCCCTTACATGGCCCGGTATAACCAGCACATCAGCCGACCTAGCCCTATCCAGCAAGTCCTTCTTCGAAGCCAGTATCTTTGCTATCGTCCTGGCGCTCAACATCCCTATAGCGTGCACCGGAAGGTCTATAACCTCGGCTTCGAACCCCGACTCCCTGAGTATATCCTCCACTAGCCTTCTCGCCGACCTGCTCGTTATCAATCCAACCCTTATTCTACCCTTCAGAAGCAATCCCCCCGGGTTGGCTGGAGCCGAGTTGCCATTAGGCTAGAGATTTGAAGCTCTCTAAGACCCTCTCAGCACTACTCGTACCTATAATGTCAGCCCCGGCTCCCACGGCCAGTATGGCGTCAATACCCGTCTTTATGCCTCCACTAGCCTTAACACCCAGCCCAATAGGCTTCGCCAGCCTTGCGAGCCTGTAAACCGTCAATGGATCCCCGCCCTTGGTATAAACCCCCGTGCTAGTCTTCACAACATCAGCCCCCGCCCTCCTAGACGAGTCTACCAAAAGGGAGAGCTTATCGTCGTCCCAGAGGGGAGCCTCCAATATGACTTTCACCAAAGCCCCATAGCCCTTCGCAAGCCTCACTATATCTGACACCTCTCTATACACCCCGTCGGGGCCCAGCGAGAAGTTGGGAACAACATCAAGCTCCTTAACACCGGCCTCTAGCACCGCCTGGGCTTCCACAAGCTTCGCCTCGAGGAGTGTCTGGCCTAGAGGGAAGCCTATAACGCTGCACAGCTTAACCCCGAGCTTCTCGGCAAGCTTAGACACCCTAATAGAGTGGGCCGGAGTCAGCACTGCACATCTAAACCCATGCTCCGCAGCCTTTTTGACGAGGTCCTCCGCATCAGCCTCTGTAGCCTTGGGGTTTAAGAGTGTAGAGTCAATCCTAGCCGCGAGGTCCTCTGGGCCCCCGATCCTCTCCAGGCCCTGCTGCAGTATCTCTCTAGCTGAGGGCAACCCGGATACCCCCTCCAGACTACAAGTGGTGCGGAGGACTATTAGATTACCGCATCTGCAATCCAAAGGTTATATTTGCTCTATGCCAACATCTTAATACTAACCCACAGCAGGACAAATGATTCCCCTACAAGCCTCAATTATAAAGTAGGTGTCTAGTATTGGCGGCTGCTGAAGATCTTAAGAAAAAGTTCGAAGAGCTTTTCCAAAAGGCTAAGGAGAGCCTCCCCGAGGTACAGTCGTGGAACAAAGTCTACCAGATAGTACTCGAGGACGGCGGCGAATTCTACATTGAGATAAGCGGCGGCGAACTAAAGATCGCCGACGGCAGGCATCCAAGCCCAATAGCCACCCTAACGCTCACCAGCGACACATTGAAGGAGATTCTAGACGGCCAGACGGACGCGATGAAAGCCTTCATGATGAGAAAGCTGAAAATAACCGGGAACGTCCTAGACACAATGAATCTAAAACGGATAATCGACGCTGGCCTAGGCCGGCTCTAACCACCCCTCCATAGCATGCATGCTGGCCTCGAGAAGTCTCCCCTGGCTATTTTTAGCAGGGTATAGTATTTGTTGAAGCTCCTCCCCACTAACCCCGCCTCAACGCCCTCCAACCTCATCAACGCCACATCACACATCCCAGCACCCTCGGTTATAATGGGTGGCTCGACACGCAACGCCTCATAGCCCCAACCTAAAATCCCCCTGAGCAGGTAGCGCGGCAGCCCCGGATCCTTCACACCCTGCAGCCTGGCAACAAGCATAGCCTGCCTAGCCTCGTCCCAAGGATCGAGCGTATTCCAGGCCGCGTTGTCTGTTCCGAAGGAAATCTTCACTCCAACCCTGTAGGCTTCTGCTACCGGGGGGAGGCCGATGCCGTGCCACATATTGCTACGTGGGGAGAGGACCAGTATAATATCGTTCTCCCTAAGAAGCACTAGGTCCTCGCGGGATAGGTGCGTGCCGTGTATAATCGCATCTACACCTATATCCAGCGCCGCTTCAAGGTCCCCCTGCAGCCTCATCTCCCTAGTCTCTGCAACGTGAGCGTGTATCGTCATGCCACTGTTGCGTAGGGGGCGAACCCTCTTGGGGTCTATGTCGAGAGGGCTGTTCAACCCGATGCCATCGCATCCCTCGAGCCCGTAAGGATCCCCAGGCCTTCCCATGAGCGCTATCGAGGTGTACAGAAGCCCCAGACTCGAGAGGACCTCCCTCACCGGGAGGCAGCCTCCAGCAGCTGGCTCCCTGAAGTCGGCCGCCGCCTTAACACCCAGTTCCTCTAGAGCCCTGTAAACTTCGACAGCAGCCTCTGCACACGCCTTCTCGCCCGCCTGCTGGAGCAGCAGGTGCTTCAGCCCTCTTGGAGGCGCCACGAGTTCCTCAAGCCCAAGCTCGCTCCCCACCTCGGGCCACTGAACGTCGCTGGAGTGTATGTGAGCGTTAACCGTGGGAGGTAGGGCTATAGTGTATTTGGGAGACGACTCTGGGCACGAGTCAGATGAGGCTATTGATGATAATGCACCGTCATGCTCGTCGAAAGACAGGCAGACAGCCTCTCTGGCCTCCAGCTCCTCACCTATGAGAGCGTAGTCTACCCTCACCGACAGCATGCTGATATCCCAACTCTTAACTTTAAGGTGTCGCAGTAGAATTGATATAATAATCCCGGCTTTCAGCGGCCATATAAAGGGGTCTATAAGGTAAGAAGAAGGGTGTAAATACACTATGAGTATGTACCTCAGCAGGAACCGGATAATATTGAGCCAGGCCTTCATTATATTGTATTCTCTACTGGCCTCTATCCTTGGGCGCAACTGGAAGACTTTTGCCGTTATAATAGTACTCTTCATAATCCTCAGCGTCATCATGTCAAGGAGATCTAAAGGCCCCCTCGGTGTTAAGGCCGACCCCGCCGAGATAGAATCGGCGAGAAGGCTTTACGAGGAGAAGGGGGCCAGGGAGCTGCAGATGAAGGATGAGGGGCTCGCGAGCGATCTGCAGGAGCAGTCTAAAGCGCTCATGTCAATGAACCTGATTATGATCGTGGGTCTAGCCTATTTTATACTGTTCTGGAGGTTCATAGACCCGCTGTACGAGTTTATGATTTCTAACGTGACGTCGCACGAGCTTTTAGCGCATTTCTTAGCTTTCCTAGCATATTTTGAAGGCTACTTCCTAGTCAACACTGTAACCGCCTACGTAGTGTCAAAGAGGTCTGGACCGATGATAACAATAAACATGCCTACCGAGTATTCTGTTAGTGAAAAAGGAATAGTCTACAAGGGGCTGCTCTCTAAGACAGCGATTCCCTTCCCCCTGCCCGAGGGTGTTAAGGTCAGCGTTAACGAGCAGAGGAAGTTCGTGGAGATAAGGAAAGTCAACACTAAAACCGACTTCAGGCTGAGGCTCTACGCGCGTAACCCCAAGAGGCTCTACACTATAATAGAGCGTTACGGCCTCGGAAGCCGCGAGAGCCGCCGGGAGGAAGGCTAATGTGCTCCTCCTTCGAAGATAACCTGATGCCAGCCCTAGACGCTGTTTCCGCCACAATCCTGTGGACCCTAGCAAGCAGGTTCACCAGCCTCTCCTCCTCCCTGGCCTGCGCGTAGACTCTGAGCTTTGGCTCTGTGCCGCTTTTCCTAACTAGGAGCCACGAGCCATCCTCATAGTCTATCCTAACCCCGTCTATAGGTAGAATGCCCACTGCGCTGCCTGTTAGGGAGTGGGACAGCTCTTCAACAACTTGCTCGTAGAGCCTATCCCTCTCATTCTCTCCCCCGAGAACGTACGAGACCCTGGCCGAGGGGTAGTACGGCAGCATGTCAAGAAGTTCTCTAGGGCTCTTCCTGGTTGATAGGGATATGTGTGCTATTAGGGCAGCCTGATATATGCCGTCCACCCAAAGGCCCCAATCAGGGTCTATTAGCTTCCAGGGCTCGGCGGCTAGGACCGCGTCGGCCTCCTGGAGGAGCTTCTCATGTATCTTACCTAGCCTGCTCCTAATTATACTCCCGCCGAGCTCCTCAACCACCTCCTCCACCTCAGACCCCACGTCAACAGAGACCACCACAGAGCCCCTCTTCTCCCGCAGCTTCCACCATGCTAGCAGAGCTATCACCAGGTCCTGCTTGACGAAACCATATCCAGGGACTCCCAGAGCAGTCCTATCAGCGTCTCCATCGTGGGCTATAAAAGCGTGCACCCCAAGCGCCGAGGAGGCTTTTATGAACGGCTTGAGCACGTCGGGCCTAGGCTCTGGGTGTCTGCCCGGGAAGTGTCCGTCGGGGTGGCAGTTGAGGGTATACACTCTGCTAACGCCTATGCTCCTCAGTATAATTGGTGTGACTCCGCTGGCCGCGCCGTTGGCGCAGTCTACTGCTACTGACAGGTCGCCGCCGCCTTTTACGCTGGCCCTAGCAATAATGTCTTCCATGTAGTAGCTCAGCATCTCCCTCTCGATTCTAAGTATACCGACGGAGTTCCAGTCTGCAAGGTAGCCCTCAACCCCCGCCTCTATGATAGACTCAAGCTCCTCCTCCTCGATCCTGGTGAGCTCCATACCCTTCCCGTCGACAATCTTTATCCCATTATCCCAGGGCGGGTTGTGGCTTGCAGTAACCATAATGCCAGCCTTGCTCCCGCTCCTCACAACCGAGTACGACGCGGCCGGGAGAGGCGCTTGGCCTACCAGTATAGCGTCTACACCGCCAGCCATAACCCCTGAAGCCGCCATACTGGCTAGCAGAGGGCTCGTGGTTCTAACATCATGCGCGACGACAATGCTACCGCCGCTCCCCACATATCCCGCAAGGGCTAGTCCAACCTGGAAGGCTAGGAGGGGGGTTACCTTCCTGAGATACCTTCCCCTTATCCCCGCGGTCCCGAAGAGCCTAACGCTCCCCCCCATTTCGCTCACCGCCGCGCTTCAGGCTGGAAAAGACGCCCTCGGGAGGGCCCACGTATATGGCGGCGAGCCTTCCCTCTCTCACCCTAAAGGGCTTCACCAGCACAAGAATATCGGGCCTCCCGAGGTCGACTCTCCTCTCTATGCCTTCCGCAATAATCTTCACAGCCTCCATACGAGGAATCTCCCTCCCTTCCCGGAGAAGCCGGGCTTCAAGCCTTATCGCGAAGCTTCCCGGACGCTCGGCTGTGAGTAGGCTGTGCACAGCCTTCCTAACCTCCTCAACCTCGGCAGGCACAATTCGAGTCACCGGTATCACCCTGAGGACAGGCGTGTCCTCGGGCAGCCGTTCCTCGAGGCGTCTCCTAAGCTCTATCGGATCCTTGTATGAGGCCCTGGCGAATATCACGTTCATCCTCGTAGCTATTATGTAGACCTCCCCAAGGGCGTACCTCAGATCCTCGATAGCCACGTCCCTATACTCCCGGTAGGGGAGGAAAGAGGCTATCAAGTTGGCCTCGTATATCGAACGCCGCCTCCCCCTAAACCACATTCCCCTATTATCCCTCACTGAAAATGTGAAATGTGAAAAGTTTAAATACCCGGGTGTGTTATCACCTGTCTGGTGCCCAAGTGAGATGGAAGAAACAGTATCCAGCAGCCTTTACCAGGTTGCCAGGACGCTTAAGAACGAGCTGCTTAAGATAGGCGAGATCATATCCCGCCACTCATCCCAGATACTAGTGGATGTGGATAGTGAGAACCTACCCAAAGTGCTCTCCAAGCACAGGGTAGCGGTGCTACTATTCACCGCGGAATGGTGCGGCAGGTGCATACTAATGCAAGATACACTTGCCAGGATCGCAAGCAGGCTCTTCAGAGACGACATCGTCTTCGGCCGGGTAGACGTTGACAGGGCTTTCAGCGTCGCCGAGAGGTATGGTATACAGCACATACCCACAACGTTAATAATAGTTGACGGAAAGGTTGTGGACGCCCTAGTCGGTAGCGTAAGCGAGGAGAAGCTCCTAGAGAGGATATCCCGCGAGCTGGTCGGCGGGAAATCAAACTAGAGGTTAAAAGCTGGAAAGCGAATATCCACTTGTCCTTTTATAGCAGCCGAGGTCCTCGCTTCCCCGCATACTAGGATCTCCGGGAAGGAGCTAGCCTCCCTCCTGCCCCTATAAACAGGGGTTAAGCTAGACCTAACCATAATCGCCTGGCAGCCGAGCTCTAATGATGAGTAGGAGCTAGATGTTAGTAGGAGCTAGATAAGTGTGCTGGCGCGGGTGTAATGCCGGTGGGGCCGGGGGCGTAGCGAGAGTGTAAGGAGGGTTCTAAAGTGGGGTGGCTTTCCGATAGGATAGACAATGCCAGGGTTGGCCCGCTACTAACCCTAGTTGCGATGGTTGCCGCTGTCTTTGCAGCCACTTATGTATTCGAGATTATCGCGGAGAAGGGGGGCCATTTCAGCCTGGGGGTTGTAGAGTTCGAGTTTGAGGTTGAGTACGACATACTCGTTATCGTCCTCGTCGCCTTCTACATCCTAGTCGCCACGAGGATAGCCCACATTGTAGGTCTGCCGCCCGGGGTGGTTGAGATCGTAATGGGCGCCCAACTGGCGTTCTGGGGCGTCAAGTCCACCGAGGTCCTCGCCCTTCTAGCGGCAATAGGGGCGAACCTGCTTCTCTTCATGGCGGGAAGCGAGATCGACCTTGCCCTCCTCAGGGGCATATTGCCTCAGGCTGTTATAGTGGCTTTAGTTTCAGCCCTAGCCCCCCTGGCTTTGACAGCTGCTCTCCACATTACCCTGGGGCTTAATCTGACCTCCTCCCTAGTCATATTTGCATCGCTCTCGGCCACCAGCGTGGCCCTCACCTACCTCCTCCTCTCTTCTTACAGGCTGGTGAGGAGTAGGCTGGGCCAGCTCGCACTTGCCTCGGCTATGCTCCTCGACCTCTCAGGCATGGTTATGCTTAACATAGCCACCGCCTCTATCAGCCCCAGCTTAGCATTCTACATAGCTATACTGCTAGCTGCTCTACTCCTCTACCCCCTACTACCCCGGCTGGGTGGTGCTCCCTTCGAGGCTGAGATTAGGCTTATAACTATGACGGTGATCATACTCGGGTTTCTCAGCGACTTTGTGGGGGTCCATAGTGTACTAACAAGCTTCATACTCGGGGTGATAGCGTCGGAGACCGTGAGGACGAGGGTGCAGCTCCGGGAGAAGCTCGAGAGCCTGGCAACGGGGTTCTTCACGCCGTTCTTCTTCATAGCCTCGGGGATGAGCATCGACCCGGGGATACCCCTCCACTACGTAGCCCTGGCCCTCGCGGGGGGCGTTGCCCTTGCTCTGGCGAGGACCTACACCGTCTACATCTACTTTAGGTTCACCGGCTCAAGCAGGAGGTCCTCGCTTATAGCTGCATCGAGCACTGCCATGCTACTGACGGTGACGATAATAGCCGCGTCGGTCGGCCTCCAGCTCGGCCTTATAGACAGCCTTATGTACTCCATGCTGGTGTGGATAGTGGTGGGCACTATACTAGGCTCCTTCGCCCTTGTGAAGATGCGCTAAACACTCGATATAACAGCCCCCACGTTATCAACGCTAGTAGCCCAAACACGGCCCCCACCAACCTTCTCGACAGCCTTCCTGGCAGCATCCACTACGTCGGAGACCCTCCTTGCAGGGACGAGCCCGTAGACGGTTGGCCCCCAGCTGCTCTGAAGGCCGCTCCAAGCCCCCGCATCGACAATCGCGCTGATTATCTCCTCGGCCTCGCTGCAACAGTACACCCCGCCCTGCTCTCCAGCCCAGTACTCGCCGAGCCTTCTGTTAAACTCGCCCATCCACCTCGCAGCGTCGCCCCACCTGCCCTCGGCCGCGTTTGCCATTATACCGAGTAGAACAACCCTCGACGCCCACCCCGCCATGCCGGGGTCCATAGAAGGCATCCTAGAGAGCAGCTCCTCCTCCCTCCTCTTAATATCAAGGATCCGCGGTATAGGCCTCTCGGGAAGCGCGGCCACCACCCTGACCGATCTTGGAACATGCATCCTGAAAACCAGGGGTGGGGGTCTCCGCTCCCCCCTTACGAAGCCACCGTCCACTATGAGCCCCCCCTGCTCGAAGCTGTAGAGGCCTAGGGCTGATACCAGGCTCCTCCCCGCCGCGACTGCGAGCTCCTTTAAGTCGAGAGGCTCTATCCCGCATATCCTGTATACGGATGCCCCTATTGATAGGGCGAGAGCGGTGGTGGAGCCTAGGCCAACGTGGGCTGGTATCTCCCTATGGATCCTGAGTCTCACACCCCCAACACTACACCCCCGGGATTCAGCCTTCTCCAGGTACAGCCTGGCGAACCTCTCTACATCCCCCCTACGGCCACCCCCCAAGACCTCGACTCCCCGACCCGGGGAGGCTTCCAGGACTAGCCTGGGCTCTTCCAGCGCCAGGCCAACGGTACCGTAGAGCCTGCCTATGGAGCCTTCTATATCATAGTTGCCAGCGTGTACATGGCTTGGCGCCGAGATTCTTACGGCGTTGAACACCCGCCTACACCCTCTGACTCTGTTTACGCCCCAGACGTATATCCCTCCCGGGCGGGCACACCTTAGCAACCTGGGTGGTTAGAGTGGTCGAGTGGGTAGAACCCTCATTTGACAGGGATAAGCTGAGGAGCGTCATGGCGAGGGCTGAAGCAGTATTATCGGAGAAGGATAAGGCTAGGGAGGAGGCCATAAGGCTGGCCAGGGATGTAGTCAGGTACTCAGGGTGGGCCGTGACCGCCGTGCACAAGGGGAGTCTAGAGGAGGCTAGAGGCCATCTCAGAAGAGCCGAGGAAGCCGTCGGCAGCATGAGAAGGGTGTTGGAGCCGCACCCCGACCTCATGTCCTCGGGCTTCGCCAACAACGCTTTCAGCGAGTACGTTGAGGCAAGGCTATTTATAGACGTTATAACAGGGAGGGGCCTAAGCTCCCCCGAGGAGCTTGTGGTACCTATAGTCCCCTACCTCCAAGGCTTAGGAGACCTGGTTGGGGAGCTTAGGCGTCTCGCGCTAGAGCTTGTCAGGAGAGGCGAGTTCAAGAAGGCTTGGGCCCTGCTGGACATAATGGAGGCTATCTACCTTGAGCTCAGGAGCCTGGACTACCCGGAGGCCCTGCTCCCGGGGGTGAGGCACAAAGCTGACGTTGCAAGGAGGCTTGTGGACGATACTAAAGCTATGCTTGCCGACCTCGAGTCTAGATCTCATCTTGAAGCTAGGTTGAAGGATGTTTTGAAAAGGCTAGAGGCCTAGGCTGGCTAGCTCTCTCTGCGCAGCCTCCAGCCCGAGACCCAGCCTCGCCTCCCTATAGCCCAGGCTGGCTAGGGCCCGCTCCACCGCTGCTACCGTCGCTACTAGATCATTGGCGTCCACCTCACCCATGTGGCCAACTCTAAAGATCCTCCCCTTCAAACTCCCCAGACCCCCTGCTATCTCGACGCCCCTCTTCCTCATCTCACTGTAGAAGCTGGGCCACTCGACACCTTGGGGCAGGTAAACTGCGGTGACGGTCCAGGCCCTGAAGGGCTCTTCCGCCACCAGCTTCAGCCCTAGAGCCTCCATAGCGCTTGTGAAGGCTCTGGAGAGGGCGCGGTGCCTCTCGAACCTGTTCTCCAGACCCTCCCTAAATATCCTCTTCAGGCTAGCGTTCAACGCGAACACAAGGTTTACAGCAGGCGTGATATGGTAATTCCTGGTAGACTCCATCTCGCGGGAGAGTGAGAGGAAGTCGAAGTATATCCCCCGGGGCTCCTTCTTCTCCAGCTCCCTAGAATACTCGCTGCTGAAGGCTACTATAGCCAGCCCCGGGGGTGTGCTGAGGGCTTTCTGGCTCCCAGTTAGGGCGACATCAACACCCCATTCATCCAGCCTCAGGTCCATGCCCCCCACGCTTGCTATACCATCCACCACAAGCCTGGCACCCCTCTTCTTCACAGCCCTCGCCACCTCCTCTATAGGGTTGGCCACAGAGGTGCTAGTCTCGACGTGCTGTATGAAAACCGCGTCGACATCGCCGGCCTTGTCGAGAGCATCTTCAACATCAGCCGCACCGAAGCCCCTGCCCACGGGTGACTCAACCACCATCACCGAAGCCCCTAGAGACCTTAGGATCCTCTCGAAGTAGCCCCCGAAGAACCCTGCTTTAAGCACTAGAGCCCGGGTGCCGCGGCCTGCCACGCTTCTAACAGCGAACTCCATGCCGAGGCTGCCACTACCGGGTAATAGGAAGACCCTTCCCGAGGTCCTGAACAGCTTCTGGAGCATCCCCACGGTTTCGCTGTGGATCTCGTCGAACTCGGGGGATGTGTGGCTTATCACGGGCTTGGCCATAGAAAGAAGTACCTCAGGGTCGACTGGTGTAGGGCCTGGAATCATGAGTAGCCTAGCCATATATCCTACACCATCAAATCAAAAATGATAGTTAGAAGTAAAACGCTGTGCAAGTAGGGAGGTATAAACCCGTAAATCCGGTGTCAAAGCTCGCCGGCAACACTGAGCAGCCTAGCCAGCGCTACGGGTAGCGGCGTTCCAGCTTCCCTGGCTGCTTCCAAAAGAGCCTCCGCTATCGTGGGCTCCTCATAGTCCGCCTCGAACAGGCGGGCCAGGACACCAACGCTAATCTCCGGCAGAGCCTTGAAGAACCAGGGGTCGCTCATCACCCTCTCTATCCCCCTGTGCCTAACCAGCTCCTTATAGACGAAGCTCGACTTCAGCTTCTCCTCATACACCCTGAGTGTTTCCTCGCTAGTGTCTCCCTTAGAGAGGGCGTGGATTATGGTTTCGGCGGCGAGCTTGCCGCTGTAGGCCGCGAAGTCAACCCCCCTTATGGTGTAGCCCGTGTTCAAGAGCAGCCCGGCCGCGTCGCCAACTACAACAAGGCCGCTTATGGCGAGCTTCCGGGGCATGTAGCCCAGGCCCCCCTCTATTGCGAGCCTTCCACCATACTCTGCTATGTCGCCGCCAGCCCAGAACCTCTTGAAGTAAGGGTGGAGCCTCAGCCTCTCCACCATCCTGCTCACATGCTCTCTTATCAGACCCCTCTCAGCAGCCTCCACCGCGGATGCAACCCTCAATACTATGCCGACGCTGACGCTGTCGTTCATAGTGTATACGAAGCCTCCCCCGGGCAGCCAGTTGGTAATGTCGCCTGCGATAAGCCATGCTAACCCCTCCTTCCTGTCCAGGCCGAACCTAGCCTCTATCTCGTCGGGCTTCAGCCTAATCACCTCCTTGACGCCTAGGGCGAGCCGCGAGGGATCCGGGGGGTCTACAAGGCCGAGCCTCTCCAGCAGCATCCTGTTTACGCCCTCGGCGTCGACAACAACCCTGGCCTTCACCTCGTCCCCGCCGCTCCTAACGCCGGCGACACTGCCATCCTTAACCAGTATCTCGTCGACAACGACCTCGTCCACAACAAGCGCCCCAGCCTCCTCAGCCTTGGCGGCCATCCACTTCACAAGCTCAGGCAGGTATGTGGTGAACGCGACAGGCCTCCCCAACCTATACTCCACAGTCGCCACTCTATCGCCCTTCGTCAGGCTGAACCTCTCAACCCTAACCCACCGGTGTATAGGAGCCTTCCTGTCCAGGTCTGGCCACACATCCCTCAGAGGCTGGGCGTAGACCTTGCCGCCGAAGAGGCTCTTGGCACCCGGCTCCCTACCCCTCTCCAGCACGAGAACCTTAAAACCCGCTCTCGCCAGGACCGTGGCGGCGGCTAGCCCCCCCGGGCCGCCGCCAACGACAACCACGTCGTAACTGCCCTCAACACCCTGGGCCGACACCGCACTCAACCCCCTAGCATCTAAGCCTGGCCCCCCTGAGGGGCGGTTCTCAGAGCCTCCGGGCCGAGCAGCTCCTCAAGGTACCTACTCCTCTCCTCCTTAAGCCTCCTAAGCTCCTCTATGAGGGCGGGTATAACCTCCCTGTAGTCAGCGACGAGGGCATAGTCGGCCTGTCTCATGATAGGGGCGTTCTCATCTATGTTCACAGCCACTATCCTCCTAGCCTCCCTCACGCCGACCATGTGCTGTGCAGAGCCGCTTATGCCAACGGCTATGTAGAGAATAGGTTTCACGCTCTTACCCGTCTGCCCAACCTGCCTCTCGGGAGGTATCCAGCCCGCGTCAACCGCCTTCCTCGAACCCGCTATAACCCCGCCCAGGAGCTGGGCCAGCTCCTCGAGTATTCTAAACCCCTCAGGGCTTCCCAGACCCCTTCCGCCCGATACTATGACCTCAGCCTTCTCTATAGGAACCTCGCTCCTTGGTATCTTAACCCTGTTCACAAGCCTCGTCATGGGCTCGGGAGGCTCCACCTCCTCCCTCACGATCCTGCCCTGCCGTTCCTGCCTCCTCTCAGGGAGGGGGAACACGTTGGGCCTTGCAGTCCCGATCTGGGGTCTCCTAAACGGGGTTCTGATGTACGCAAGCATTATAGCCGAGAATGGGGGCCTTATCAGGAGCACGTCCTTAGTCTTAGGGTCTACGTCGAAGTCTGTGCAGTCGGCTGTTATACCCGTTTTGAGCGTGTTGGCCACATAGGGCGCCATCTCCCTGCCGCGAGCTGTGGCTGCGAAAAGTATGACGGAGGGCTTATACTTGAGGGAAAGCTCTACTATGACGCTCCCCACGACATCAGGATAATACTCGGACAGCCTCTCATGCTCCACCACTATAACCTCGTCTGCACCCCTCTCTATCATCTCCCCCGCTAGACGGCTAGCGCCGGGAGGACCGGCTATAACCCCCACAACATCCTCGCCAAGCTTATCAGCAATCCTCCTAGCGGGGGTTAGCATCTGTAGGCTCGCCTCGCTTATGCCACGCTCGTCGAGCTCCGCCACAACCCAGACGTTCCTGAACTCCTCAGGCTGCTCGCAGGGCCACAGGCTACATATCTTCTCGCAGTCAACCCTGCCCACGGGCCATCACCCTCCCCACAGGGCTTTGAGTATGAGGTCC
This sequence comes from Aeropyrum camini SY1 = JCM 12091, assembly GCF_000591035.1. Taxonomy (NCBI): domain Archaea; kingdom Thermoproteati; phylum Thermoproteota; class Thermoprotei; order Acidilobales; family Acidilobaceae; genus Aeropyrum; species Aeropyrum camini. The sequence continues at coordinate 1,470,626 of NC_022521.1, read as the reverse complement.
CTGGTCTCACTATCAGTCAAAAGCTTCCTAAGGAGCCATCTAGCCCCGTCCCTCGGGTCCCTCGGCCTATAAACCTCAGCCCTCCTCGGGATCTCTGGGAGGTAGGTGACCTTGGCGACTATTGTAGGGCTACCTTTTAAGCCGACACACCTCGGGTCGAGGCCGAGGTCCTTGTTTGAGACGATCTTGTACGGCCTCTCCCTCTTGAACCTCAGCTTGCCTGACAGGGTTACCTCCCGGGGCTTGAAGGCCCTTATTGCGACTGAAGCCACCGCCGGGAGAGGGAGCTCATACGTCTCTATATAGTTCTCGACAGTCCTCTCCACCACAAGCCTTCCGTCGCTGATAGCGGCCTTGCGGACGTAGTAGACGTAGGGCCACTGAAGCCAGCTAGCCACCTGCGCCCCTATATGGGCTGTGCTCGAATCTATAGTCTCCTGGCCGAAGAGAGCCAGGTCAACCCTCCCCCTCTCCCTCTCGATATACTTTATACCCTCGGATAGGACGTAGCTTGTCGCCAGGGTGTCTGCGCCTGCAAAAGCCCTGTCGCTAAACATGTAGCCATAGTCAACCCCCATGCCTATCAAGTGCTCCAGCCCCTTCAGGGCTGGCGGCGGGCCCATGGTAACCGCTATAACCTCCCCACCGTACTGGTCCCTCAGCCGTAGAGCCAGCTCCACAGCAGCCAGGTCTGGAGGGTTGATGATGCTCGGGACACCCTGCCTTATCAGGGTGCCAGTCTTGGGATCTATCCTAACCGCCTGAGTGTTCGGCACCCATTTAAACCCTACTACGATGCGCAGCCCCATCACGAGGACCCGGCTTAGTAGGGGGGCTTCCGCGGCGATAAACTCTAGTCATACAAGCCAGTATACACCAGGGCCTGAAAGGTATATTTACAGCGGGCTGGATACGGGTTAACATAGACCCTCCGGAGCCTGTGTAGATGTTTAACCATTATCCTGCAGCGGCCCGCCGAAAACATCTAGCTAAACACGCGCTTCCCCCCTCACCCTGCCGTCCGCCGCCATGGCGGCTATGCTCCTCCTCAAGTATTCCACGTCTCCTAGGGATAGGGATTTCTCGAGGGCGTTCAGCGCCTCGTCCGGGTCGACGTGAAGCCTGTTTAAGGCTAGGCTCTCAAGCAATGCAGCCACCGCCAGGGCTAGGCTCCCCCTGCCTAAAGGCTCCATGCTCGCAATCTCGAAAGCAAGCTGGGCTGACTCAGCCGTCCTCCTCTCCAGGCAACTACCCCTTATCTTACGGTAGACTGTCAAGGCCTGGACCCTAGAGGCCTCGAGGAGCTGTGCTGCATCATCCCTGGGGGTTATGGTGGCTAGACTGAGCCTGTAAACCTCTGACGCCAGCCTCGCTATACTTTTGAGGTCGAGATGTCTCGATCTGCAGGATCCTTGCAAGATCCCCCCGTGGTCCCACCAGCCACTTCAAACCTTTATAAGCATACTTTCGGCTTCCAATATAGAGGTGTTCGGCGGGACATTGGACAGAGAAGCCCTCGACAGGAAGAGAGCGTGGGTCACCAAGGGGCCTATAGTGAAGGTCATACTGGCCCTGGCTACCCCTATAGTCGCTGCCAGGCTATTAGCGGCCACGCAGGAGAGCGTCGACGCCATATTCCTAGGGAGGGTTAGCACCGAAGATCTCGCCGCGCCCGCCGCCGCCAGCCCGCTCCTATGGCTCTTCGCGGGCCTCGGGATGGGGGTTAACACCACACTAACCACCCTAGTGTCTCAGGCGATAGGCGCTAGAGACTATGCATCCGCCCAGAGGTACGCCTCCCAACTCCTAGGCGCCACCCTAATACTGGGAGTAGCCAGCGCCCTAGCCATAATACTCGCCGCTCAGACCGTCTTCATACTCCAGGGCTTCACAGGCAGGAGCCTGGAGGTAGCGCTGGCCTACACTCTCGTCGAGGCTCTAGGCATGCCCTTCATGCTAGCCCTCTTCTACTTCAACGCCATAATGGCGGCCTCCGGCGACACCAGAACCCCATTCAAGGTCTCAGCCCTCTCAAGCATACTCAACGTGCTTCTCGACCCCATACTCATATTCGGCCTCATAATGCTACCTCCCCTAGGAGCGGTTGGGGCTGCGGTCGCAACAGTCCTCGCCAGGGCAGCGGCCGTCTCCATAGCCTTCTACCTACTATTCAAGGGCGCACCCGGTTTCAGTGTGAAGCCCAGCATGCCAAGCCGGCGGCTCCTTGGTCTAATGCTGCGCATAGGCGGCCCCGTTTCGCTCCAGAGGCTTGTTGTTAGCTTGGGATTCCTGGTTATGATGGGGATAGTGGCGAGGCTCGGGCCCCCCGTGGTTGCGGCTTACAACGTCTCCCTAGTTATAATACACATAGTCCAGTCCGCCACATTCGGCTTCAACATAGCAACGGCGACAGTAGTGGGTCAGAACCTCGGAGCGGGTAACATCCCAAGGGCGATTAAAGCGGCGTATGTGGGGGTGGCCCTCGTGTTCGGCCTCCTCTTCATAGGGGCTCTCGCCATAATAGGTGGTAGAGAGGTTCTTGTCTCAATATTCACCAGCATAGATGAGGTGCAGTTCTACGCTGAACGGATGATATCCATAGTAGCACTGGGCATGCCATTCCTGGGCGCGTTCTTCACGGCCATGGGGGTAGCCCGGGGGAGCGGCAGGACGGCTTTCATATCAGCCCTGGGGATCGCAAGGCTATGGCTACTACGGATACCAACAGCATACATCCTAGTCTACATGTACACGCTAGAAGACATGGGAGTGTGGCTCGCTATGACCCTCAGCAACATAGCCGCAGGCACCCTGGCAACAGCATGGGTGGCCAGCAGAACATGGGCAAAGCCTCTAGTGAAACGCAAAATACCCAAAACACCCAGCGAGAAAACCCCCGCCATCCCGGAGCCAACAATAAACAACACGGGCTAGCCAAAACAAGAGGAAAACAGGACGCTAAAGCCTTAGAGAGCTTGAAACCCCCCGCTTATAGTTAAAAACCGCCAATAGCCAGGAAAACATTCATGGATCAGGCAATAGCCTGCGCGGGCGGCCGTCGTCTAGCCTGGACTAGGACGCCGGCCTTCCAAGCCGGTGGTCCCGGGTTCAAATCCCGGCGGCCGCACCACACGACGGCAAATCAGATAGCTGAGGTGATATCGATATCTTCCTAGTCACAATATTAAGTTTACGGTGAGCTGGGATCCGACAATGTAACGTTATGGAGTGTACAGTTCATGAATGACAGCGTTCTTAGCCTTACGTTGTCCGATAGCCTGTATAGCGTCAGGTTTGACTGCCTATAGGCTACCTGTACTAGGTTCGCTCTCTCCAGGGCGTTAACATGTTTTATCACGTTTTTATGGCTCATTCTAACGTTCCTCGCTATCTTCCTTATAGAGGCGGGTTTTCCCAGCTCGGCTAGGTAAAAAAGTATTTTCATCTTAGGATCCTCCTGGTAAAGACTCATAATCTGGTTTAGGAAGTGCTGTAGCTCGTCCTCACACCTCGTGCTAGCTCTTTCCCCTCCCTTACTGCCTTTACCCATATATACCATACCCTGTTAGATTTAAACTCATCCCTTATCATATTACAGGTGTTCTACAAAAACCCTTATAAGCATATTGTGTAATGTACAGAACGTATCTTTATTAATCTATGTGTAATATCAAATCAAATGTATTTCTCTATAATTTGGTTTTTGTATCTTGTAATCCAGTCTTATTTTTACCAATCTACAAAAATTCATTCAGTTTTTTCGTCCTTCCGCTTCAACGCTATGAGAGCCTTCGGTATAAGTAGTGTGTAGCCAAGGTACAGTAGAATAATGACTGTTGAAACGGCGGCTAGGTTAAGGTAGAACCCCGTGTAATTCTTCACGTATACCGCCTCTATCTTCGCTGGGCCGGTGACGATGGCTGTGTCGCTGGGTTTGCTACTGTTGAAATCGCCTTTCCACCCGGCAAATACATATTTTATGCCGTACCCCGAGCTGACAGTCTCTGGGGCGTAAAGCTTTACTTTCTCGCCTAGAGAATACCATCCGTCGCCCCTGAGGTCCTGGATCTGCAGCACGTTCGACTCAACATCAACCCGGTATTGGACCTGCCATGTCGCCACAAGCCTAAGCGGCTTCTCAACATTAATGGTTAGTCTGGGACTAGGCGACTCCACGTCCCCCGTCCAGCCTGTGAATACGTACCTGGTATCCTCTCCAGCCTCCACAATATCTGGCACGCTCACCACAGCTATATCCCCGCTTCTGTAGTATCCCGAGCCCTCCACCTCTCCCACGGGCGTTAGAGCCTCCACATAGTAGTACCTGTCGTACTGTGCAACAAGTTGTGCAGGCGCCAAGACTTTCAGGCTGAGTGTTCTCGAGTCGAGGTCGACATCAGGATCCACAGCACCGCTTTCAACCTTCCAACCCGAGAAGCGCCACAACGCCTCGCCATCGCCCACCTCCTCCTGCGCAGTCACCGTTATTATCGAGCCCTCCTCGAACCATCCCCCCTCAGTCACCTGTGCCCCCTCAACTTCGGCTGAAACCTGAATCCTGTACTCTATCTTCCAGTAGGCCTTCACCGTCTTAGGCTCAAAGAGGTAAATGGATGTTTGGCTTAACTCGGGGTTATACCTCTCGCTCCACCTCAAGAAGGAGGCTCTCACTCCATCCCCAATTTCTATAGTATCGTCAACGCTTATCTCAACCAGGCTTCCCGCCGGATACCACCCCGAGCCCTTTGAGCTACCGTAGGGCGAAACCACCTCCAGGAAATACTGTTTTTCATACACAGCCACCACAGACTTGGGCTTATCCGCTACCACTGATACCTGCTTCTGATTTTCGCCGGTGTTCCACGTTTTGAAGACATACCTTTCACCGTCATCTGTGTACCATGTGTCTACTATCACCTCAACAGTATGTGTCGAACCCTCTTCCCATTCTAGCCGGATTGGCTGGGACGTGCTGGGGAAATAGATCACCCCATCCACGCTTATAGGCAGGCCAGAGGGGTAGGTGGCCACGTATATCCTTACGGTGTTCTCCTCCTGGGCATTAGCCGCTGGAGAGGCCAGGGTGAGCATGCCCAGGAGGAGTATCATCAGAGCTATCAGTTGTTTCAAATCTATTATACCACGTGGTATTTGTACTTTCAGATAGTTATATGTTCGGCACGTCATCATTGCCAAGCCACGTGACATCTCATCACCCACCGCCATACCAGAAAACACCGCTGGCTAGCCTCGTAAGATTGCGTTGAGCGCCTGTTTAAGCCATAGAGAAACTCCGCCGACATCAGGCACTACCCCGATCACCCTCCCCCTAACTTGCTCGGGCTTGACAGGGTCAGAGTCGGGGGCTTCGTTCGCGTCCCCCTTAGTTATGTACTCTATAGAGCCTCCGCCGCCTTCTCGAACCTCTATAACCCTATGTATCACCGGGCCGTTGGTGCTAGCATAGAGAATCACATCCCCAATTTTAACATCTCCAGGATCAACGCTCGAGACTATGACTATATCTCCCCTCTCAAGCTCGGGTTCCATGCTGCCCGATAACACCACTAGGGCGTAGTATCCGAGCAGGCCGTGGCTGAGCCACACTCCTACCACTGCGAGTATAGACAACCCTATCATGAGCCTGTCGGCTAGGGTTAGAGGCGATCCTAATGTTGGTTGGGCGGTCATCGATAGAAAAGTTATGACTATGACAGCCACAATAACATGCACTAGTATAGCGTCCGTTGTATACACGTTAGGAAGCACGGGCATCATAACCCATGCTAGAGCCGTCGGTAGCCTTAGGGAGACCGAGCCTATGTAGCCGTAGTATAGGCTTGCCACCCCGGCTGCCAGGTTAACTGAAAGCAATGGGAAAGCCCAGGAAGCAAAGTTTCTTACCCCCTCCCCCGATGTTAGACCCTCAACCTGAGATGGATTGAGATAAACAGCCATGATGAGCAGTGTTGACATTAGTATCGCTAATGCTGGACGCCTGTATCCCGTCCTCCAGATAAAAGAGGTCCTTAAGGCCTCCTCGCCAGCCACAAGTGCTAGAGATAATACAGAGTTGTAGAGTATATAATAAGGTGTGTGGATATAGGGGCTCTTACCTAGCCCCGTTAAAACGGTTCCAAATACAACGTATAGAGAAGCCATGAGGACTCCAGCGCCAAACGGTGCCAGCGGCGGGTACCTGCCGAGAACGCCCGAACTATGTATAAGGGGGCGCATAGCAATGAACCCGCCAGCCCCCAGTATGGCGGCTGTAAGAAGCCGGGCATCACCTCCTATGACGCCTAATCGCATGAGCCAGTGTGCCATAGCAGCTGAAAGGAGCAACGGCACTAAACTGCTCAGGCTGTTAATAGTCGATTCCGGAAGCCTCTCCCCGGCTGAGCCATGAAGCCGCGGCCCAGTCCCCCTGCTCTCCAAGTATAGCAATCCCCCTAGGGTCCGCAGTCAAAGCTGGTGTTGAACGTCTCAGCTGCGTCTTTCCAGTATACATAGTTATCCTGGTCTCCATTGACTAACGCGTCCTCAACAGCGGCTATGAGCGAAGAAGCGTCATAGACTGTGCCATCATAACTTATTTCGTAGCCATCCGCATACCCGGAGACGTGGTTGAGCCATAAGGCGAGAAGCTGAGCCTCAACCTTCTCTTCCATATCTGCGTAGGGCGGCTTAAGCACCGCTAGTGCCTCAGCCGCTCTGTCATAGATAGACGGCTGGTCGAAACTGAAAATCTGGGAAGAGCCGTTTATGGCTAGGAGCATGTCATCTAGTTCAGAGAGGGAGAAGAAACCACTCCCCTGAATTCCTAGAGCCGCCGAAAACTGGTGCTGCCAGAACCCCTTGCTCCTGGGGCAAGTGTAATCCGCGACAGATACTCCCACTGAGATGTTCAAATCCTCACTCCACAACCCTTTAGACGGTGGTATTGACAGGGCGGCCGCTAGGATCGTTAGTAGTACTAGCACTATGGCAAGCCCTGGCGGACTCCGAGTTCTTCCATCGGACTTCAAAGAGATACATCCCAAATATTATAGTTATAATTCAAAGTATATAAGTTTTTGCACAATAATATCGGATTTAATCGAGAAAAAATAAAATGTTCACCCCGCAAGGGGTGTATAGGCCCTATGCTCGCTTCTGCCCGTTACAGCGTCTACTCCTACCAGTAGCCTAGGTTAGTCCTCCGACACAACCATGTCGTACTCGTTCCACTGAACAGCCTGGAGTACAACACAGAAGTTGTAGACCTGGTTCTCATCAGCCTCCTGGACCACCACTATATCCATGCCCATAGCGGCGTCCTCAAGAGGCTCCAGCTGAACGCCGAAGTTGTTACCCCACCACATCAGTATGTCACCGTCGAAGAGGTAGACTCCTTGGTCTTCAATTTCGTTCTTATTTATCTCGTGATATGGACCATGGTCTATTGTGTTATCGCAGTTCTCGTCTATCCAAACCTGAGCTATCTTTATAGGAACAGTGCCATTGTTTCTAACGTCGAATGTTAGCTGTGTGTAGTAGAATGGGTATGCATTGTATATGTTGAACTCTAGTGTATCCCAGTCGCCGTCACCATCGGTATCATGTGGTATCACTTCGTCGCAGCCGACGTCCTTTGTCACCCTCACCGGCGACTGACCACTCCAGTCATAAGGCGAGGAGAACGGTGGGGTTCCCTGCGGGTATAGGTTCCAGTCGTCTCCAGATAACGGTGCTGTACTTTCTGGGTCACCATCGTCGGGTAAGTAGCATGGGTCCTTGCTTTGCCAGCTGTTGTCTATGAACTCCCAGTCAACTTCGCCTGTGTCTGCTGTCATGCTTATACTAAGGTCCTCGCTCCAGAGTGCAAAAGCTCCTGCAAGGGCAGAGACAGCCATTACTGCGAGCAGTGTTGCCAACACGCCAGTCTGTTTATTCATTTTCACCACATCCTTCATTGTTCATTTATATAAAAATATTATGAAATTTAGGTTATACCTCCGTCACACCTAGTCTATATCCTTGTTATTACGGTGAGGTGAACTCGTTCCACTGGACTACCTGAATTTCTATTGTCGCATTGTATGTCGAGTTCTCATCAGCATCGTTGCTAAGGTGAATCACCAGGAAGTCGTAGCCAACGTCACCAGGTTCGAGCTGTGTGCCAACTACAAAAGTATCCGGCGGGTTTAGATCTAGGTCATCATAGAAGCCGAACTCCTCGGCAACTGGAGATATCTCATCGGTTGTGAATTCAATTGACTGCACCTTGAGCGGTATAGTGCCAGTGTTCTCAAGGTTCAGCTCACACCAGTATGTTATGCTGGGGTATGCGTTCGTTATGGTAACGTCGATACTCTTACCGTCTTCACTCAATACACAGGATATGCTGGACACATCCTTGACCGTGGGATCAGGCTCGCCCATGCTGGTTGCTATGTCTTCCTCGTTGTCGCCCATACCTTCTACACTTAGAGCTGCGTCGAGCTCTCCCGTCTCGACCGTAACGTCGATCGTTAGGAGCTCGTCCCACAGGGCGAACACGCCCCCGAGACCCGCGGCCGCCAGCAGCGCCAGCATTAGCACTGCAGGGGCCTTAGCTATGTCTCCTAGACTCAAGATGTTTACACCTTTTTCTTTTGGATTCTTGACGCCAGGAAGCCATTGTCCTTGGCGGGTGCACGCACCCGCCTCGGCCCCTAGAGGGGTTTTGGCTCTCCTGGAGTCCGGTAGTTGTTAGTAAGGTGATAGTAAACTTACAGGTTGCCCACCACGCGTTACCCCAGGTTTATAAGCATCCTCTATATCCTCGGACTGTTAAGACGGCTTAACATATAAAACCTTAATTTATATCCTCCGACATGAGGTTTTACTCTTGGCCAGTGGTAAAGGTGGGAAGTTGTGAGCCTCAGCCACCTCGGGCCTGAGAGGAAGCTTGCGCTGGCCGCTATCTTGGGAGGGCTGGCGGTCTCCCTCAGCGTCATCAGGATTGATGTAGGGCCTACAAAGGCTTTGCCGTGGCAGCATATGGTTAACGTGGTCGCGGGCGTCATCCTCGGGCCGTGGTGGGCCAGCGGTCTCGCCCTCGCCGTTGGGCTCGTTAGAATGGCCCTCGGTATTGGGACCATCTACAGCATCCCCGGCGGCATACCAGGCGCTCTTCTTGTAGGTCTGGGTGCAGTGGCCCTGCTGAGGCTAGGTAGAAACCCCATACCGGCGGGTCTTCTGGAGCCTCTCGGCACCGCCGTCGTAGGCTTCCTCCTTGCCCTCTACATTTTCGCTCCTCTCATGGGGGATGTCGAGGCGTGGAGAAGCGCGTTGACAGTTATATGGCTGGGGTGGCTTGCCAGCACTCTTATAGGAACAACCTTAGGTGTGGCGGCGCTCGTAGCGCTGGAGAGGAGCGGGGTTGTACGGCTCAGGCCTCCTGATAGTGGGCGAGCAGGGGAGGGGTAAGACGAGGCTTACATGGTACATAGCCAGCCTCCTAGCCAGGCTGGGGCTAGAGGTTGTGGTGGCTGACTTCGCCCCTGACGTTGCAGGCGTGGGGAGGCCGCTCCCCCCAATACCGGGTGCCAGGGTGCTGAGGCCCCGGGGGCTTAGGGCGCCTAGGCTGGAGTCGCGGGGAGACTGTAGAGTGGCGTGGAGGCTGGCCAGGTATAACGCTGTGCGGACAAGCAAAGTGTTGGAGGAGGCTGCGGGGGAGCCTGGGGATGTGTTGGTTGTGAACGACGCCACCATCCACCTCCACTCAGGCGGCCTAGGGCTTCTGCTAAAAGCCGTGGCTAGACACAAGGCCAGCGTGGTCAACGCCTACCTCGGTAGGAGCCTTGGGGGTGGATGTGGTATAGCGGCGAGGGAGGCCCGCATGGTCGCCATGCTGGGGGAGGTCCTGGGTAGGGTGTGGAGGGTTTGACTGTACTCCGGCTTAGGGGGGTGTGGTACCGCTACCCGGGTGGAGATTGGGTGCTGAGGGGTGTAAGCCTTGAGGCCCCAAGGGGTGTCACGCTTCTAGCAGGCCCCACCGGGGGTGGGAAATCCACTATTCTGAGGGTGGCTGCGGGGCTGGCGACGAGGATATATGGAGGCGAGCTGAAGGGGGAGGTCGAGGCTCTCGGGAAGCCTATGCTGGTACCCCAGGATTACGACCTCTTCATCCTCTCGCTGACGCCCCGGGAGGAGCTGGAGTACTGTTTCGAGTCCTCTGGCCTGCCGCCGTGGGAGGCCCGGAGGGAGGCGGTGAGGCTGGCTGAGGAGCTGGGCATCGAGGACCTCCTCGACAGGAGGGTTTCCAGGCTCTCTGCGGGGGAGAGGCAGAGGGTTGCTATCGCCAGCGCCCTGGCTCTCGGTGCGGAGGTGCTACTGCTAGACGAGCCCCTCGCCTACCAGGACCCGGTTGGCGTGGGGAGGCTCCTCGGACTACTGCAGAGGCTGGAATTGGAGGGTGTGGTCGTGGCGGAGCATAGAGTACACTACCTCCTGCCTATAGCCAGGAGCATATACCTCGTGGCCGAGGGCAGAGCCCGGCCTCTGGGCCGGGAAGAGGCGGGCCAGGTGCTGGCGGAGGTCCTAGAGCCGGGGTTGGGGGGTGTGGAGTCGTGTACGCGTGGCTGTTCCAAGGGGTGAGTGTTTGGGGGAGACTGTGGGAGGTGTCCCTCTCCATCCCCACTGGTGTAACAGCAGTCCTAGGGGCGAACGGCAGCGGGAAAACGACGCTCCTCAAACTCGCAGCGAGGCTGCTCAAGCCTGATAAAGGCCTGGTCATAGGGCCTAGGAGGGTTGGGGCAGCCCTACAGAACCCCTATCTAGGCTTCCTAGGCCCCACTGTGGCCGAGGACCTGGCCAGAACCGCTGGAGGTAGGGGTGCAGCCCTCAGCCTCCTTAGGGAGGCTGGGCTGGAGTATGCCGCGGAGAGGAGCCCCTTCACGCTAAGCATGGGGGAGGCCAGGATACTCTCTGTCCTCATGGCCGTCTCCTGGCAGCCTGAGGCGGTTGTTATAGACGAGCCCACGAGCGGTCTTGACGTGAGTGGGCGGAGGTGGCTCGCCAGGGTTATAGCGGGGCTGGACACGCCGGTCCTCATAGCAGGCCATGACCTAGACTTTGCCGCCGCAGTGGCGGACTGGGCCGTCGTCCTGGGCGAGGGTAGGGTTAGGGCTGAAGGCTATATGGACACAATACTCGAGACGATATCTAGGAGGCCTGATCTAGGGCTGGAGCCCGGTCCCGCGGTCAAGGCGGCTCTAGAGCGGGGGTTAGACCCGCGCTGCACGGCTCGATGTGTTTACGGTGTTGGACGGTGAGCCCGAGGCTGCATCCCCTCACAGCCATGGCCTCTATACTAGCAGTGTTCACCCTACTCTACCTTGACAAGCCCATAACCGCGACACTCCTGGGTGCAGCCCTAGCAGTTGCGGGCGGGGTGTTCACACGCGCCCCCGGTCTAGTCCTATGGCTCGCCGTCCCCACCCTCGCCGTAGTGTGGGTATTCCACGGTCTAGAGGCCGCAGTCGATACTTCGCTTAGGGTCCTCTCAGTCGCCCTAGCCTCCAGCGGGAGCCTCTCTATGGTCGGGCTCCACGAGTTCAGGCGCTTCCTAGAGGCCCTGGGCCTTAGCCCCAGGCTGGCTATACTCCCTGTGCTTATAGCCAGGCAGGCTGACGCCTCCATCAGCCAGGTGCTCGAGGCTCTCGACGCTCTTAGGGGGAGGGGGCTTAGGGGTTGGAGGGCTGTGGCGGGGCTGGCTATCCCCCTCCTAGCCTCGGCCTTCTCCTCCTCAGCTATACTGGCGGAGGCTATCGCAGCCAAGGTGCCTGGGGAGAGGCGTGGCCCGCGTGGCCTCCGTGCGGTGGGGAGGCCTGGTGTCTGGGACGCGGCGGCTGCAGCATTCACACTCGCCCTCCTGCTCGCCGGGGTTCTCCTGGGCCTGCCTTGAAGAGCCTGGTACATGCTAATAGTCTTTACTACTGGCATGTATAAAATAACACTGGCTCTCCGGGGGTGTGCTGTAGTGGCTCCTGTGAGGAGGACGAGGATCCCCGTCGCGTTGACTATCGCGGGCAGCGACAGCGGGGGTGGGGCCGGTATACAGGCTGACCTGAAGACGTTCGCCGTCATGGGAGTCCATGGAACCTCAGCCATAACAAGTATAACAGCCCAGAACACCCTCGAAGTCAGGGCCATCCACGACGTGCCCCCCGAGGTTGTTAAAGCTCAGGTCGAGGCTGTTGCCGACGACCTGGGGGTGGACGCTGCTAAGACGGGTATGCTCAGCAACACGGGGATAATACAGGCCGTTGCAGAGGTTGTCGACAGGTACGGCTTCCCCCTGGTAGTTGACCCCGTCATGGTCGCCAAGAGCGGGGCCAGGCTTCTGAGGCCCGAGGCGGAGGAGGCTCTGAAGAAGCTCATAATACCTCGTGCAACCGTTGTTACCCCCAACGCCCCCGAGGCCGAGGTCCTCACCGGGGTTAGGGTTGTAGACCTCGATAGCGCCAGGGAGGCGGCGAGGATTATAGTTGAGGAGATGGGCGCGGAGGCTGCGGTCGTCAAGGGGGGCCACCTCAGGGGGGAGTACGTGGTAGACGTCCTCTACCATAAGGGGGGTTACAGGCTTTTCAAGGAGAGGAGGATAGAGAAGGCCACCACCCACGGGACGGGCTGTGCATTCAGCGCAGCCATAGCGGCGGGCCTCGCCAAGGGGAGGAGCGTGGAGGAGGCTGTTGAGGTCGCTAAAAAGTTCATAACCATGGCCGTGGACTATGGCCTGGAGATAGGGGGTGGCCACGGCCCTGTGAACCCGGTGGCCTGGCAGGCCATACCCGCGGGGAGGTGGGAGGTCCTGGAGAACCTCGAGAAGGCCGGGGAGATGCTTAGGCAGGCCGAGGATGTAGTTCACCCCCTCGTACCCGAGGTCCTCATGAACCTGGCCATGGCGATACCCTACCCCTACGCCAGAACCCCTCTAGACGTTGCTGCGTTCCCAGGGAGGATAGGGGTGTATATGGGTAGGCTCGTCTTCAAGGGCAAGCCCGAGTTCGGGGCCTCCAGGCATATGGCCCGCCTGGTCCTCGCTGCAATGAGCATTAACCCCGACATCAGGGCTGCAGCCAACATTAGATATTCGAGGGAGGTGGTTAGGGCGGCCGAGGACCTCGGGCTCCAGGTCTACCGGGGTGATAGGGGTGCTGAGCCTCCTGATGTTAAGGCTAGGGAGGGGGGGACCCTCCCCTGGATGCTTAGGAGGGCCTACGAGGGCCTCGGCAGGCTGCCTGAAGTGATATATGATGAGGGTGAGGTGGGTAAGGAGCCGATGGTGAGGGTGCTAGGGAGGACGGCGGTGGATGTAGCCCGGGTGATAGTTGATATAGCCAGGCGGGTCGCCCGGGGCTAGCGTGGAGCACGCCCCTCTAGGCCTCCACCCTTCTTGAAGCAGCTTTTCTAAGCCTGTTCATGACGGCGAGGCCGATTCCCCTCTCAGGGAACGGCAGGATTATAGCGACGTCAACCGCGCCTACCTCGTCGATCCGGCGGAGAGTCTTGAAGAGCCTCCTAGCGGCCACGGTCGTATCGTATAGGGGTCCCAGCCTGAATATCCAGGCTGGCTTGGCGCCCCGTCGCAGCAGCATGGAGGCTACGGTGTCGACGAGCTCGTCGGGGCCGGCGAGGGCGAAGCGCATCCCCCGGGCCTTCACAGCCTCCCTTACAGCAGCCTCGATAACCCTCTCAACAGCCCGGGGGTCGCCGTCGATTAGTATCAAGGGTGTTTCCGGGGCGTAGTGTCTATACTTCATCCCTGGCGCCAGAGGCCTCTCCGAAGCCCTGAGCCCCCTGGCCTCCGGGGGGACAACTACCCGCTCCCCCAGCAGCTTCTCGAGGACCTCCACGGGTATGGGGCCGGGCCTTAGCAGCACGGGAGGGGTCCTGGTGAGATCCACTATTGTCGACTCTACCCCGAAGAAGGTCTCGCCAGCATCGAGTATCACATCAACCCTGCAGTCCAGATCCCTCACGACATGCTCACCGCTGGTCGGGCTCGGCCTTCCGCTCGGGTTGGCGCTCGGAGCCGCAACAGGCCTGCCAGCAGCCTCTATCATCTCCAGGGCTACCCTGTGGGCGGGCATCCTGACGGCCACCGTGCCGAGGCCGGCGGTGACGACGCTGGGGACCTCGGGGCTCTTGGGGAGCACGACCGTTAATGGTCCTGGCCACAGCTTCTCCACGAGCTTGAGAGCCCTCTCCGGAATCTCGGCGGCCACCAGACGGGCCATCCTGAGGCTTGATACATGGACTATCAACGGGTTGTCAGGGGGCCTCCCCTTAACCTCGAATATCCTGGCCGCCGCCCGGGGATTCAGGGCATCCGCCCCCAGGCCGTAGACGGTCTCCGTGGGGAAGGCAACTAGCCCCCCGCGCTTTATAGTCTCGGCGGCCCTTTCTACAGCCCTCCTGTCAGGCTTCTCGGGGTCCAGCCTGTATATCTCGCAGCTCCTCCCCACCCCGGTTGAGGACCTCACTGAGCTCCACCCCTACCCTAGAATCCTCGGTAAGGCCGAAGAGGTCCCGGGAGATCTTTCTCACCGCATCCTTCAGCGTGGTCATCACCTTGTGCTCCCTAACCCCCAGCTCCTGGGCCACCTCTCCCCAGCTCTTAGCCTGGAGCACCTTAGCCACCAGGACCTTCTTCTCAAGCTCCCCCAGCTTAGGCCTGGCCTGGGGCTCCATAACCCAGTAGGAGAGGGCCAGCTCGCGTATTATGTCGGTCGCCGCCTCGTAAGTCATGGGCCCGTAGTTGTAGATCCAGAGCCTGTCCAGCTGTATCCTCGTAAGCCTGGGCCTGTAGCCGGGCTCGAGCGCCTTAGGCTCCATCTCGAGCAGGAGCATCGCGTCGCCGAGCTCCATGTCGCTGTAGGTGTCGTGGAGGCTGTTCAGCAGTTTAAGCTTGAACTCTCTGGCCGCAACCATTATCGCCTTCTCGGCCCTATCGGTTATGGGCTTCATGACGAGGCTCGTGTACTCACCGCTGACAGGGTTCCTGTCCGGGCTGAGGTGGAGTACCAGGAACCCGTTCTTAAGCCAGAACCTGAGGAGCTGCTCGTTTATGCCGAAGCCGCTGCCCAGCCAGTCGTAGCCTCTCTCCACGCTCTCCTCGTAGAGCCTCGAAAGGAGCCAGCTGCCAACCCCCCTTCCCTGGACTTCGGGGTGTGTGGCTATCCTGACTATCCTCCACCCGACCATCCTTCCAAACTCCCGTATCCTAGCGTGCTTCAGCATCCTGTCGGGTATTATGTTGCCCGCGATCTTCTCCCCCCTCAGAAGCCTGTCTATCAGGTCCTCACCAAGACCACCCTCTTCAGCCACCTGGGCCGCGCTGACGATCTTCCCCTTCCCCGAGGTCCTCACAGCCCTTATGCTGTGATGGGGGGCATCAGCCAGCATACCAAGGTCGTCGGGCTCGTTCCTATAGTGGGCTAGAACGTATATCCCGAAGAGCTGCCTCAGCGTGTCCTCGCCCTCCGGGCTGAAGAGCCAGCTGGGGTCGAGCTTGAGGTACTCTAGCCTCCCCTCCCTTATATCCTCCAGGTCCTCCTCATCCAGCTCAGCCGGCTCCGCGTTGAGGAGCAGGGTGTTGTAGAGCCACTTTTCAATCGGGTCTTCGGGGGCGTATCTTATGGGCTCTTCCATCTTAAACTCCCTTATTATCGTGTCGCCGCTCTTCTTCACAGCGGAGAGGAACCTGACGTTGAAGCCCCTGCCTGCTCCCTCGTAGCCGTGTATCGTGGCTGAGAACACGAGCCTCCTATGAGCCCTCCATATCTTGTGGAGGAGTGGTACGTGTATCCCGCTCGCCTCGTCCACCGCCACTATATCCCCCTGAAGCCTCACCACCGTCGCCGGCTCCCAGTACTCGAGGCTGAACTTCCTCCCCTGGATCTCTATTATCCTGCCCCCCCTCCTCACGGGCTTGGGGTCTAGCCCTAGGGTCTCCGCAGTCTTTAGAGCGAGCTCCATAAGGCTCTGAACGTTGCCGGGGCTGGGCGCCGTCACTATTATCCTCACCCTATGTTTGACCTTGCCCAGCTCGTTGGCCAGCGCCACGAGGCCTATGCCGAGGGCGCTGCTCTTACCGCGGCCCCTGTCAGCGGTTATCACAATCATCTTCCTCCTCCCGCGAGGCGGCTTGTCGTAGAGCCACTCAATCAGCCTCACCGCCTCGAGCTGGTCCTGGGTTAGGGCGAGCCTGTACACCTCGGGTGGGAAGAGGCTCTTCTTAGGGGGCTTTGGCTCCCGCCTCCTGTACTCGCCCGGCTCCTCAGGCTCGCCGCTCAAGATCTTCCTCGAGTCAGCGTCGTAGACTATGATGCCCCTGTTGTGCTCCAGGAGCTTCCTCTTAAACCATGTTATGAATATGTGCCTCGGCTCCTCATGGCCCGGGACTAGAAGGTTTCTCTTGAAGAGGGTTAGGGACCTGTCCCACCTGTCCCAGGATGGCGCCTGCAGTATGATGATGCCACCCCCCTCGACAACCTCCACCAGCCTCCCCACATCGTTCGGCTTGAGGTCGTTAGTCAAGTCGAGGACGAGCGCCTGGAACGTGGTGCCCAGGAACCTGTCGCTCTCCTCATACCTGGCCGTAACCTGCTCTAGCATACTCCCCTTCTCCTTCACAGCCCTCTTAACAATCTCCTTCCTCAGCCTGGCGTCGTCGAACTCGTCGTGGAACATGTAGAGGATCTTGAGCGGCCTCCTCTCCACCGTCCTGCGGTAAACCCTCTCAAAGTATAGGAGGAGCCTTGCAGTGCCGGCACCAACCCTCACGGGGTCGGAGCCGCTGACGACCACCATCACCCTATGCCTCTTAGGTATGGCAACCCTTAGAGCGGCGCCCACAAGCCTCACTAGCCTTGTAAACCCCGGCCCGGCAGCCCTGTTGAGGTCCTTCAGCACCTCTATAGCCTCCCGCTCAATCTCAACCCTGCTCTTCAACACCCACCAGCCCCCCGGCCCGGCGACGTGTGGGCGGGCGCCCGGGGCATGCTCCCTCTTAGGAGGAGCACCTTGTGTAGGGTAGAATGGGTGGAGGGTTTAAAATATGGTGACTGGGATGGGCTCCCCTAGGGTCACGCTTGTGCCGAGGGCTTGAAGTGTAGTATGTCCAGTATGTTGCCCTTCCTCTCCTCCGGCGGCCTGAAGACGGGCTCCACAGGCATCCCTATATATATCTCTTCTGGATCTGCATCTACATAGTGGACTAGGGCGCCCTCAGCGTCTTCCGGCGCTATCACGGCTATGATGATCGGCTTCTCCAGAGGCTTCCCCTCCAGGCTCTCGTGGACCACGGTGTAGGATTCCACATACCACGGCCCGAGGACCTCGGCGATCTCGCCCCTAGTCATGTCGGGGCAGAAGGTGGTAGGCGGCACGTAGACTGTGTCGCCACACTTGGTACCAACTATCCTTCCCTCACGCAGTGCCTTAGCAAACTCTAGGCCGTGAAGCCCCGGGGTGTATACATACTTCTCAACCTCCATCCTCCCCGGAAACCTGTAGACCGTCCACGGGTTTTTACTCCACTGGGCGTTCACAACCGCCACCCCCCTAGCTTTTCACGGGCTCGAAGCACTCTAAATCCGTCACGCTGCCTATCCTCTCCTCTGGAGGCCTCCACCGCGGCCTAACCTTCATCCCTATAACCCTCCCCGTCATAACGTCCTCCTCGCTGACGCCGCACAGCTTGTGGAACATGCCCGGGAACTCGTACTCGTCCCCTTTTCCAGAGTAGCCTGGCGCATAGAGCCTCACCACCGCTATTATCTCCGGCTTCTCCATCCTCTCCCTGAAAGTTGAGATGTAGCTAACAACAGCCGTGTGGACCTCGCCCTCACCACTAACCTCGACCCACTCGCCCGTGGGCGCGAAGCAGTATTCGCAGTAGCTCCTAGGAGGCACGTAGACCCGGCCGCAGCGCGGGCACCTAACCCCCAGTATCCTCCCCTCTCTAAGGCCCTGGAGGAACCTGCTCTGCGCCTGGCCTGCGGAGAACATGTACTTGGCCTCCGGAGTATGCTCCACCAGGCCGGGGAGAGCCCTTAGATCCTTATCGCTGAGGTAAGTACCGGGGAGCTTCTTACCGCCATCAGGCACCACACACCACCCCCCTAGTTGCCCATGACCACAACCGTCCCGGCCTGCATAAGGTCGCCCCAGGCCTGGGCGACGCCCCGGTGCACCGGCTTCTTCACCTGTCTGGCGCCAGCCTCGTATCTGAGCTGCCAGAACAGCTCGGCAGCCTTCATAAGCCCCGCAGCGGCTATGGGGTTGCCCACCCCGAGGAGGCCGCCGCTGGGGCTTGTGGGCAGCTCCCCGCTCCTGTCAAACCACCCCTCCTCCAGGAGCTTGGGCGCCTCGCACGGCCTCGCCAGCATTAGCCCTTCTATATGGTGGAGCTCCTTATAGTCGAATGGGTCGTAGGGCTCCGCGAAGTCTATGTCCCTCCACGGCCTCTCGATGGCAGCCATCTTGTAGGCCATCCTGGCCGCGTACTGCACGTACCTAGGATAGCCAAGCTCCCTGTTGTACCAGTGTGTATTATCCAGGGTCCAGCCGACGCCCTCTATCCAGACGGGGCTATCGGTTATCCTCCTCGCCTCGTTCTCGCTCGCCAACACGAGGGCGGCGGCACCGTCGCTAACCGGGCTGACGTCCAGCCTGTTGACTGGCCACACGAGGACCTCGCTGTTCAGCACATCCTCCACGGTAATGTTTGCAGCAGCCTGGGCCGCGGGGTGGTCGAGGGCATTCCTCTTGTTCTTAACGCTCACCAGTGCTATCGTCTCCTTGGAGGCGTTGCACTTGTGCATGTACCTCCTCATCTCCAGCGCGAAGATCCACAGGAGGTTCGGGCCGAGAGGCCTCTCTAGCACGGGGTCCCAGATGTAGGCGAACACTCCCTGGGGGTGGGGTCTGGCAGGGCTCATCTTCTCCTCGGCTACAGCCAGCACGGTCCTGCATAGGCCGCTGGCGACGTGCCACCACGCTGCTATAGGCACGAAAACACCCGTGCCGCCGCCGACGTAGACCCTCACAGTAGGCTTGAAGAGGCCTCCGCTGCCGTCAGCCAGGTACTCGCCCTTCATGTGCACCCCGTCGAAGGCGTCTGGGGCGCTGCCGATTACGACGCAGTCTATGTCCCTGATTGTTAGGCCGGCGGAGTCGAGAGCCTGCTTCGCCGCCTCCCACGCGAGCTCCCGGGGCGTCTCCAGCATTCTCCTCCTGAAAAGGGTGATGCCCGCCCCCACTACAGCTACCTTACTCTTAACATGGATGTTAGGCCTGGAAACCATCACACATACACCCCCACAATAGAGTTCTAGACCCCGAGTATAACCGCCATGGCGGTCCGGGTAGGGGGCCCACGCCAGGAGACAACCAAAGCCCTCTCCCTCCCTGGCTCAATCTCCTCACCCATAGACAGCAACCTCTCGTAGGCCTCCAGAACCCGGCATCCCCCGGTAGCCTCTAGGGCCACGCCCGCGGCCAGGCTCCCCCCGCTGGGGTTTACTGGGTAGCTTCCCGTCGGCTCCGTGTCACCGGCCTCCAGCATGCTGTAGGCCTCCTCCGCGCTGGCTATGCCAGCCTCCTCCATGGAGAGTATCTCCATGAAGGAGTACCTGTCCTCGAGCTCGGCAAAGCTTGTAAAGGTCTGCGGCTTTCCGCTCAGCCCTGCCATGGCCTTGGCCATATCCACGGCCATTCTAATGCTGGGCATCGCATCCCACTGGTGCCACGCCAGCGAGCCGGTTCCAGACTCGGTAGACCAGCCAACCCCCTCTATCCATACCGGCGTGTCTGTATGCCTCCTAGCGGCCTCCTCGCTCGCCACCAGCATGACTATTGCAGCGTCGCTGAAGGGGGCTATATCATACCACGTCAAGGGATCAACAACTGGCTTAGCCGATAACACGTCTCCAACGGTCACAGGAGCGGCGTGGCCAGCCCTAGGGTTGGAGAGCCCCGCGTTCTTGTTCTTAGCAGCCACCATAGCCAGGGTCTCTCTTCCAACGCCCGTTCTGGCTAGGAACGCGTTAGCCATAAGCCCTCCCAGGAAGTGGGGGTTCGGAGGGTTGAGGGGCCTCAGGTAGAGGGGGTCTAGAGCCATGTCGAGCACCCCCTTCATGGTGGCTATGTCGCTCGGCTTTGCGTGGGCCTCGACAGCGACAAGGTCGAAATAGCCTGTCCTCACGAGCATCACAGCCTGTCCGAGGCACTGGATAAAGTCTCCGGCAACCGTTGAGGTGGGCCTGAGTACCCCCCCTATGGGCTCTGGGGCGAACTCGTCGGTTATCGCTATCCCCTCCCAGTAGTCCTCCTGGCAGGAGAAGAAGGCGTCCACATCCCTCCTAGGGTCCACGCCTGCCCGGCTATAGGCCCGCATAGCCGCCTCGAACATCATTTCCCTGAAACTGAGCTCCCCTACTTCAGGCTTGAACCCGTACCAGCCTGCGGAGACTATAGCAGCCCTGGCCAACTCGGAGCCCTCTTAACCTAAGGGTTTGGTGTAGTGCTGAAATAGTGTCCGCCTTGGCGTGTAATGACTCGCCAGCCCTTATCGCTGGGCTCGGTTTTGATTCTTGGACGAGTGGCTCTTCGATAGTATATATTTTAGTAAGTTGAAACAACTTGACTGCCTCCCGCCCCCGGGTAATGTTGATGTAGAGGGGTGGGTTTATTGGGGGATGAGGTTAGGCGGCCCTTCCTCGAGGCCTTCGGCGAGTCTTTGGAGCGCAGAGTCAGGGGGGTTATGCCCGACCCGTTCATCTTCGCCATACTCCTGACTTTCATAGCCATAATACTCGACCTAATCCTGCTCAGGCCCATCCAGCATGTGGGGCTGGGTGGCACTGTCAAGTTCCTAGTCTACAGCGCGTGGTACGGCGGCTTCTGGAAGCTCCTCACCTTCAGCATGCAGATGACCCTTATACTGGTGACGGGCTACGTAATAGCCTACCACCCCCTCGTATACAGAATTCTCTCCAGGATAGCGAGGCTGCCGAGGGACACGAAGCAGGCCGCGGTTCTAGCGGCCGGAGTCTCCATAGCCCTCTCCTACCTCAGCTGGGGCCTCAGCCTAATCGGCGGTGCTATACTGGCTAGGGAGATAGGGAGACAGGCCTCCCTGCAGGGGAGGAAGATCCATTATCCAGCGGTCGTAGCCGCCGCGTACAGCGGGCTCGGGCTAACCTGGCACTGGGGCCTCACCGCCAGCGCCCCGCTCCTGATGAACACGCCGGGCCACTTCCTGGCTAGCGTTGTGAAGGAACTCTACGGCACGGAGACCGTGCCCCTCTCACAGACCATCTTC
Source organism: Aeropyrum camini SY1 = JCM 12091 (assembly GCF_000591035.1). Lineage (NCBI taxonomy): Archaea > Thermoproteati > Thermoproteota > Thermoprotei > Acidilobales > Acidilobaceae > Aeropyrum > Aeropyrum camini. Next base: position 1,449,268 of record NC_022521.1, on the reverse strand, counting down.
CACCCCTACACCATCATAAACTTCCTGCTGATAACTCTGGCCGCCCTGGCTATCTACTGGCTTATAAGCCCATCACGAGGGCCGGTTAGGGGGATAGAGGAGTTCGATCCTGAAGCTCTTAAGGAGGAGGCCCCCTCGGGCGAGAAGCCTAGGGTGGAGACTCTCGCGGACAGGCTGGAGAACTCGAGAGCCCTAGCGATACTCACCGTCATCCTCGGCTTCACGGCGGTCGCCATAGAGCTGTACACGAGGGGGATAAGCAGGGCGCTCAACCTGAACACTATGAACTTCATATTCCTCATGACAGGCCTCCTACTATACGCGAACCCCATGAGCTACGCCAGAGCCTTCTACAGGAGCGTCACCTCCGCAGCAGGTGTTATACTGCAGTTCCACTTCTACGCCGGCATCTTCGGCCTTCTCAACACGCCGTTCGAGCCCCTTGGCAGGAGCTCTGCCCAGATAATTGCAGAGGGTCTTGCCAACGTGTCAACACCCTTCATATGGCCTGTGGTGGCATTCATAACCGCAGGCATAGTCAACCTTTTCATACCCAGCGGCGGCGGGGAATGGGCTGCCATAGGCGAGATACTCGTTAGGGCTGGCCACGAGCTAGGAGTCCCTATAGGTAAGACTATAATAGCTTATGGCTTCGGAGACTCGTGGACAAACCTCCTCCAGCCATTCTGGGCGATACCGCTGCTCGACATAACCAGGACGAGGGCCAGAGATGTCTTCGGCTACACCATAGCCCTAATGATACTTATAGCCCCCGTGGCCGCGGTAACATTAACCCTAATACCCTACTAGCCAGGCTTTCCCACCTTTTTAGAGGTTTAGGAGCGGCGGGGCCCGGTGTCTACCGCCTGCCGCTCAGCTTTCTCGCCTCCCTCTCGGTCTCCCTGAGTATGAGTATGTCTCCTATCCTGACAGGGCCTATAACGTTCCTGGTCAGTATCCTACCCTTATCCCTGCCCTCCAGTATCCTAACTCTAACCTGCGTCACCTCACCAGTAACCCCTGTACGGCCTATTATCTGTATAACTTCGGCTGGGAAACCGAACTCCTCTATAACGCTACTCCTCTCCCCCTCTCTAGCCGACAACCCTTCAGGCACCCCGGGGGATGTCATGGGGGTGAAGACTATTAAGCCTCTCGCATAACCCTCAAGGGTGTTGGGTGTCCATAGAATGCCCAAGTCGAGGACCTGCAGCTTCTGCGGCGGGAGCATAGAACCCGGCACAGGGGTTATGTACGTGCTCAGGAACGGCCAGGTACTCTGGTTCTGTAGCAGCAAGTGCTACAAGAACTTCGTGAAGCTTAGGCGGAAGCCCGATAGGCTAGAATGGGTTAGGAAGGTTAAGAAGAGCCTGCTGGACTAGGGCGCCCGCCACCCGTTCATGGGGGCCTCTTCGGCGGTGTGGAGGGGTGTCTGGCGAGGAGGGTGGCCTAGCCAGGCTGGCTGTTAAGACTGTGCTTATAACACCTAGCGGCGCCCTCTCCCCAGGCCCCCTCTCCCTAAGCGCCATAGTGGCGGGCGCCTACCTAGGGTGGGTGGGGGGCGTTTTCGTGGCTCTCGGCCACATGGCCTTCGAACTCCCCTTCGTGTTCCTCCTTCTAAAGGCTAGCTCCTCTATCGAGTTGTACATAAAGAGGCTCTACCGCCCACTTACCACCGCCATCTCGCTCTTTATACTCTACTTCTCGATCCTATCCTTCGAAGCCGCAGCCAGAGGCCCTGGGGCGGGTAACAGCGCCATACCCCTCGAGCCTTCTAGCTATGCCACCGCCTTTGTAATAGGCGTGGTACTCACGGGGTTCAACGCCCACTTCCTCCTCTGGTGGGTTAGCGTAGGCTTCCCACTGATAACGGGGGCTGCAAGGAGCCCTCCCCTCGGGGCGCTGGTTATGTATGCTAGCCACGTGTGGATGGACTTCGCTTGGCTTGCACTCCTAGCGGGGATGGGTGATGTGGCGTCCACGTTCGCCCCAGCCTACAGGGCCCTAATGGCTCTGGTGGGGCTTATGCTCCTCCTCTTCGCATTCGACCTCCTGGCCAGAGCCTGGCTCGGCAAGCGCCTCCTCCCACTCTAGTGTTAGGGGAGCCACCCCTGCGCCCCGCTGAGCGGCGTATCCTTATTATCCCTACGATCCAGAGTCAAAGCCCCGGTGGAGTCGAATGGCTGTGGAGAGGACTCTCCTCGTGGTCAAGCCGGACGGCGTGGTGAGGAGGCTTATAGGCGAGGTGGTGTCGAGGGTGGAGAGGAAGGGGCTTAAAATAGTTGCCATGAAGATGATGAGGCTGACGAGGGAGAAGGCTGAGGAGTTCTACAGTGTCCACAGGGATAAGCCCTTCTTCGGTGAGCTGGTGGAGTTTATAACCAGCGGCCCGGTCGTGGCGATGGTAGTCGAGGGTGATGAAGCTGTGAACGTTGTCAGGCTGATGATAGGGGCTACCGACGGGAGGAAGGCTGCGCCTGGAACTATACGAGGCGACTTCAGCCTCGATATAATGAAGAACATAGTTCACGCCAGCGACTCTCCTGAAAGCTTCCAGAGGGAGTTCAAGGTTCTGTTCAGCGAGTCGGACGTTGTTGAGTGGTAGACAGTGGCTGAGGGCGTCTAGCCCTCGCTCCTCTAGCCCGCACGCTTTATTTTAAGCCTGAGAAGCACCTTGCTGTATTCGCTGTCCCCCGCCTTCCTCTTAATCTCCGCTATCTCCCTGAGAACGTCGAGCTCGTCCTTAGACACGAGGTCCTTGAACTCGGTGAGTATATTGTAGGCGTGCTGGGCCGGGACGTTCGTGTAGAGTATATCCCCCTCGCTGGCGTGCCTCCCTATAAGTATCCTCCCCTGTATCGAGATGGCAACGGCCGCCCCGAGCCTTGCCTCCTCGAGGCTCCTGTCCCTATCCTTTATAGCCATTATCCTCCCCAGCTCCCTCCCCTGGCTGTCCATAACCGGGTAGCCCGGCCTTATCACGCCCCCGAGGACCTCGACGCCGACTATGGCGGGGTCGCTCCTCCTGAACACGTAGCCCGGCAGTATCCTGAACTTCCCGGGCCTGATCAGACTGTTGAGCGCCCTCAGCCTCTCGGCCTCCTTCTCGCTCTTAACCCACTCCTCGTAATCCTCGATAAGCTTGTATATAACGCTCTCCCTGAAGATCCTTACACCGGCCCTCGCCGCCTCCTCCTCGGCCTCCGGGAGGACCTTCACGTTGAAGGCCAGCACTACACCTAGGTACGGGTCTATCTTGCGGGTGACCGCGGCGTCCAACACGTCGGATCTCGATACGGGGCCTATGTCTGCAAGCCTGACTGGGACCCCCCTCCTCCTGAGCGCCTCCACCAGGGCCTCCAGAGTCCCTAGGGTGTCGGCCTTAACCACAACCCCTATATTCTCGGTCCTGAACCTCAGCTCCTCTATCTCCCTCTGAACCGCCTCCATAAGCCTTCTAGCCTGCTCCTCATTCTCCGCCGCATATATGGGGCTGCCAGCTATAACGTCGTCAAGGCCCGGCGCGGCTATCCTAACGCCAGCCGCGGCGTAGACGCGGTCCACCTGGACGAACCTCGCCTCCCTACTCCTGATGTCCTGGAGCGGCGCTGGCATGAGGAGGGCTCTCACCCTGGTCACAATAGGCCCCTCCCTCCCGCCGACCACTATTATATCCTCCTTCTTTAGAACCCCCTCGTATATGACGGCGTCTACCACAGTGCCGAAGCCCTGCATCTCCTTGACCTCAAGGACGACACCCTTGGCCGGGCCCTCAGCGTACCTCAGCCTATCCCTGAGGTAAGTCTGGGTGAGGCCTGCCAGCACGGCCAGCAGCTCTGGTATACCCTCCCCAGTCCTGGCGGAGACCGGAACTATGGCTATCTTCTTCCTGAAGTCCTTTATCCTCGTGAAAAGCTCCGCTGGCAGGCCCGCCTCATACATCTTGCCTACAATCTCGTACACCCGCTGCTCCAGTATCTCCCTCACCTTCGGGTCCTGCTTGCGTATGGTCTCTATGAACGGAGCGTCGGGGTGAGGCTTCCAGCCGGGTATACGGTCTATCTTGTTCGCCGCTATCAGGAAGGGCACCCTCCTCTCCTTAAGGAGCTCCAGAGCCTCGTAGGTCTGAGGTTTGAACCCCTCCATTATGTCGACAACTAGTATTGCGAAGTCGGCTACGCTGCCGCCGCGGCGCCGGAGGTTTGAGAATAGTTCGTGGCCAGGCGTGTCTATGAAGAGGAGGCCGGGTATAACAAGCTTAACAGGTATAACCTTCTTAAGGGGCTCTGCAACCTTCTCGATAACCTCCGCGGGTACGATGCTCGCGCCTATATGCTGCGTGATCCCCCCAGCCTCCTTCGCCGCAACCGCCGTCCTCCTAATCTTGTCAAGCAGGGTCGTCTTACCGTGGTCTACGTGGCCGAGGACGACCACTATAGGCTGCCTAAGCCTCCTCCCACCAGGCCTGGTGTCACCGTCTCCAGACATGAATTCCACCCCGTTGAGATATAGGGTGTCTCGTTAAAGCTAATTAGGCCGTGGAGTCCTCACCCAACGTGTGGGCTGGACCCCAGGGTGGGGTCCGGCGTTGGAGGTGCGTGGAGAATGGCTGAGGAGAGACCTCCACTAAGGGTGGTGATATCCGATCCCCGCGCCGGGGATAAGGTTGTAAGGGTTAAGGTAAAGGGGGTAGACGACATAGAGTATACCGACGATATGAGGAAGACGAAGGAGTCTGACAGGAGGAAGCTCCCCATAGCAAGGGTCAGCAGGAAGCTTTTCGAGGAGCTGAACCTCGGCGAGGTGGGCGTGCTTACCCTGAGGTTCAAGACACCAGACGGCAAGAAGGTGAAGGTCCCGTTCAAGGCGGAGGTGAAGGAGGATCTTGAAGACAATGTTGTCGAGGTTAACATGGAGCTCCTCGGAGAGGCCGCCGGGGAGCTCGAGGCGGAGGCAGACGCGTTTAGAGCCAAGTCCTGGCAGATAGCCGTCCCCGACGAGGTCCACGTGAAGCTAGCAGGCCTCGAGATAGGGGACGTGTTCGACGGAAGCCTCATAGGCATGCCGGGCCTCAAGTTCAAGATAAGAGGTGGGACGGACGCGACGGGAATACCGATGCACCCGGGAGTGCCGGGCTCGGGAAGGTACAAGGTGCTCCTAGCAGGCCCCCCGGGATTCCACCCCAGTGAGAGGGGTGAGAGGAGGAGGAAGAGCGTCAGGGGGAGGATGATACCCGACCCGAGGGGTGAGAGGAGGAAGACGGCGCTAGCCCAGCTTAACATAGTCATCCACTACGGCGGCAAGGAGGAGGCGTGAAGACCCCCTGGGGCGGGCCTCCCTCTTTATACCCTCCAGCCAGACCCCTATAATGCCCGGGTTCTGTGCCTTGAGCGTTGGAGACAAGCGCCAGCCCGAGGTAAACATCGGTGTTGTTGGCCACGTAGACCACGGTAAGACCACGCTTGTCCAGGCTCTTACGGGAGTCTGGACTATGAGGCATAGCGAGGAGATAAGGCGTGGCATGACCATCAAGCTGGGCTACGCCGACGGGGAGGTTTGGGAGTGCGAGGGCTGCGGCTTCCCCGAGAGGTTCAGCCCGGAGCCCGTGTGCGAGTGCGACCCGCAGGCAAGCGCCTCCCTGAGGAGGAGGGTCAGCTACGTCGACGCCCCGGGCCACGAGATATTGATGGCGACGATGCTGAGCGGTGCAGCGCTCATGGATGGGGCCCTTCTGGTGATAGCCGCCAACGAGCCCTGTCCACAGCCCCAGACGAAGGAGCATCTGGTCGCTCTTGAGATTATAGGTATAAAGAACATTGTTATCGTCCAGAACAAGGTAGACGTGGTGTCTAGGGAGAGGGCTAAGGAGAGCTACCAGGAGATACTCGACTTTATAAAGGGGACGATAGCCGAGGGGAGCCCGATAATCCCGGTGAGCGCTCTGAAGAGGGCTAACATAGACGCTGTACTGGCCGCGATAGAGAAATTCATACCCACCCCTCCCAGGGACCTGGATAAGCCTCCCGTGATGTACATAAGCAGGAGCTTCGACGTCAACAAGCCGGGCACACCGCCCGAGAGGCTTGTGGGGGGTGTGGTTGGAGGGAGCATTATACAGGGGGTCTTCAGGGTTGGCGACGAGATTGAGATAAGCCCTGGAGTGGCGGTGAGGAAGCCCGGGGGGAGGGTGGAGTATGTGAGGCTCCACACTACCATCACCAGCCTGAGATTCGGAAGTATAGAGGTTGAGGAGGCGAGGCCCGGGGGTCTCGTCGCCATAGGCACTCAGCTCGACCCTAGCGTGACCAAGGCCGACAACCTGGTGGGCAACGTCGTCGGCAAGCCGGGTATGCTGCCCGAGCCCCTCACCACCCTCAGGATAGAGCACCACCTGCTCGAGAAGGTGGTTGGCATGAAGGAGGAGACCAGGGTTGAGCCTATCAGGCGGGGGGAGATGCTAATGCTCTCCGTAGGCACGGCTATAACACTGGGGGTAGTCACGAAGGCTGGGAAGGATGAGATAGAGCTGCAGCTCAGGAGGCCGGTGGTGACATGGCCGAAGGCGAGGGTCGCCCTGAGCAGGAGGATAATGGGGAGGTGGAGGCTCATAGGCTGGGGCCTGGTAAAGTAGTTGTCCTCCTAGACTCGAACACACTCATCCTAATGGCCTCAGGCGCCATAGCCCCCAGCATGATTTTGGAGGCGATAAACTCCCGCTTCACCCCGGCCACCACATCAGCGGTGGTGGCAGAGCTGGAGAGGCTCGCGGGTGCACACGGGAAAAGGCTCCTGGGTAGGAGGGCGCAGACCGCCCTCAGGCTCCTCAGGCAGATGGGGGTAGAGGTCCTCGAGACCGAGAGCAGAGACGCCGACGACAGCCTCGAGGAGGCCGCCGAGAGGCTCAAGACGGTGGGAGCCAGGGTTTACGTCGCCACCAGCGACAGGAGCCTGAGGAGGAGGCTCCGCCGGAGGGGGGTGCCGACCGTCTACTACAGGTCCTCGGAGGCCAGGCTGGAGGCCGACTGGTGGGACGCCCTGTAGCTGGTAGAGGCCCTACTATATTATGGCCCGGCGCCCAAACCAACCCTCCAGGGGTGCCCGTGCTTGGTCCTGTGCCCCGGGGTTGGAGAGGCTAGGCCTGAGGACGCTATCTCCACCGAGGATATGAGGGCGTATGAGATAAACGCCGAGCACCTAGGGGTCTCCATCGAGCTTCTCATGGAGAACGCTGGAAACGCTGTGGCCAGTCTAGTCGAATGCCTACTAGGGGGAGCCCGGGGGGCGAGGGTGGTTATCCTCGCCGGCAAAGGGGGGAACGGTGGAGACGGTGTTGCAGCGGCCAGGAGGCTTGCCGCCCGTGGGGCTAGGGTTGAGGTCCACCTCTCACACCCCAGCGGCGAGGTGTCGCACCCGGCTGCGAGAACTATGCTCAGAGGGCTTAGGGCGAGCGGCGTGCCGGTGCTCGAGCCAGGCTCCCCTGGCTGGCTAGACCTCGGGGGTGTGGACGCCGTGGTAGACGCGCTCCTAGGCATAGGCGTCAAGGGCGGCCTCAGAGGCGGTGTGAAGGCGGCTGCAGAAGCCTACAACCGGTCTGCGGGGTTGAAAGCCTCGGTTGACGTCCCCACGGGGGTAGACCCCGACACGGGGGAGGCTGTAGAGGGTGCTGTGAGGTCAGACTACACGGTGTCGATGCACAGGCCAAAGAAGGGGCTCTTCAAAGGCTCCGCTCCACTCTACGCTGGCGAGGTCCTCACCGCCGAGATAGGCATACCCTGGGGGGCTGAGCACTATGCAGGCCCCGGAGACCTGGCCGCCAGGATACCCAGGAGGCCGAGGGACGCCCACAAGGGCGTAGGAGGGAGGGTTCTAGTCGTGGGTGGCAGCAGCGAGTACGTAGGCGCCCCCATCCTAGCCGCCCTTGCCGCCTACGCCGCCGGCGTCGACCTAGTCTACCTGGCCTCCCCCTTCTCCAGGGAGGCCGCGCTAGCCAGGCCCGAGATAGTGCCGCGGAGGCTGGAGGATGCGGTGATGACGGTTGAGAGGGTCCACTCGGTGGTGGCAGGGCCGGGGATGGGGGGAGAGGGCGAGGAGTTGCTGATGCAGGTCCTCGCCGCCTCGAGGGAAAGGGGTGTGCCCGTCGTTGTTGACGCCGACGGCCTCAAAACACTGGCCAGAAGAGGGGGCAGTCTCTGGGGGGAGGCGGTGCTAACCCCCCACAGGGGGGAGGCCAAGCTGCTCCTAGGGGGCGAGGACCTCCCGCCCCTAAAGGCTGCCCGGGAGATAGCAGCCCGGTACGGCGCCACCACCGTTGTCAAGGCCCCGGTGGACGCGGTCTGCACGCCCGAGGGTAGGTGCAGGGAGTCGCCATGGGGGGCTCCGGAGATGAGTGTCGGAGGCACTGGCGACGTGCTGGCGGGTGTTATAGCAGGGTTCCTCGCCAGGAGGAGGGCTCTAGGCCTCCCCCCAGACCCCCTAAACACCGCCGCGGCAGCCCTATACACGGTGGGAAGGGCTGGCGAGGTTCTAGTGGCTGAGGAGGGGATGGTGCATCCCGCAAGGCTAGTTGAGGCTGTGAAGAGGGTTGCAGCAGGCCGCGGAACGTAGCCGCTGGAGGCCTGGGGGTGCGCCGAGGTGGCTTCCGAGGAGAGGCTGAGCCTCACCTCGTGGGACGGGGGCACCACAGCCTACATAACCCTATCCCCCCCGACAGGGGGCGGTGACACCCTGTTCATCCTCCACGGCCTAGGGGAGAACGGTAGGGTCTGGCTCTACACTGGAAGGCTAGCGGCGAGTCTAGGGGTTAGGGTTGTTATCCCCGACCTTAGGGGCCACGGGGGGAGCAGGCCGGGGAGCGGCGGTGTGTCCCTAGGGGCTATGGCTATGGACCTGGAAGCCCTTGTCAAGCAGGAGGGGGTCGGCAGGGTACACCTAATGGGCTTCAGCCTCGGGGGGTTTGTGGTGCTTGAGGCCGTGGACAAGGGCCTCCTGAAGCCGGGGAGGGGTTTTCAGAGCGCAATCATGGTTGGGGCGCTGCACAGGCCTGCGGACCCCGAGGGGATGAGGGCTAGGGCAAGGCTGGCCAGGGAGAAGGGTGCTGAGGAGGCGGCGAGGGCTATAGCTGTAGCCGTATACCGGGGGGTTAACAGGGAGGCCGCCTACCAGGCCGCCCTAAAGCTCCTAGAGAGCCTAGGCCCCCGGGTCTACGCGAGCATAGTCGAGGAGCTGGCTGGCCGCGACTACAGCCAGGCATTCAGGAGGCTTACAACAGAGGCGCCCACCACCGTTGTGGTGGGCTCCAGAGACCCCCTGGCCGCCAGTCTGCTCGAGGAGGCTCGCCGCATACTAGGCCCGCGGGGGAGGATAGTCGTCGTAGAGGGGGCGGGCCACCTTGTCCATCTCGAGGCTGCCTCTAGGCTCGCCGAAGACCTGAGGACACACCTAGACTTCGCCCTCGGCCGCTAGGGCCTCCAGCGAGGACCTGAGGCCCGGGTTCCTGGAGGCGAGCCACTCCAGTATCCTATCGCTCCCACCCCCCGGCCTTGAAACCCTGGTGCCCCCGGGTGTTGGGCGGACCTCCACTACCCTCCACCTCAAGCCCCGGTGTATCGGCTGTAGGCGGCCGGAGATTACCTCGCCGAGCACGTCCTTGCAGAGCCTCCTGGCCAGCCTTGCCCTCCTAGCCTCCTCCCTAACCTCGGGCTCCACAGGAGGGCCCACCAAGCCCCCCGCTATCAGCCTGTTTAGCTCCTGGCCAAGCCTCCTCAGCATCCACCTCCAAACCCTTCCGGGTGGTGGAGGCGGCTCTGAGAGGAGGAGTGTCGCCCGCTCTATATAATGCCTGAGGACCTCGCCGGGGCTGCCCCACGGGGCCGCGGCCACGCCGGACGGCCTCTCCTCCAGCCAGACAGGCCTCCTGGACGCGAGGAGGCAGATCTCCTCCGGATGGAGGTGGCGGGATAGGTGGGCCTCCAGGAACAGGCTACCCCGCCCCCTTCCCATGCTATACTCGTAGTAGGGTAGTGAAACCCTTGTCAACCCTCCAAACACCCCTCACCCCCCAGCATGTGGACGAGTCTCTCAACATGCTCCAGAAGCCCCCAACTCCGGGCGAGGGCCATGGCCTCCTCGAGGCTGCCCCGGCCTATGTCGCCCGCCCTAAACCCTGTTCTCACGTACACGCATGACCTCCAGAACGTGGCAAGCAGCTCGGCCACCCTGGCTATCCTCGCCTCCAGGGTTGAGGCCTCCTCAAACTCCCTGTACAGCTTCTTAGCCTCCTCACTCACCGGGAGGGCGGCGAAGGCCCTCGCTTCGGCATCCCTCTTCTCCCTCGAGAGCCCGGCCCTCCTGGATATATCGCCTATCACGCTCTCCGCCATGTCGTGGTATAGGGCTATGGCCACAGCCCTTTCAGGGTTGACGGGGAGGCCCTGGGACCTGGCCATCCACGCCATCTCACCCGCTATAACCGCGGCGGCGAAGAGGTGCTCCGCAACCGTCTCCGCCAGCTGGTGTGGGACGCCTCTAAGCATCCAGCCGGTCCTGGATAAGCTGGAGAGAGCCTCGAGAACATCTCCCAGGGTCTTCAAGCCACCACACCCACCTCTATGGTGTTTAGCCTGAGAGGGGGGATAACGCCCTTCTTCACCGTCCACAGCTTTATATAGTCGTCCTCGGAGACTAGGCCTATCCTGAGCATGTAGACCATGCACTCCGGGGTGGCCGCTGACTCAAAAAGCCCGCCATTCACCATAAGGTCGAGCCCGCTCACCACATCAGCCCTAGAGAGGGCGCATGAGCCGCTGGGGTGGGTGTGGACTGCGGCGGCCGCCGAGTCTCCAAGGCCAGGTATGGAAACCCTGTACTCCTCCCCCTCCAGCAGCACCACCCTCCCGTCAACCAGGTACACTAGTATATACTCTATACCGCTCCTCGTGGTCTCCCTGGCGAGGCTCCTGAGAAGCCGCCCCTCAAGCCTCCACACCTCCCTGGGGAGGCCTCGGAGCACTGTGGAGAGCCTCTCCACACCAATGCCCGGGGCCACCAACACCCTGGAGCCGTCGTCGAGCTCCCACGAATACTCCCCGAGGGAGTTGCCTGGCGCCTCAACCTCCACCAGAACATCCCCGCCCCTGCGTCTAGGCTGGGAAACCCGGACAGCATCGGGGTCGTAGTCTTCATTGTACTCCTCGACAGCCCTGACTACGGCTGCCACCACCGCAACCAGCCTCGACGCCTCCGTAGTCCTCAGCTCCTGCCTCTTCAAAACCCCCTAACACCCTGGCTCCACAATATCTAACAGCCGCCGAGGCCTACTAGATATTGCCCTGGGGCCTGAAGGGTTGGCTGGAAGGCTCGTCCTGCTTCTTGCCCTTCTGGACGAGGCGGCTGTGATACTGCTTGTTGTAGGGGGCGCCGCCTACCTAGCCGGGAGGCTAGGGCTGCTCTCACCAGTTGAGGCGGCGGTCATGGTCTCACCCGTCGCCATCTTCCTAGCCGTGGCTGCGGCCAAAGCTGTGGAGGCTATGGCCAGGAGGCCCCGGGTGGGGGTGGACGCCCTGGCCGGCTCCAGGGGGAGGGTTGTAGAGGTGAGGGAGGGAGGAAGGCTGCTGGTTGAGGTTGAGGGGGAGCTCTGGAGGGGGACCCTTCTCAGGGGTTCCGTGAAGCCTGGTGATACAGTGGTTGTCAGGGGTGCCCGGGGCCTCGTACTCCTGGTGGAGCCGGAGGAGGGCTAGAGCTTCACATACTCCCTGCCTATCAGGTCCCTCGCTATGATATACTTCATTATGTTCTGGGCTCCCTCCGCCCCCACGAGGTATGAAAGGGTGCCTAGCAGGCCCCTGTGTACGTCCACCTCCTTAGTGAAGCTTATGCCACCTATTATCTTCATGGTGGCCTGGAATATCGAGAACGCCGTGTCCACCGCCTTCAGCTTGGCCGACGCGCTGTAGAGGTTAAGCTCCTCCCTAGACGCCTCACCCCTGACATACCTGTCCGCCGTCCAGGCGGCCCTGTAGACGAGGAGCCTCGCCGCCTCAAGCTCTGCGAACGCCTCAGCTATGGAGAAGCTGACGCCCTGGAAAGACGCTATAGGCCTTCCCCCGAAGAGCCTCCTCTCCCTAGACCACTCGACAGCCCTCTCAAGAGCCCATTTGGCGGCCCCGATGTTCGCGGCCGCCACGAGTATCCTAGCAAGGGGGAAGCCCTCCATAGCAACATAGAACCCCCTCCCCTCTCCGCCCACGAGCCTCGAGCCGGGCACCTCCACCCCGTCGAGCCTTAGTATGCCCGTTGATATGCCGTGTCTCCCGATCGTGTCGAGGATACTGTACTCAAGGCCGTCTGCCAGGCGGCCACCCCATTTTCCTGTGAATGCGAAGGCGGAGAGCCCCCTGTGGCCTTCACCGCCCGTCCTGGCTAGGAGGAGCCAGCCCCCGTAGTCTAGGGTCTCCAACGCCTCCCTGACGCCGCTAATGAGTATCTTCTCGCCGTACACCCTATACGAGTCTCCATCCCTCTCCGCCCGCGTCTTTATCCCGGCTACATCGCTGCCACCACTGGGCTCGGTGGAGGCTATCCCGAAGAACATCTCCCCCCTAGCAACCCTCTCAACTATACCCCCAGCCACATCAGGGTTCCCGTGGCGGGAGAGTATGAAGGGCCATGCGTTGTTAAGTAGAGTGTAGACGGCGGTTGACATGCTGGGGTCGTGGTAGCCTACCTCCTCGGCGGCTATAGCAGCCTCAAGCCACCCGCCGCCCTGCCCCCCGAGGTCCTCCGGGCAAACAAGCGCGAGGACACCCAGGCTCCCGAGCCCCCTTATAGTCTCCGCAGGGAGAACTCCAGCCTCATCTATCTCCACCCACCTGCCGCCGCCCAACAGCTTCTCGAGCCCCCTCCTGAGGCTCTCCCTGAACAGCTCTAAATCGGGACCTAGGGAGAAGTCCACGACGCGTACACCTCCGGCCCTATAAAATACTGTATAAAACTCTATATTTCCCAGGCGTCGAAGAATTAAAGCGAAGCCGTGAAGAGCTATAGTGTAGCCGGGGTACGGGGGGGGCTTGGGCTGAGTTGGCCAGGCTGAAGCTCTACCTCGCGTTGATGAAGACGGTTGTCGAGAAGACTGGCCTCCCTGTCCCAGCTCCTAGAGACGTCGTCTACAGGTGGGCCCGCGGCGAGAAGCCTCCCAGGAGGGGTAGGGCCTACCTGTTCACCGGGGGGCTGTACCAGCTCGCCCCCTATATAAGGGCTACCGTACGGTTAATGGAGAGGCTCGAGTCGATAGGGCTGCTGGAAGTTGGGCTCAGGGCTTCTAAGGTTGTGCCGCCAGGGCTGGCTAGGCTTGCCGTGAGGCCCCCGGGTAGCGAGGTTAGGAGGGCAGAGTCCATCGTATCCCGCATCTACAGGATGCTCAGGCCGCTGGAGGTGGCATACCCGTACGACGCCGACGCCTACAGCGGCGCCATACTATATGAAAACGGTCTCGAATCCTCCTTCGAGAAACATATAAACAGGGTTTACCGGCGTCTGCGGGAGTCTGGTGTTGAGAGGATTGTGACCATCGACCCCCACACCACTCACATCATGAGGACCGTCGCGCCGAAGTATGTAGACGGCTATAGCCTCGAGGTCGAGAGCTACCTGGAGGTCCTCGACAGGGCTGGCGGGGTGAGGCTAGGCTCGAGTATCGGGGAGGCCGTGATACACGACCCATGCTACTACGCGAGGTTTGAGAATGTCATAGGGGAGCCCAGGAGGGTGGCCGAGAGGGCTGGCCTCAGGCTTAAAGAGCCCCCGAGGGCGGGGAGGATGACCTACTGCTGCGGCGGGCCTGTGGAGGGTTTGATGCCGAGGCTTGCGAAGAGGATAGCCAGGGCTAGGCTAGAGGAGCTGGAGAGCGTTTCGAGAAAAATTGTAGTTGCATGCCCGATATGTATGATTAACCTTGGCGACGCAGCTGTGGGTAGGGGCGTCGAGGTCCTCGACATCTCTGAGGCTCTAGAGCCCGTCAGCGGCTCCTCCTGAACTCTATCCCGTCTACGCTCTTAACAAGGGTACCGCGGTAGAGGAAGCTTATCTGCCTAAGGGCGGCGTGGTAGTCGAAGTCGTTGAGAGCGCTTATCCCGTCGAGCGGCACAACCACCTTGTACCACCTGAGGGCGGCGCTGCCAGCCGTGTGGAGCACACATATGTTCGCTACAGTACCCACAACAACCAGGCTCCTTATCCCATAGACTCTCAGAAGGTCGTCCAGCATCGTACCGTAGAAGCCGTCGTACCTGGTCTTCATCACCACTATATCCCTGCCCTCGACAGGCTTCAGCTCGTCCACTATCCTCCAGCCCCAGGTGCCGTATCTAACATGCTCCCCCCAGATCTCGAACTCGGGGTCGCCTTCATAGTGGGTGTCCTGGGTGTAGAAGACCCTCACGCCGGCGGACCTGGCCTTCTCCAGCAGCCTCCGTATAGGCTCTATGGTGGCCGGCGCTGTGGGGACGAAGAGCTTGCCCTGAGGCTTTACGAAGTCGTTCTGCATGTCAACTACGATAACAGCAGTCTCGTCCGCGGGAAGCTCGACCCTATCAACAACAGGTATCTCAGGCACCTCCACGGTCTTCCTTAGCACAGCCATAACTCCCCACCTCGCATCCTCCACGATAATAATATATACCCTTGAGAGCGTTAAACTATCAACTATACCCGCCTCCGGTCCGGAGCACCAGGGATGCCGGAGAGGCTCCTTAGGGGGCCCTCAAAGCCAGGGGAGTCGTCACAGCCCTTTCGGCTCCGACGATGCGGGCGTCACCCGACGGGCGTTCACAGGGCCCGTATTAATGTTCGTCGGGAGCCGCGGGTGATAGGGTTTCAAGCGGGATTCCGGTCTAAGGCTTTTAGTATGCTTTCTAGGGTTGCAACGCTCACTAACCTCACACCCATGCTGGCCAGCAGCTCCCTAGCCCCCTCACCCCTATCCACTAGTACTAGCGCGGTGGTTACGGTGTAGCCGCTGTTCCTGAGGACCTCTACGCTGCTGGCTATGCTGGATCCTGTTGTCGCCACGTCATCCACAACGACGACCCTGCCTCTAGGCGGTTCTCCCTCCACCTGGGACCCCGTTCCATGGCCCTTCCTCTCGGGCCTGACATAGCCGAGGGGTTTTGACAGGCGTAGGGCGAGCATTGCAGCCCAGGGCAGGCCTCCTGTGGCCACGCCTATCACCGCCGAGGACCTCGCCAGCTCCTGCGCCCCCGCTTCTAGGAGGAGGTCTAGAGCAACCGTGTAGGAGGACTCGTCACCCAGGAGACGGCGCATGTCTATGTACACGCTGCTCCTCCTACCGCTGGAAAGTACGAAGTCTCCCCTCAACACTGCTCCTCTTTTCTTAAGGACCTTTGCAAGCACATCCGCTAGTTCCTCATGCGACAAAGATGTCGCCCCCACTAGTGTTGTAGTTTAAAGCTCCACGGCTTTAACTAGGACCGTTTCATGTGGAGGCGGGTAGGAGCCTCTCCGGACACCTCTCTGCAATAGACCCGGCAACACTCCTTAAAGCCGAGACCGGGTCGGGCGACCTGGTGACTACCCTACCAACTATCTCGTAGTCGGCGCCGCCTAGGCATATGGCGTCACCCGGCCTCCCGCCCTGGGCCCCAACGCCTGGGCTCATTATAACGGTCCTCGGCATGGCCGACCTAACCCTGGCTATAACCCCTGGCCTTGTAGCGGGGGCCACGACACCCCAAGGCCGAACCCTGGTGGCGACGGAGATGAGCCGGTCTAGGCAGGGGTCTATCACCTCCGCGGAGCCCTGGTGGCTCATCGACAACACTAGGACCAGCCTTACACCCATACCCTCCAGAGCACCCTTAAGCTCCTCCAGAGCACCCTCCGAGCCTATGAAGGCGTGGGCTATGGCGGCGTCGAACCCCCTGGCGAGGCTCTCTACAGCGAGCCTCATCACATAGCCTATGTCCGCCAGCTTGAGGTCTAAAACCCTCAGCCCCCCTCCGCTGCATAGTCTAGCGGCCTCCGAGACGGCTTCCGAACCGCCCAGGGCTAGCATCGGCAGGCCCACCTTAATACCCGCCCCCTCGCGGCAGGCCAGCCTGGCGATGCCTAGTAGCTTCTCAACATCGCCCTCCACCGCGGGGTCGAGAGCCACTATCACCCGTTTAACCGCTAAACCCGCACTACCCTGGCTCAACGAGGCCTCCCATCAGGCCTATAGGGCAGTCATGAGGGAAAATTATAGTTGCCAGCGTCCACAGTGATTCTAGTGGCAGCGTCTAAGGGCTGCACTCCGCTCGCGCTTTCGCTGGAGGGTGTTTGGAGGGTTGGCTTCGGAGAGTCTTGTTAGGATACCCCTTGACCTGTGGCCCCGCAGGGGCGGGTGGCGGGGGAAGGTTGTTAAGGTGTATAAGAGGCCGGGCGATGCTGTGGAGAAGGGCGAGGTCCTAGCCGAGGTTGAGATTGAAAAGGCTGTGCTGGAGATCGAGAGCCCCGTCTCGGGCAGGGTTAAGAGCATAGTCGGCGAGGGTGAGGAGGTTACGCCAGACACTGTGGTAGCGGTGGTGGAGGGCCCTGGCGATGGAGGCGGCTAAGCCGAGGCTTAGGGTTAGGATAAACGACTCCTACGTTAAAGTGGCCAGGCTAGTGGCCAGCCTGGGCGTCGCGACAGTCTGCGAGGGCGCCCTGTGCCCCAACATTTTCACCTGCTGGGGCGAGGGTACGGCGACGTTCATGATCATGGGTGACACCTGCACGAGGGGGTGTAGGTTCTGCTATGTGAAGAAGGGAGCCCCAGAGCCCCTAGACCCCCTGGAGCCCTATAAGGTTGCGCTAGCCGTCGACGCGCTCGGGCTCGACTACGTGACCCTCACTAGCGTGGACAGGGATGACCTGCCTGACGGGGGGGCCAGCCACTTCGCCGCCACCGTTAGGGCGATAAAAAGCCTCAGGCCCGCCACCATAGTGGAGGCTCTCATACCCGACTTCCAGGGTGTGGAGGAGCACGTCAGGCTAGTAGCGTCCAGCGGGCTCGAGGTCCTCGCACACAATATGGAGACCGTGGAGAGGCTGACCCCCCTGGTTAGGGATAGGAGGGCTGGGTACAGGCAGAGCCTGAGGGTTCTCGAGGTGGCAAAGCAGGAGGGCGTTGTGACCAAGTCTAGCATACTGCTGGGTCTGGGGGAGGAGAGAGAGGAGGTGATAGAGGCTATGAGAGACTTGAGGAGCGTGGGGGTTGATATCCTGGTGCTGAGCCAGTACTACAGGCCTAGTAGGAAGCAGCTGCCCGTGGCGAAGAGGTATAGCCTCTCCGAGTTCCGGGAGCTGGCTGAGAGGGCGCTGCGCATGGGGTTCGCCTACGTCGTGGCCCACCCGCTGGCGAGGACCTCGTTCAAGGCTAGGGAGGCGTACATGGCTGCGGTGAGGAGGATTGGAGCTGAGGGTAGTGGTGGACGGGCCTAGAGACCCCCGGATGAATATGGCCATAGACGAGGCGATACTGAGGGCTGGGCCGGCGCCGACTCTCAGGATATACATGTGGCTCCCGGGCGGCCTCACCATAGGGAGGAGGCAGAGCGTAGGGGAGGTCAGCCTGGCCGAGGCGGAGAGGAGGGGGTACGTGCTCGTCAGGAGGCCCACTGGAGGCGCTGCCCTCCTCCACCCGTGGGAGAGGGAGGTGACATACTCCATAGTCCTAAACAGCAGCCACCCATTCTACAGCCTTGACGTCGCCGAGAGCGCCGCCATGATAGCGGGCGGCGTGGCCCTTGCGCTGGAGGAGCTTGGCGTAGCGACTAGCGTCGGCGGCTATGATCCTCCCCAGGGAGTCTCAGGAGGCCTCTGCTATGTTAGGCCTGGGAGCAGCGACGTGGTGGTGGCGGGTAGGAAGGTGTCCGGGAGCGCCCAGAGGAGGATAGGCGGGAGGCTGCTTCAGCACGGCACCCTGCTCCTCCGGTTCGACCCTGAGGAGTGGGTCTCCATAATACCCGTTAAGGGGGCGGGGGCTAGGGAGCTGGCCTCCAAGATCGCAGGCATCGAGGACCTAACCAGCAGGAGCTACAGCTTCTCCGAGATAGCCAGAGCACTGGTGAAAGGTTTCTCCCGCGCCCTCGGTCTCCAGCCCAAGCCCTCCGGGCTGAGCGGGGAGGAGGTTGAGGAAGCCCTAAGGCTGTATGAGGAGAAGTACTCGACCCCAAGGTGGAACCTCGAGGGTGAAGAGCCTTAGGCGGGGGAGCGGTTATACTTAGAACCCTAGGTGGGTCTCCACACTTCAACCTGGCGCTGGAGGAGGCTCTCCTTGAAGAGTCGGGGGAGCATGGTATAGCTTTGGCCAGGCTATGGCTAAACCCTGATAGCGTGGTGATAGGCTACACTGTCGACGTGGAAAAGGAGGTCAACACCAGCCAGGCTATGGCGGAGGGTATACCCGTTGTTAGGCGTATAAGCGGGGGCGGCGCCGTATTCCACGACCTAGGCAACATAAACTTGTCGATATACATACCCCGCAGGCTCGGTGTCGACGAGGCCTACAGGCTTGTCACGGGAATTATACTTAGGACCCTCCACTCCCTAGGTCTAGAGGCTAGGGTTGAGAACGGCAATGACGTTGCAGTAGGCCCATGGAAAGTCTCCGGGAGCGCCGCCGCGATAAGAAGCAGAGCCACCCTCGCCCACGCCACCCTCCTTGTAACCACAAACCCGTCAAGAATAAGGAGACTCGTCATACCGCAGCTCCACAGGGTTATCCGGGGGGAGGTGACCCCCGTCAAGTACAACCCCAACAGTCTTGACGAGATAACCGGGGGGAGGATCCGGCTGCAACAGGTTGCACGGCTCCTCGAATACCATGTGACGCAGACCCTCGGGGGGGTAGGGGAGGTCGAGCAAGATATACTGGGGGAAGCCTTCGAAAGGGCTGGAGAACTGTGTAGGGCTAAGTACTCTGCAAAGGGGTTCTGGAGCCCCCTAGGCACGGGGGGCTGCGAGAAGCCTAGAAAATCCGAGCTAGCCAGAACAGCGCAACTATAGGAGGGCCCCTCGGCTAGGGGAGCCGGCCTGCACATCAACGCCCCGGAGGGGGCGTCATGACTCCGCCATACGCCTCACTGGAGCCCCTGTTAAACTAGTGTTTGGTGGTAGTGGGGTATAGACTTTAACCTGGGCTACCCACGCGGTTCCCTACTTATTTTACTATCGTAGTGAACAAAATTAGGGGAGGCTTGTCTTTATCCGAGTGGTGGGGGCTGTGAAGGATGCCTGCGACGAGAAGAGCCCGAACGCCCAGGGCTATGATAAGGAAGAGCCGACTGAGCCCCCTAGTGGTGATTGTATGGTTATAGTGTACAACGGCTACGATAGGATTAAGGATTATCTGGACAGTCTTAAACCTATGCTATACAGATACAACACCATCATCAGGCCCACCGGCTACTACCTCAAGCCGGTGCACAAGGTCTACTATAAGACCCCAGACGGCAGGTCGAGGATCTACGAGTACTATGGAAGATACTGGTGGCGTATAGAGGGGCGGGGTAGCAGGCGCAGGCTAGTCTACGTGGGGAAAGATAAGCCTGCTTCCCTACCCGAACCCCCAACAACAGGCCTCGAGGATGTGAAGCTTATTATCGAAGGCAACAATGTTATACTCGACTGCCCCTCGTACAAGAGGATAGAACATATACTCTCGGGCCTACATGTAGAAGCTCTCAAATAGAGCGGCAAGACCTCCTTAGAGGCCGCGGTGTCTGCAGCCCGCTCACAAGGCTGGAGCAGGGCAGGCTGGGGGCCGGGCTATGGCAAGCCGTTGCATGCCGGCGCCTCTTCTCACCACAAGGTTTCGCCGAGGCCCTTCGACGACACGCCTAGAAGGTCCGTGCTCCTCCCCGCCCTGGACCCGTTGGGCGTGGCCACCGAGTTCTCCAGGAGTTCAATCTCAACCCTCGACTCCAGCTCGAGCCCTAGCCTCTTAGCGGCGTTACCCCTGTTGACAGCTATTTCGAGATGGCCAAAGCTGTTCTCGTACGCAACCAGCTCGCCGGGGTTCGCGTCTCCGAACGTCTTACCCATCTTTATCGTGTTGCTCGCCATGTTGGTTCTAAGCACTATCATCTTGTATAGGCTAAGGTTGATGCCGAGCTTCTTCGGTCGTATGCTTAGGGCCACGTTGCCAAACTTGTCTATATACACTACCGTGGCCCTGAAGGCTGATGCACCCATCTTCTCCACATGGTCTATGCTGGCCCTCCTAATCCTCTCAGGCTCTATCTCGTCCCCCAGCTCCTCCAGCGAAGCATGTCCCGCCGCTATGAGGGCGCCGGCGGGCGCGAACACGTCCCTACCGTGGAAGGTTCTGCTTATGCTCCACGGCTTCAACGTTCCCGCCGCAGAAGAAGTCTTCATCCGCGCAAGGCTGCTAACATCCTTCTCCCTCAGGGCGTAGACGCGTCTCATTCCATCACTCATCACAGCGGGGTAGAGGACCCCGTTGTCAGGTCCTATGAATATGTAGTTTTCGGTCTCAACCGCAAGGGCGTGCCTGGATGTGCCGACGCCGGGGTCGACAACCGCGACTATAACCGAGCCTTTAGGCAGCCAGTGGTACGTGTGGGCCACTACATAGGCCCCGGCGAGGGGGCTAAAGCTGGGGACGGAATGGTCTATATCGATTATCTGTATCTCCCTTGAAATGCTTTTTATGATAGCCCTCATGATACCCGTGTATGGACTGTCACCGAAATCCGTCACAAGGCCTATTACCTTGGAAGGCTCGACCATGGTTTAACCACACACCCTCGCACAGATTAGCAACACACCATCACGCTAAAACTCCTATCTATCCTCCTGAACCTCTACTTGAGCACCCAAGGGATTATAAAGGTTGACACTCCTGAGCGTGGGGCCTGCAAGTGGGCAAGAAGGCATTCACGCTCGGTGCACCATATTAAGCCTTCGAACCTGAATCTACATTTAATCTTAGGTGGAAGATAGTGGCTATGAATCTGCCGGCCGACAATGAGGGCAAGATAAAGCTCGCCATGAGTATACTAGTCACTATAATAAACGATACAGGCGTGCCCCGCAACATTAGGAGGGCAGCGGCTAACGCTTTAACCCACCTGAGAGATCCCCGGCTATCCCCTGCAGTTAGGGCGGCTAACGCCATAAGCGCCCTGGAAGAGGTTAGCCAGGACCCGAACATGCCTTTCTACGCGAGAACTAGGATATGGCAGGTTATAACCATCCTCGAGACCGTTAGAGATTGAAGGGCGTCGAAGAAGGCCTCCAACACCCCTCTAAACGGCCGTGGGGGGTCTGCGTCCGGTTGCTATACGCCGTGAGGGTTAGGGGGATATACGCCACCGCGCTGGTCGCGCTCGCCCTTAAGAAGGGCTACCTGCTATCCGACCTCAGCAGGACTATGCTCAGCAGGATACAGGTCCCCGTTTCTGCTAGGCCCCCAAACATCACTGTCAAACATGGCGAGGAGAGTAGAGACGAGGTTGTTATACATGGGTTCCCCTACGAGGCTGGAGAGAGGTTTGAGCGGGATCTTCTGGAGGAGGTTGGTCATGCTGCGGTGAGGAGGAGTATCCTCGGTCTGAGAAGTGTTGTAGACGCGCGAGCTGTGGAGGGGTGTAGGGCTGAGGGGCCCGGTGGGGTCGAGATCGTCATCAGGGGTGGCGAGTGCCCCCAACCCGGAAGCATGGTCAGGCTCACAGTGGTTAGGAGCCCCCCTGGGGAGTCTGTTGTGGAGGGGAGGCTCGGGGTGGAGTTGACCGGCCTCACGGCCAGGGTATCCCACCCCGGCTCTGGGGTGAGGGTTAGCAGGCACCTCTCAGGCGAAGAGGCGGCTAGGGCCTTGAAAGCCGTGGAGGCGAGCGGCGTAGACCTGAACAGGTTCTCGGTGCACGTTAGAAGCGGTGCTAGGCTGGTGGGGGAGGAGGATTTGTCGGCCGAGATCAGACGGCTGGCGAGAGAGGCTGAGAGGCTGTGGGGAGAGGGGCCTGGGAGAGAGCTGGCCGTTGTTTCCCGGGGGGAGTACCTCTCCCTAGTTTACCTTCCTAGCACAGCTAAGAGGGTTATGGACGGGCTGAGGGCAGGCCTCTACCCCACCGTCAACAACCACCATAGCCTGAAGAGCTGGAGCAGCGATGCAGAGGGCCTGTTAACCGACTTCGCGGAGGAGGGGGTCAGGGAGGGGTTTTGGGGTGCTGAGGCGGGGGATCTCATAGTCAGGTTCATATCCTCAAGACTAGTCGGCAGGACAGCGGTGATACTCCACAGGAGGCCGGACGGCGAGACCATAAGGCTGGGGCCATTTAGGGTGTCTTCCTACAGGCCCAATGCAGGGCGTGGGGGGGAGATCGTGCTCGAGAGGACGTTCAGGAGTGCTGGTGTCTACGACGGGCTAGGTTTGGAGAGGCGTCCTGGAGACAGGGGGGTGACCAGCGTGTTCCTAGGTGACTGGCTCACCGTCCATGAATACTATGACAGGGCTGGTAGGCTGCTGGGCGTGTATGCTAATGTTAACACTCCTCCTGAGGTCGGCTTCGAAGGCGTCAAGTACCTCGACCTTCTCGTGGATGTGGTAAAGAGGCCTGGAGAGGAGCCGGAGATCATAGATAGGGGCGACCTGGAGGTGGCGTGTAGCTCCGGCCTGCTGACGGACACGCTGTGCCGTGAAGCGGAGAGGCAGGCTGAGAGGGCCTTAGGCCTTCTAAAGTCCAGGTACCCCTAGCTGGCCAGGCTCGCGCCCCTACTGTCGCTACCGCATGGCAGGCTCAGGGGGAGGCTCCTCCAAAGGTTTCCGCAGGGTAGAACTAGGGGGGCGCTGCTCTCCCTCAGAATCCTAACCACCTCTTGAGTGGGTGTGGTGTAGAGTCTCACTGCATGGAGGAGCCTTGGCTGGACAGTGCGTACGACGCGTCCTACATGCTTTTCAACGGCTGCCCTAGCACCAGGCTCCGATACGACAACCCATGAGCCCCTTGGGGCACCCTCTAAAGGCCTGAGCGTGTGTGGGTCGAGGACCTCCCCGCCAGGAGGGACATCCGCAGGCGCGGGCTTAATCTTGCTCGGCCAGTCCATAGGGACTGCGAGCCTTCCACCACGTCCTCGGGGGTTATAGAGTGTGCAGGACGCTGTGGAGCTACAGGCGAGCAATACATATCCCAGTGAGACTAGCAAACCTATTATGGGACTGGGGGGCTCGACGCCCGACATAGGCCCTCCCGCTGTAGAGCCGGCGTGTCGTAGAGGCTTAAAGAGCGTGGCGGAAGGGAAAGCTACACACAACGCCGTTTGACCCGGGGGGTGGAGGCTTTCGTGAGAGGCTTGAAGAGCTGTGCGGGTTGCGGTAGGCCTAGTGAGGTGCTGTTGCGAGGACTCTGTCCGGAGTGTTTCGATAAGAGGCATGGGGTCGTGGAGGGTCTGCCCAGGGAGCTGGCTGTAGACGTTTGCACGTCGTGCGGGAGAATCAGGGTTGGACACAGGTGGCTGTACTACCGTACGCCGGAGGAGGGGGTCGGCCTTATACTCTCTAGTATTGCATATAAGCCTGTCCATCCGGTTGAGCAGGTCGTGCTGGAGGGATGGTCACTCGAGACAAGCCTGGACTGGAGGACCAGGGTGAGGCTCCGTCTAAAAGCCTCGCACCAGGGCCTAGCGTTCAATGTATCCCGAAGTATTGTCCTGAGGCTGAACCCCTCCACGTGCCCGCTCTGCATTGTCAAGAGGAGCGGAGAGTATGACACACTAGTCCAGGTTAGAGGGGCGGCGGCTGAGGATACTGTGGAGAGGGTTCTAAATACTCTCGACCCGAAGGAGGCTCCCGTAGATGTTATCCCAGTCAGGGGCGGCGTGGACGTATACTTCCACCATAGAGGCGCCGCGGCTAGGTTCGTCTCCAGACTAGGTTCCATAGCGCGTGTCAAGGTGTCTAGAATAGTGTACGAGCACGTTGGGACAAGCAGCATGGGAAAGAGGAGATCTAGGAAGACAATAGTAGTCAGGCTGGAGGGTGCTTCACAGCGTGGGGAGAGGTAAAAGCCTCTGGAGGGTACAAGGCATGAATGGCCTAGGGAGGTTAAGGGGTTCAAGCCTTGGAGGGCATCGACGAGGCTAAGAAGGTTCTCCAGGAGACTATAACCCTAGCCAAAAAACTCTACGGCAGGAGATGGATGGACGCTATAGAAAGGCTGGAGGAGATGTACGACGGAGACCCGTACTGGGTTCTAGAGCATCTTAGGAGGGAGGCGAGGAGGAGAGGAGTAGGGTAGGGGCCTGCCGCGAGGCCATATTTTATCACTGGCGGTCGGCTATACCCTTTAAATGGCCCCGCTGTAGAGAGCCCGCTCGAGCCCGCCGAAGGACGGCGTGTGAGTGAGAGCGGGTGTCAGGGGCGGGGTACATGTTGCTCTCCCTCGCTAGCACGGTATCGGCCATCCGCCAGTAATCTACAGCCTACTAGAACTATGAACGCCGCGGCCCTCATCCTCTTGTATGACGACTTGGGGAGTACGCCCGCCTTTTTGAGCCGTTCAACACTAGAAGCCAGCTCCTCCACCCCCACCCCCAGCCTCTCCGCCGCCTCCCTAAAGCTCCTGGCCCTGGATATCGCCTCGAGGATTGCAAGGTCGCTGCTATCCAGGGTTTCGCAGTGCAGGAGAGGTTCAAGGAGCGAAATTATAGCATGGTCTACAGCCTCCTCAACTATCTCCTTCAAGTCGTCCGTGGATGACACGACCACGTCAGGCAGCACTATAAGTTCCACCCCCAGCTTCTCAGCAAGCCTGCGGGCCCCCTCGTCCGCACCCCGAGCTATTATCATGGGTTTCATGCCCGATACCAGGCTGTTGACGTATGCCTGTCTCACCGCGTTTATATCCGCCATTCCAGCCTTAACCTCAACCGAGTATTTCTGGCCGCCCTTCTCAGCAACTATGTCGATCTCCCCGACTTCCACACCCCCCTCTTCAATCGGAACGTGGAAGTCGAGCACCCTGAAGCCCGACCTCTCAAGTATACGGGCTGCTATCTCCTCGCTATTCCTCCAAGCCCTTCTACCCGCCAAGGCGCCCTACCACCCAGAGCCTCCCAAAGGCTCGCCTCAAAGTGTAGCGGCGCGAGCCTAACCACAACTCCACCTATTATAAGCATGCTAGACTCTCTAGCCAGCTCTGAGGCCTTAAACCCAACGACACCCCCTCCCAGAGCCAGCTCGGGATCGGCGACTACGGCGATCTCCGCCCCTCTAAGGTTGAGCCTGGCCTCGAGACCCCTCCTAACGCCGCTCCACCACTCCTCCCATCCCACCCTCCTGGCCCCAATGCTTAGGACCTCGACTACTCTCCCGCTGTACTCTCTACTCGTGACCACAATGAAGTACGGCCTCGGCCTTACCTTAAACCCCTGCAGCCAAAGGTTCATCGGCCCTGAGAGTATGAAGTCGGAGCCGGACTTCTGTATGCGAGACGATATCACGTCTAGATGCCAGAGGCTGTCAACCAGCTCCATACTAATCAAGCCCGTGCACGCGGGACAGGGCGGTAAGGCTTCTGAGTCGAACTGTAAAACCGGGGTTACAGGTCGCCCCGTTTAGGCGTGAGGGTCTTATAGCTGGAAGCCCTTGGGCTTCCTCTGCTCCTCCGGCCTTATCTTTACTATCCCGTAGTGTACGGCGCAGCTGACACAGTAGCATTTCGTGACCGGGTATCTCATTATTATGGCTCCCTTCTTCTCAAGCTCCTCGGCCAGCTGTGGGTCCACGGGGCTGTACATCCTGGTTACACATATGGCCTTGTCCGCGGGGACGACCCGGCCGCAGTTGTCGCACTGTACTGTGCCGGCCTTCCCTTTAGCCCCTTTCCTTCTACCCCTGCTTTCCCTCTTCTTGGGCATCCTCTTCATCCACCCTCGCTTAGGGGTTTGTTGTGGAAAAGCTTATTTATATCTACACCCTCCAGCGGCTAGTAGGTTTTCGCCAGCCTTATCCATGCTACGGCGGGGCGGCCGCAGACGGGGCAGCGTTTACCATCCTCAACCGGCTCCTCCGGCCAGGGGGTTCCCAGCACTTTCCCGTTAACCCTCTCCTCCATCTCCAGGCCGCAACTCTCCCTACCGCACCACGGGACCTCAGCTATCCCCCTGCGGCTTTCAACCCACTCACCCGCATCCTCGAGGCTATCAGTCCTGAGTAGTCTCTCCTTGAAGAAGCTCTGAGCCCTCCTCCTAAGGTTCGACTCGACCTGGGCCATCAGCTCCCTAATCCTACCCTCAGCTTCCCCTAAAGGCGCCTCTACCTTCTCGAGGGTGTCTCTCCTAGCTATCGTCAGGGTCTCCTCCTCGGCCTCTCTGAGCCCTATCTCCACTCTTAGTGGTACCCCCTTAGCCTCCCAGTAATAGAACTTGGCTCCAGGCCTCTCCCACTCTCTATCGTCCACGTGAACCCTGAAACCAGCCTTCTCCAGCCTTTCCGCCACGCGTGCGGTATACGATAGTACTCTCCCACGCTTCTCCTCGTCACCCGGCGTTATGGGTACGATTACAACCTGGATGGGAGCGACTGAGGGGGGTATAACTAGGCCCCTGTCATCACCGTGCACCGCTATCAGGCTGGCCACAACCCTATCGCTCACACCGTAGCTTGTCTGCCAGGGATGGTCTAGACGCTCGTCCCTCATCTGGATTCTAAAGTCGAAGGCTCTGGTGAAGCTCTGGCCCAAGTGGTGGACTGTGCCTATCTGGAGGGCTCTGCCATCTGGCATGACCGTGTCGAATGCTATTGTATAGAGGGCTCCAGCGAACTTGTCCCACTCGGGCCTCTTGGATATAACGTAGGGAATTAGGAGCCTGTCGAATATGGCTTTATAAACCTCTATAGCTTCCAGGACCTGGCGCTCTGCGTCTTCAAAGCTCTCGTGGACCGTGTGGGCTTCCTTGAAGGTTGTGACCTCCCTCAGACGTATCATAGGCCTCGTAGCCTTGGTCTCATACCTGAATATGCTTACAACCTGGTAGTACTTCTTGGGCAGCTGCCTATAGCTCTTTATCCAGAAGGTCTCCATATAGGTTATGCTAGTCTCGCTCGTCGGCCTCAGAGCAAGCTTGACGTCGAGCTCCTCCCTCCCCCCATGGGTCACCCAGTAAACCTCGCCCTCGAACCCCCTGATATGCTCGCTCTCCCTCCTGAGCAGGTGCTCAGGTATGAGGAGGGGGAAGAGGACCTCCTCATGGCCTGTTGAGTCGAGCAGCCCTCTGATAACCTCTAGCACCCTACGCCTTATCTGGAAGCCATAAGGCATCCATACACCCATACCCTTCACTGGATACCTGCCGTAGTCATAGACCTCGGCAGCCTCGATAACCCAGTCAAACCACCTGGGAAAGTCGCTCATCCACTTCTCCCTTGAGGGAGGCCTCAGCGCTCATCCCCATGGATGGGGTGGGTTGTTGCAGCGGGTTATAATTTAGAAAATTAGAAAACTGGTGGAAAGTGGTGTTGGCGTGGAAGAGCCTCACACCACGAGTAGGAGAAGCAGGGCTATTAGCAAGCCGTATATAGCTATTCCCTCGCCGAGCACGACGAATAGCAGGGACCTTCCGAACATTTCTGGCTTCTCGGTTATGCTGCTTATGGCGGCCGCCCCGGCAACGCCGACCGCATAGCCACCCCCTATTCCTGCCAGGCCTACGGCGAGGCCCGCACCTATTGCCTTGGCCGCGAACTCCAGCGGGTCAGCAGCTTCCTGGGCCGCAGCTGTGTATGAGGAGAGGGCCAGCGTTATCAGACCCAGCAGCATCAGGGTCCTCGACAGAATCTTCATAGCCTACCACCGAAAGGTACACAGCCCGCCGGGAGGGGTGATATTCTATTGACCCCAATTGTAGCCGGGAAAACGAGTTTTACCACTAAGGAGTGGTAACGAAGCTTTCACCCTCCCCCGCCGGAGATTATAGACTCTATGATACTATAGAGTTCCGGGTCCTCGCTCTTGATCCTCTCCAGGGTCCACGGCCGCCACCCACCCTCCTTCACTCTCCTCAGCACATTCCTGATCCACGACTTGTAGATCTTCCTACAGTTACCATGCCTCTCGCAACAAACCCTAAGGAACTCCTCTATAACAGCCTCGGCTTCACCCGGCTCCAAACCCTTCACGTTCACTAGATACCTGCTTATAACATATAGTATCAGCCTAGAACGCCCGTCGGGCACGCCCGACCTGAGTACAGCCTCCACCCAAGCGTACCTCCCCTGGCCAGTCCCTGGAGACCTCCTTTTAGGGCATGATCCAGCCTCCCTACAAGCCTCCTCTAGAAACATCCTGTAAGCGTCCCTACACTCCTCGAAGCCCCTCTCCCCACAAGCCCTCAGAAGAGCCTGGTAGGCCTCATCCACGCCCAAACCCGCACTCCCCCGCGCAAAGCCGCCCCCGGAGACTCTAAATCCTTAAATCCCTCCGCACACCTATTTTAACCCACAGGCCGGGAGTGGGTCAGACGGTAGCCGGGTCGTCTAGCGGCCCAGGATGCGGGGCTCTGGCCCCCGTGACCGGGGTTCGAATCCCCGCCCGGCTACCACCACCCCAACGCCCTCTTTGCCTCAGCTATATTAGCCCTCCGGCCTCCGATTCAACCCGCAGGGGGTGCGCCGGCTGTGGCGAGGGTTAGGGGAGTTATACTCGGCTACAGGAGAGGTACAAATACGCAGTACACCCAGCACGCCCTTGTGAAGCTTCTCCTAGACGATCCCCGGAAAGCTGGTCTATACGTGTCGGGAACAGCCCTCTATAGGGACAGGTACGGTAACGTCTACAAGGGGAGGGTGCTGAGGCTCCACGGGAGGAGGGGCGGGGTTGTTGTAGTCAGGTTTAAGCCACCTCTCCCCGGGCAGGCCGTAGGCGGTGTGGCTGAGGTAGTGAAGGAAGAGGGCGGAGAGGGCTAGAGGCCCGCCCTCCTGTTAAGCCTTCTCAAGCCATTCAGGCTCACCCGAAACCGTCCTCCTCCTAACCCTGTACCCCATGTAGCCTGCCGCCTGCTCAACGATTCTAGCAGCAAGCATCAGCTTCACCGCCTTAGCCCCGGGCTGGCCTCCCCATGTCTTGTGGCCTGCGTGGGGCTGGCCCCAGAAGCCCCGGAGCACTACAGACTCCGCCTCGAGGGCCATAGCCAGGACCACCGCGCGATCGCCGTCGGTGTAGCCCAGTGGAGCTATTACTGGCTGTGGAGTTGATGGAGAAACCTGGCTGGAGTAAACGATCATGAACCCCGGCGCCCTCCACGGCCTCGTCACCCACCAGTTGTCGCCGTGGAGGTGGAGTATGTAAGCCTGAGTGTAGGCGTGTATCGATGTGGCTAGGAGGGGGTTTAGGTCCCCATCCCCGGTTGTGAAATGAAGCTTGACCGCCTGGCCAGCCGCCCATTGAGCCGCGGCCTCCGGGCCGGCTAGGACCTCGCAGCCCTCCCCAGCCCGGCCACCAGCACGGGGCCCTATAATACAGACTTGCCTTCCCCGGGCCAGCTCGTAGAGCCAGGCCAGGGCCTCGCACGTTTCCAGAGGGTCTGCATCAGCCCTTAGCTGCGCAGCCGTCTCTCTATGGCGGGGATGGCCCATGACAGGCTCGACAGCCGCCGTGTAGATTTTCTCGAGAGGCTCAAGCCTCTCCAGCAGCATGTAGAAGATCCTGCAGGGCAACCCGGGCAGCCTCCACTAGGTCCCTCCTCTCCGGCGCGCTCCTCTCCACACAGGTGTAGAAGCTCCTGCCGAGCGCGGCTATATCGACACCTAGGTACTCCCTGAACCCGGCCTTAGCCTTCGTAGCCGCTACCAGAAGCTCCACGAAGCAGCCGTAGGCCCGGTAGTAAGGAGTCTGGGGTGCCTGGACTAGCCGCTTGAGCCCGCCCTTGCAGATGAACCACAACACCCCCTCCTCCTCACCCTCCCTGACGGCGGAGCAGGAGTACCAGGAGCCTAGGCTGAAGTCGGGCTCCGGGCAGCCGCTCTTGTAGGAAAGCCTCTCCTCAAGGCGGTGTAGGTAGCTCTCCATGAAGGCTAGTGGGTCGAGGGGGGCTAGGAGCCTGAGATCCACCCTCCAGCCCCTCGACTCAGCTATCTTCACCAGCCCGACACCGGGGTATAGCCTGAACCTCCAAGCCCCTCCAGAGCCTATTACACCCAAGGGCATGGTGTACCTTTCCCCACAGGGTGCCGCCACGAACTCTAGCCATACACCCTCTGGCAGTCCACTCCCGGCCAACCTCTGGCCACCCACGTATAAGGGATCCCGATCGCTAACCGTTAGCTTTAGGGGTTGAGGGGTTGGCTTCAGGGGATTTAGAGAGGCTCCTGCTAGGGTATGCTCTAAGGGATGCCGTCAAGCACGGTGGTAGGGCTAGCGTGGGCAGCGTTATGTCGATGCTCCTGGGAGACCATCCCGGGCTGAGGAGTAGGGCTAGGGAGATAGCCTCCCTGGCTAGGGGCATTGTGGAGCGTGTGAACTCTATGCCCCTCGACAAGCAGAGGAGGCTCCTCTCAGAGCAATACCCGGAGCTCGCCAGGTTCGAGGAGAAGCGTGAGGAGGGCGAGAGAGGGCTTCCCCCCCTTCCCGGGGCTGAGCGTGGCAAGGTTAAGCTTAGGTTCGCCCCCAACCCCGACTTTGTCATACACATAGGCAATGCTAGGCCCGCCATAGTTAATTACGAGTACTCCAGGATGTATCGCGGCAAGATGGTTCTCCGCTTCGAAGACACAGACCCGAGGACGAAAACCCCGTTGAAGGAGGCTTACGAGCTCATCCGCCAGGACCTCAGGTGGCTTGGCGTGTCCTGGGACGAGGAGTACATCCAGAGCCTCCGGATGGAGGTGTTCTACGGTGTGGCGAGGAGGGCTATAGAGAGGGGCTGCGCCTATGTGGACAACTGCGGTAGGGAGGGTAAGGAATTCCTGTCACGGGGGGAGTACTGTCCCACGAGGGATCTAAGCCCTGAGGAGAACCTGGAGCTTTTCGAGAAGATGCTTGAAGGCGAGTTCTACGAGGAGGAGGCGGTGGTTAGGATGAAGACGGACCCGCGGCACCCCAACCCTAGCCTGAGGGACTGGGTGGCGATGAGAATTATAGACACGGAAAAGCATCCACACCCGCTTGTGGGCAGCAAGTACGTTGTGTGGCCGACATACAACTTTGCAGTCAGCGTCGACGACCACATGATGGGGATAACACATGTGCTTAGGGGTAAGGAGCACCAACTGAACACTGAGAAGCAGCTCGCAGTCTATAAGTGCATGGGCTGGAGGCCCCCCTTCTTCATACACTTCGGAAGGCTAAAGCTGGAGGGCTTCATACTGAGCAAGAGCAAGATAAGGAAGCTTCTCGAGGAGAGGCCCGGCGAGTTCATGGGCTATGATGACCCCAGGTTTGGAACGATAGCCGGTCTGAGGAGGAGGGGTATTCTCTCGGAGGCTATAAGGCAGATCATTCTCGAGGTGGGGGTGAAGCCCACAGACGCCACTATAAGCTGGGCAAACCTGGCGGCAGTCAACAGGAAGCTCCTGGACGAGAGGGCGGATAGGATAATGTACGTCGAAGACCCGGTCGAGATGGAGGTGGAGCTTGTCCATGGTGAGTGTAAAACCGCGGAGATACCGTTCCACCCCAGCCGGCCCGATAGGAAGAGGAGCATTACGGTCTGCACTGGCGACCGGCTGCTCCTCTCGAGGGAGGATGTGGTGGAGGGGAGGCAGCTGAGGCTCATGGGCTTCTCCAACTTTACAGCCAGCCACGGTGTCCTCAGGGAGGTAGACCCCAGCCTTGAGTATGCGAGGAAGATGAGGCTGCCCATAGTCCAGTGGGTGAAGAGGGGCGAGGAGACTAGCGTTGAGGTCCTCGAGCCCGTAGAGCTCGAGCTCAAGAAGCACAGGGGGTACGCGGAGGAGGCTTTAAGGAGCTATAGCGTAGACAGCCGTCTACAGTTCGTGAGGTACGGGTTCGTGAGGGTAGACAGCGTCGACGATGGCGTCTACAAGGTCATATACACCCACAGGTAGGCCTCCGGAACGCTTAAATATCGTGGGTGATAAGAATCCTTAAACCCGGTCGAGGCTGATGTCGCGCCAATGGATTTAGCGAGGTTCAGGTTCGACCTCTCCGTGGAGGAGGTCCCCACCTCCTGGTACAACATCCTCCCTGACCTACCAGAGGCTGTTCCTCCGCCTCTAAACCCCAAGACGGGAGAGCCTGTAGACCCCTCAGCCCTGACAGCCCTCTTCCCGAAGGCGCTGATAGAGCAGGAGGTCAGCGGCGAGAGATACATACCTATACCAGCCGCAGTCCGCGAAGCCTAAATAGCGTTCGCCAGGAGGCCTACGCCCCTCCTAAGAGCTGTAAACCTGGAGAGGATGCTTAACACCCCAGCGGAAATCTACTATAAGTATGAGGGGGTGACCCCTACTGGTAGCCACAAGATAAACACTGCCCTGGCACAGGCATACTACAATAAGCTTGAGGGTGTTGAGAGGCTTGTAACCGAGACCGGAGCCGGCCAGTGGGGGTCGGCCCTCTCAGCAGCCGGCGCCTACTTCGGCGTAAAGGTTAGGGTGTACATGGTGAGGGTGAGCTACCAGCAGAAGCCATATAGGAGGACGCTCATGGAGCTCTACGGAGCCGAGGTGTATCCCAGCCCTAGCGATAAGACGGAGTTTGGTAGGAAGCTTCTGGCCGAGAACCCCAACCACCCCGGCAGCCTAGGTATAGCTATCAGCGAGGCTATAGAGGATGTGCTTAAGAGTGGGGGGAACGCTAGGTACAGCCTGGGCAGCGTGCTCAACCACGTGCTCCTCCACCAGACCGTTATAGGGCTTGAGGCGGAGAAACAGTTCAGAGAGGCGGGGGTCTACCCCGACATAATGATCGGTGCAGTAGGCGGGGGCAGCAACTTCGCCGGCTTCACCTACCCGTTCATAAGGCACAGGCTAAAGGGCTCGAGTTCTACAAGGTTCATAGCAATAGAGCCTAAGGCCAGCCCTAGCATGACAAGAGGAGTCTACACTTATGACTATGGGGACACCGCTGGCCTCACCCCCCTTTTGAAGATGCACACGCTGGGCCACACATACCAGGTGCCCCCGATACACGCTGGCGGCCTTAGGTACCATGGCGTTGCTCCGACCCTCAGCGTTCTCCTTAAGCACGGCATTGTGGAGGCAAGGGCTTACCACCAGACTGAGGTGTTCAGGGCTGCACACATGTTTACAAGGGCCGAGGGTATAGTGCCCGCACCGGAAAGCGCCCACGCAGTCAAGGCGGCTATGGACGAGGCTGTAAAGGCGAGGGAGGAGGGTAGGAGGGTTGTCATAGCCTTCAACCTCAGCGGCCATGGACTCCTGGACCTGCAAGGCTATAGAGAGTACCTGGACGGCGCCCTCGAGGACTATGAACCCGAAGATATACCTGCGTCTAAAGAGGATTAGGGTAGTAAGTCGCAAGAGCCCCAAACCCGCGTAAAGCCTTCTTCGAGGCTCAAACCTTTTTCAACAACGCCTCGTCACATTATCAATCCGTGGTGGACGCAGTTTTGCTCGGTGGAGTTGCCTCCATCAGCGTGGGAGCCTTCCTCATAATACTAGGTCTCGGAATGGTCGGCTTCGTCTTCTATACAGCATACGACGCCTACAATACATTCAGAGTCGAGGTGGAGCCTGCAGCCAGTATAGCTGAGGCTATAACCGTTAACAGTAGCATACTGATAGATATGCTGGTAAAAGTAGCTTTCCTAGCCATCGCGCTGGCAGCTGGCTCGGTGGTCCTCTCCAGGGGTGTCGACCTTTTCCGAGGCTGCCCAAAGGAGCGGGGGTAGCAGGCTTCTACCTTAGACAGCCGTAGATGATCTTGGAAGAGTGTTCGGCGGGTGTCTGAAGGTTGAGGATCCTCGAGCTATTTATAATAGCCTCCGGTCTGCTGCTAACCGCATTAGCGGCTGCCCCACTATACGACTTCGCCTCCAGCGTCAGGGAGGGGGGTTTCCAGCTTGAGACATATGAGAGAGGAGATGTAGTGGTGGTCAGGCTGGCCTACACCGGCTCCATTGAGCTCTCCGGCGCGAGACTCATAATAACGGCGGGCGGAGAGGCCTACCAGGGAGGGCCTGTGGACCTCGCGGGCGGGGGGTATGTTGAGGTCGAGATCCCCCGGGAGGCTGCGCAGAAGGTGGAGGATATTGTGTTCGAGGCGAGGATCGCCGGTCTCTACAGGCTAGAGATTGACATGGGGGTCGAGGGCGTGGGGGCCGGGCTCCATGGCTAGGGATGAAGCTCTGACCTGGCTATTTAGGTTCGCCAGGGCTGCGTTCCTGGGGCTCCTGGACCTGACATTGGTAGTGTTAGTATTCGGAGTCTTGCTGCCCAGCATCATAGCCATCCCACAGGGGGGAGTGGGTCTCAGCGGGGCCGGTACTCTAGTGCTCGCCATCTACCTCCTCGTAATCGCGGCTAGGGGGTTGAAAGGTACTGTGCTGGAGCCTGTGTTCAGGTCCTCAGCCCTACTGTTGGGCTTTATACTCACCATGGCAGTGGTAGGGGATGGGGTTGTTGACATGGAATACAGCGCCGAGGGTGCTAGAGTGGCTGTTGAGTTCGACGCCAGCCCCCTCTACGGCATAATACTTGGCTTCATCATACTGCCCTCCATCGCAGCACAGTTCATATCATACCTGGTAAGCCTCGCCTCCAGAGGCTAAAGGAGGCGCGGCCAGCTGGAACAAAAAGCCCCAGGCATCTATAACTGTGTAGAGGTGTAAAGCTTACTCTCGGGAGGGCTTTGATGACGTCTGCCGCTACCGAGGGGCTCCAGCTCCCACACGGCGAAGGGGTGCTGGAGCCTTGGTGAGGCCCGAACCCCTGGCTGACGCCCTCCACCCGCTGCGCAGCAGGCGACTAACATATTTACCCATAATCCGACCAGGGTTCGGTTAGGGGATGGCTGAGGGTTGTCCAGCAGGCTTAGGGGTAGGCTCCCGGAGATAGTTGCCGTCGCCCTCGCGGTACTGTTCGGAGCCTTGTCGCTGTACTTCTTCGGCAACGCCCTCAGCCTCATAACTCTCGAGGAGCCTAGGGTTGCGGCTAGCCTTCTCGCCGCTCTTATAGGCCTGGCTCTGCTATCAGCCTCTGTAAGCCTGGCCAGATCCCTGGTGTTGTCCAAGGCCCTCGAGAAGGAGGAGTAGTCGGCCCCTTGAACCGCCCGCGCTCCTCCTAGGCCTCCGCGTATGCAAGGCTTGTCTTGTGCATCACGTCGCCCGACCTCACCCACAGTATATCCCCCCCGGCGCGGAGGCCTAGGAGGCCTCCCCAGTAGCCTGCGACTGTGAATTTCAGCCTTGGCCTAGGCTGTATTGGGTCTGAAATGCCCGGCGGCGGCTCAACGGCGAACAGCTTCCCGCTCCAGGTTACGCTGGCGAGGCTTGAAGCCTCCTCAGCCGCCCTCCTGAGGGCTATTAGTGGCTCCATCCTCCTCAGGTACCTGGCTACTCTCGTCTTCCTGGTGGTCTGCCTTGCTATCCCTCTCCTGCTTATCTCTATCTCTAGGATCCTAGCCCTGTAGGCGCTGTCGAGGACGGCTACCGTGGTCGCTGCTATGTGGGGCTGCTCCGCAAGCCTCTCCAGGATCCTGAACCTCCTGGTGACCCCGACTTTCACTGGGGCTGAGGGGCTGTAGAAGGCTGCCAGGTAGACCGCGTATTCCGCCTGCACAGCAGCGTCTAGAGCCTTACACGCCCATAAACCCCTATCTCCATGTGAACCAAAGCACTCGTCGTAGAGAGCCCTCTCACTCCTCCTATGCTGCCTGCAGAAGCCCTGGGCCGGGGTGGTGCAGTATATCCTGGTTAGGGGGTTGTCTCGCCTATCCAGAGGGCCGCTGTGCCACCTACACATCTCTATCCACGGTCTAGGGGCGATCTCAAGCCTGACGTCACCTCTTATCAGCTCTGCGTCGGGTGTGGGGGGCTTGTGCACTATGAGCCCCTTGAGATCAACCCTGTAGTAGTCAAGGTCGAAGTTCTCCATCCCGCCTAGAGTCGCTACAGAGACCCTCCTAGTGCCTTGGGGGACGAGGTCCTTGTAAACGGAGCGGGGGACTATCGCTCCAGCCAATCCATGCCGCCCTCCACAGCCTCTAGCAGCGCGGTGGCGGGTATCAGATGATAGCCTGTCCTGTACTTCAGCTCATAAACCGTCTCGTAGCTCGCCCTCTCCACCAGCCAGAAGGCAAGCCTCTCCCTTGCTACTTCACCGGGGAACCCAGCCCTGGATAGTGCGTCTATGTAGCTGGCCTCGATAACCCGGTAGCTAGCCTCAACCCAGCCTCCCAGCTCCCCCCTAGCCTTCTCTATAGCTGCATCCACAGTCTTCCCCTCGAGAGCCTGGGCCGCGAGTACGCTGGCGTAGTCCAGGCTCCTCAGAAGCGCCGCTAGATCCCTCTCAGGGTGCTCCTTCTCCATAGCCCCTGCAGGCTGCCTCGAAGGCTCGCCCTCGAAGTCGGTAACCACTATCCTACCGCTTCTAGAAACGAGCACCTGGTATAGGTGAAGGTCTCCGTGGATCTGCATGGCCACACCGCCTCTGAGTCCCCTCCACTCACGCCTATACAGCTGTCGCAGGGCGGAGGCGGCCTCGGCGATGATACGGGCCTCCTCAGCCGGGAGTCCACTGGCGAGGTCCTCTATCATTGCGGCCCTCGACGCCAGCCTCCTTTTCCACCTCTCAACAAGAGCCTCCGCGGGCTCCTCAGGTTTGCACCAAGATTCCCTGCATGAGGCCAGGTTGGCGTGGATCGCGGCCACGGCGACCCCGAGGGAGCCGGCTTCTGAGGGGACTGCGGCCACCCCGGTTTTAAGGCTCTGCTTAGCGGCTTCGATAAACAGGGTGGCCGCGGGCACCCCCTCCACATACTCGTGTATAACCATGTACGGCCTCCCCTCTAGGGACGCCCTGCAGAGGGGGCGGGGCGCTAGGGGTAGGCCGTATCGCGCCAGGGTTCTGAGGAGAAGCCACTCCCTGTCAACAGGCGGGGGCCTCCTGTAAACCTTGGCCAGGAGCAGGCCGTAGGGTCTGGAGAGGAGCCGGTACGACATGCTCCTCGGGCCAGCGCTCTCCAGCGAGACCTCCTCGACAGATACGATGGGGTGTATACACTCGACGTCAAGGCCCGCGCCCCCCCGAAGGAGGGCCTCCATAACCTCTCTCCCAGACTCTGCGTCGACCCTACCGCGGTGCGCTATAGCCGCCAGTGGCTCGTCGCACTCCACACCGGTGATAATGGTGAAGCCTCCTCCCGCGTCGCTGCAGGCAATGCCGCGGCAACCCCAGTACCAGGGCTTGGAGTACACCTCCCTCTCCAGATCGCCAGGACACCTCCAGCTAGCTGCGCTCCGGCTCGAGGCTCCTCACCTCGGAAACCCTGCTCCTAAGCATGGCCACTAGGTCGTGCGGATGGATGCTCTCCAGGCTAACGGCCTCAACCTGCAGCAGCGCATCGCCGGGTATGTAGGGGATCGCCGCTATCCTCCAGGCCGCCTCCCGGACAACGTCCTCCACGAACATAGGTCTTGTGAACGCCTCGAGGATCAGCCTAGCCTCCTGCGGCTTCTTTAGTAGTGTGAACGTGGGTGCCGAGAAGCTTAGGAGGAGGGCTCTCGCGAGGTCCTCTATCCTGACCATAACCTTCTCGGTGTCTACCGTGCCCTTCAGGAGAACCTTCTGGCTGTGGCTCGGGGCTTTCGAGGGGTCTCTGATCCCCTCTTCCTCCGCTATAGTTGTCTGGGCGCTGGGGCAGACTGTCATCCCCCTCACGGAAACGGCGACCCGCCACCTCTCTACACCAGACCTGGTTAGGGAGACTGTGACCGCCACGCCCACGGGCTCGCGCCCCTTAATACCCGCGGCTTCGAGGTCTATGTAGTACCGCGTCCTCGCCCTTACAGTGGCCTTCTCAGCGTAGCCGTGCCTTGAGAGCAGCTCTTTGGCTATGGCCCTCAGCAGCCCCTCTATACTCCTCGCCCTCCTCTCCGAGACTACCGCCTCCACAGCCTCGATGTTCCTTGAGAGGTGGACCCCCCGTTTGCTCCTGTCCAGGTCTACATACACGTCTAGCTCTAGGTCAAGCGTTATAGGCCCCTCAGGAGTCTCCAGCAATGTCCTCCTCCTAACCCCCCGGAAGCCGACCCTCTCCAGGTAGAGGGGCTTGGGCGGCTTCAGGTCCTGGACGTCCATCTAGCCAGCACCTCTAGCGAGATCTCAGCCGCGGCCACAGGATACTCCAGGCCGAAGGCTTCGAGGACCTCGGGCTTAACCTCTCCTATATACCCCAGCGTCTCGCCGCCGACCCTGATAACGGCGGCCCTCCCCTCCATGAACATTGGGTGGCTCGCCTCTCCGACCTCGAACTCGACGCCGATGATCCTCAGAACAGCGTAAACAGGGGCCTGCACGTCCTC
Source organism: Aeropyrum camini SY1 = JCM 12091 (assembly GCF_000591035.1). Lineage (NCBI taxonomy): Archaea > Thermoproteati > Thermoproteota > Thermoprotei > Acidilobales > Acidilobaceae > Aeropyrum > Aeropyrum camini. The sequence continues at coordinate 1,410,775 of NC_022521.1, read as the reverse complement.
GAAACCAGCCTCCTCGTCTAGAACGCCCAGGGCGAGCCTCTCCTCGTCACGCGGCTCCCCATCCTCAAGGTAGACAGTACTGCCAGCCTCGAAAACCTTCACCGGCTTCCGCCTATGCTGGTTCTCCCTAAGGGTTTGAAGCAGGGTTATCAATAGTGTGGGCCTCAGGACGCTGTACTCCTGCTGGACAGGGTTTAGCACCTCGACTGCAATGCCGGAGAAGCCAGCGGCCTCGACAAGCCTCGGGCTAGTCAGCACCAGCTGCACCACCTCTGTGAAGCCAAGGCCGACGAGCAGGTCCTTGACGGCCCTGTAAACCTGGGTCTCCCACCTGAGGCTGCCGCCGTGGAACTTGCCAGGCCACCGGCGACCTAGTGCCTCGTAGCCTATGGAGATCGCTATATCCTCGGCCAGGTCGACCTCGCCTAGAATGTCAGCCCTGAAGGGGGGCACCCTAACCTCTACGACACCCCCCTTGGGCGTCGCGTTGTGCCTCATCCTCCTGAGGTGGAGGGCTGCATCCTCGGGCGACACCTTAACCCCGAGGAGCTTGGAGACCGACCGCGGGTCTAGAGTCCGTTTAGCCTCTGATAGCAGGGGTGTTGAACCCCAGGCTGTACTAGACCCCTCTAGCCTTACCATGCCAACCCTGGCGCCCCTCCTCTCGGCGAGGCTGGTTACTATTATGTCTAGGGTCTTCGCGACGAGCTCTGCCGACGTTCCTGTGACGTCTATGAAGAGGTCTCTAGTACCGGGCTCGACGCGGGTTATCTCACTGTTTATAACTGGAGGGGCTGCTATGACCTCGCCTCCGGAGAGGAGGAAGGGGTGGCTGTCGTCTTTCGCCGCTAGGCCGCCGTAGAGGTTCCCCTTCTCGTCTACTAGTAGGAACTCCCTGAAGCTCATCTCGGAGCCTCCGTAGCCTAGGGGTTTCATCCGAGTGTCTATGGGTAGGAGCTTGTACTCCACAATGTTTGAGGGGAGCTTCGCCAGGTCGTGGAAGCCTATTGCTATCTTGGCCCTCCTCCTCCCCAGAGAGTCGTGCAGCTTCTCCTGGAACTGTATGAGCTCCTCGAGGAATAGCTCGTCGACGCTAACCCCGTACACAACTGCGGCCCCTATATAGGGCCTCTGCGGCACCCTCTCAACCCTCAGGAGGACCGGGGCCTCGACAACCTCCGGCGGCCTCCAGCCCTCCTCGAGCCCCGCGATACCCTTGACCGCCCTCGCTATACCCTCTCCTATGAACATGTCGGGCCTGTCAGGATTGACCTCCACCTCCAGCACGCCCTCCTCCGGCTGCTCGACCTCACACTTCAGTCTAAAGAGGAGCTCCTCCAGCTCCCCTAAGCCAAGGCCTGTGAGGTCCTCCAGCCTCTCCTTCCTAACCCTGATCACCGGCACCCTAGAACCACCTCACCCTCATACCTCTAACCTCGTCGACGTCTCTAGTGTAGAGTTTGCGTATATCGCTCACCCCGTAGAAAGCCATCGCCAGCCTCTCAATACCAAAGCCCCAGGCCCCCACGGGGTAGTCGACGCCGACCGCCTCCAGGACCTCGGGCCTGAACATTCCAGCCCCGAATAGCTCCAGCCACCTCCCGTTAGGGAGTCTCACATAGCCCTCTACGCTGGGCTCGGTGAAGGGGAAGTAGGCTGGCTTGAACTTCAGCTTGAGACCAAGCATCGAGGCTATCTCGTCGAGCCTGCCAAGGAGGTCCCTGAAAGTGTAGCCCTCATCCCCCTCTATCCCGTCGAGCTGGTGGAACTCTGGGAGCCTCGTGGGCCCTACGGCGTCGCTCCTGAAAACCTTCCCCACTGTAAAGAACCTGGCGGGCGGGTTGGGCCTTGTCGCTAGTATCCTTGCGGATACTGCCGTGGTCTGGCTTCTGAGTATGTAGCGTGAGGCAACTTCGGAGCTCCACCTGTACTTCCAGCCTCTCTCGTGGACAGACGCCACCCTCTCCACCAGGTCCGAGTAGCCTGAGAGGTCACCCCGCCTGGGGCTTTTTATCCAGAGACTGTCGTGTATCTCCCTGGCCGGGTGGTCCTGGGCCTGGAATAGCACGTCGAAGTTGAATAGCTCCAGCTCGACAAGGGGGCCGCGGACCTCTCTGAAGCCAAGCTCCCTCAATATATCCCTTAACCTCTCTATGAACTCGGCTAAGAAGTGTCGGCGGGCCGGCAGAACCCTCGGGGGCTCGGCCTTCACGTTGTACGTCTTGAACCTGAGCCGCCTCCACTCGCCGCTCTTCAGCATATCCCTTGTGAGACCTGCGGCCTCAACCCTCGCCCTGGCCAGGGCCTCCTCGGGGTTTACCTTCACCCTCAGAACTATGCTCCGCCTAGCCTCCCTTCTAATGAGACCTCTGCTCAAAGCCTCTCTAAGCAGCTCACCCCCGTCTGTGGGCTTAGAACCTGAGGCAACGTTCTCTAATAGTTTTTTCAGGGGAGTTATCGTCTTAAGAGCCTCGGCCTGATCTACGGCCAGCCTCACTACACCCCCGGCTATCACCACCAACCCCTTCCTAGCGGCCTGGCCCAGTGCTATGCCCGCCTCCTCTCCTAGAGCCCTCCTAACCTCCTCAACACTAGCCTCCCCACCCCTGCCTGCTAGGAAGAGGACTAGCTTCTCCTCGGGCAGCCCCCGCTCTAACGCATCCCTACCCCTCTCGGTTAATACATAATGCTCCTCAACCCTCTCCTTGACCTCGACTACACCCTTTTCTGCCAGTAGGTTTGAGAGGCTGGCCAGGCTGCTCTTGTCGACGCCGAGTATCTTGGCGGCTTCCTCGAGCGTACCCTCCCTGAACCCCCTCTCAGCCATGAGCCTTAACAGCCTGTACTCGCCCTGGCTTAAAGTAACTTCCAACGCTGATAACCCTAGGGGAACAGTGTCAGCTTGGGGGCTATATCACTCTACCGCCCCCGCTCTGGCGGCGGTTTCGAGGACCTATCCGCGATATATATCATATATATACTGTTATTTGGCGCTATAGCCCCATAAGCACCAGCGGATATCATGAGCGGATGCAACCAACCCATCACCCGGGGTAGACTGAGGGTGGATGGGTTGCAGAGGAGCAGCGAGGCCTGGCTCAGGGAGCTTGCCGCATCAGGCTTCTCCTTCCCCCGGGTTAGAGCCAGAAGGCTGAGGATCCACCCCGGTGTCAGAAGCCTGGTTGCAGAAACTAGGCTAGACCCTTCAATGTTTATACTCCCCCTGTTCGTCGAGGACGGCCTCAAGTCTCCCAAGCCCCTGAGAGGGCTTCCAGGACATTACAAATACCCGCCCGAGTCGCGCGAGCTGGTGGAGCTTGTCTCCCGCGCGCTAGACCTCGGCGTAAGGAACTTCCTCATCTTCGGCACACCGGGTATGAGGAACTTCGAAGGATCCGAGGCCTGGAGCCCCCGGGGGCCCGTGCAGCGGGCTATAAGGTTCATCAGGGGGGAGATGGGTTGGAAGCCCGTGGTTATGGCGGACGTCTGCCTCTGCGGCTACACAGACCACGGCCACTGCGGCTATCCCAGGGAGACGCCCAGGGGGGTTCTAATAGAGAATGACAGGTCTATAGAGGCTTATGGTAGGGTGTCCGTCAGCCTAGCCGAGGCAGGGGCCGACTTTGTAGCCCCCTCGGGCATGATGGACGGCCAGGTTGCCGCCATTAGGAGGGCGCTGGACGAGGCTGGCTACACTGAAGTTGGTATCATGAGTTACAGCGCGAAGTACGCCAGCGGCTTCTACGGGCCCTTTAGGGATGTTATGGACTCGTCGCCGCGCTTCGGTGATAGGAGGAGCTACCAGATGGACCCTAGGAATAGGTTTGAGGCTGTTAAGGAGGTTCTCCTCGACGCTGTCGAAGGTGCGGACATCGTCATGGTGAAGCCCGCCCTCAGCTACCTGGACGTTATAAGCGAGGTTAAGAGGAGCATCCCCTGGCTCCCCCTCGCCGCTTACAACGTTAGCGGCGAGTACCTCATGCTCAAAGCGGCCGCCGAGAAAGGGCTGGTAGACTATGAGACCCTCATGCTGGAGGTCCTCACAAGCATAGCGAGGGCAGGAGCCGACGCCGTAATAACGTACCACGCCCTCGAGGCGGCCGAAGCCCTCAAGAGCAGTAAGACACCCTTCTAGACCCCCACTACCCTGGGATCGGGGCTCTGAGAGGTGGAAGCGTTGGCATCAGGCGAGAAGAGTAGAATGCTCTTCGAGAGGGCTAAGGAGCTATTCCCGGGAAGCGTCAATAGCCCGGTTAGGGCTGCCGTCAAGCCCTATCCCTTTTACGTTGAGAGGGGGGAGGGCGCTTACTTGTACACCGTAGACGGCGCCAGGATCGTTGACCTGGTGCTAGCCTACGGCCCCCTCATACTAGGCCATAAGCACCCCAGGGTTTTAGAGGCGATAGAGGAGGCCCTGGCCCGGGGGTGGCTGTACGGGGCGCCCGGCGAAGCCGAGGTCCTCCTGGCAGAGAAGATACTAGGCTATGTTAAGAAGGGGGGTATGATAAGGTTCGTCAATTCAGGTACAGAGGCCACAATGACAGCCATAAGGCTTGCTAGAGGGTACACTGGGAGAGACCTCATACTGAAGTTCGACGGGTGCTACCACGGCAGCCATGATGCTGTTCTCGTTGCAGCTGGGAGCGCGGCTGCACACTACGGCGTCCCTACCAGCGCGGGGGTGCCTGAGGCTGTCGCCAGGCTAACCCTTGTCTCCCCGTATAACGATGTCGAGGCTCTGGAACGCGTCTTCGCCGATTATGGAGACAGGATAGCGGGAGTCATAGTAGAGCCTGTTATAGCTAATGCTGGGGTTATACCTCCCCGCAGGGAATTCCTAACGGCCCTCCAGAGGCTTTCCAGAGAAAGTGGGGCGCTTCTGATCCTGGATGAGGTGGTTACAGGGTTCAGGCTCGGCCTCGAAGGGGCTCAAGGCTACTTCAACATTGAAGGTGACATAATTGTTCTGGGCAAGATAATAGGCGGCGGCTTCCCGGTCGGCGCTGTGGCAGGGTCTAGGGAGGTGATGAGCCTCCTAACACCCCAGGGCAAGGTGTTCAACGCGGGAACGTTCAACGCGCACCCCATAACCATGGCTGCCGGGCTGGCCACGCTGAAGGCTCTCGAGGAGGAGCCGGTCTACCGTGTTTCGAGGGAAGCGGCAAAAGCTCTCGAGGAGGCGGCATCCGAGGTCCTCGACAGGACGGGCTTACCCTACACTATAAACAGGGTGGAGAGCATGATGCAGCTTTTCATAGGAGTCGAGGAGGTTTCCAACGCTGCCCAGGCGAGAAAGGCTGATCAGAAGCTCTACGTCAAGCTCCACGAAGAGATGCTCAGGAGGGGCGTATTTATAGCTCCCTCGAACCTGGAGGCAGTATTCACGGGCCTCCCACACCAGAGTGAGGCCCTAGAGATTGCGGTTGAGGTCCTCAGGAACTCGCTCAAGACGGTGCTGGGGTCTTGAGGGTGAAGGTGGCGGCGAGAGGGAGTAGGCTCAGCCTCCTGCAGGTAGAGCAGGCCCTGGAAGAGCTCTCCAGGTACGCGGGAGTCTCGGTGCACTGGGAGGTGGTGAGGGTGAAGAGCACTGGCGACGTGTGGAGCGACAGGCCGCTGGAGTCAATTGGAGTCGTAGGGGTGTTCACGAGGGAGGTCGACAGGGCCGTGGCGTCTGGGGCTGCAGACATTGCCGTTCATAGCCTGAAGGACATGCCAACCAGCGGTTACGGTGGCCCTCTCAAAATAGTCTACATAGCCAGCAGGCCGTCCGCCAGAGATGCCCTCATATCACGACAAGGCCCTGGGAGGGTCGAGGACCTGGAGCCCGGTTCAACCATAGGCACATCCAGCGCGAGGAGGAGGGCTCTCTCCCTCCACTACAACCCGAGGATCAGGGTGGAGAACCTCAGGGGCAACCTAGACACGAGGCTGAAGAAGCTTAGGGAGGGCCTCTACGACGCCATACTTGCCTCGGAGGCGGGCCTCATAAGGCTAGGCGTCGACGTAGAGTACACGCCCCTAGACCCGAGCTACTTCCCCCCAGCGCCCGGCCAGGGGTTCGTGGCTGTCGTAGCCAGGGTTGGGAGCGAGGTCGAGAAGATGCTACGAGATTTGGACAAGCCCCCATGGTGGCATGTGGCCTGGGCTGAGAGGGGTGTGCTTGAGGGGGCGAGTGCTGGCTGTAGAACCCCTGTAGCCGCATATGCTGAGCCGCTGGGCGGGAGCATGGTTAGGGTGACCGCCGCCGCCCTCTCGCCAGACGGAGCCAGAGCCTACTGGGCTAGAGCCGAGGGGAGGATCGAGGAGGCTAGGAGAATCGGCGTCAGTCTTGGAGAGGAGCTGTCACGGGTTGTGGAGGGCTGGCATAAAACAGGAGGTGGCTCTTAATGATAGACAGGCTCGCCATGATAGGGGTAAACGTTAAGACCTCCTCCAGGGAGCACGTGGCCAGGCTTGAGAAAGAGTGGGAGAAACACCTAGACACTATAGGTTATGCATCGAGGGGCACCATCATAATAGCAACGTGCAACAGGTTCGAGGTCTATCTAGACAGCCCATCCCGGCTAGTGGAGGACCTCGCCTCCACCATAGCCTCCCCCGGTGGAGAAGGCCTGGTAAGGCTACAAGGTATCAATGCCGCCAGACACCTCTTCAGAGTGGCCTCGGGCCTCGAGTCTCAGATAATAGGTGATCACGAGGTCCTAGGACAGGTGCGCAGAGCCTGGCTTAAGTCTAGGGAGAAGGGGTTCACCACGCCTCTGCTCGACGAGGTGTTCCACAGGGCTCTCAAGACTGGGGCCAGGGTTAGAAGCGAGACGGGCATATCGTCGGGTGGAGTGGGGTACTCCAGCGCGGCGGTGTCTCTAGCAGCCAGCCTCCTAGGAGGTGGGCTTAACGGGGCGAGAGTTGGCATAGTGGGGGCGGGCATGGCTTCCGTAGGCATAGCCAGAGCATTGTGCACCAGGTGGAGACCGAGAGTTGTAGCGGTGTTTAACAGGACTCCCGAGAGGGCTTGGGAGGTCGCTGTCAAGTGCAGGGGCGTGGAATCCCTGGTACTACCGCTTGACGAGCTGGCGAAGCTTCTAAAAGAGTTAGACGCTCTCTTCGTCGCCATAGCAGGCTCTACCAATATTCTGGAGAGAGGGAGGATTGAGAGGAGCGTGAGCCCCAGAGTTATAGTAGACATCTCAAACCCGCCGGTTACCCCGAAGGTGGCGGGCAGGGTTTTCCATATGCCCGAGGTTGAGGAGGAGGCTAAGAGGATAATGGAGGAGAGGCTGCGTTGGCTCCCCACAGCCGAGGCGATAATAGAGGAGGAGCTGGAGGCCCTGCTGGATGCCCTCTCTAGGAGAAGGGCTAGAGAGTCTTCGAGATCCGTCATGAGGGCCCTCTCCATACTCGCCGAGAGGGAGTATGAAAGAACGCTTGCTAGCCTTAGGAACGGCGTCGACCCCCGCGAGGCCGTGGATCTCGCACTCAACTCCTACACAAAAAAAGTAGGGGGCGCGTTGAGAAGGCTTCTCGAAGAGGCAAGTAACAGGGGTAAACTGTCGCTGGAGGACATAGAGGCTATACTAGTCAGCGAGTTCGCTAGGATAGCCGAGAACTCCGGGTTTAAAACGGTAGCACCAGGTGAAGTGGGGTTATCTGTAAAGAGAGGCGGCTGCCAGCGCTAAACTCTGGGATAAGGCTTGGAAGGCTGCGGCGCCAGAGTCACCAGCAAGGGGGCAATACTACTAGGCTGCAGCTTTGCCGCCGACGCCTACCATAGAAGGCCCGTTAGGATAGTCACACATGCTCATGAAGACCACATGAAGGGGCTCTCACGGAGCGTGAGAGAGAGCCTTCTCATAATAGCCACCCCATACACCTTTAGGTTTCTCGAGGTACTGGGGAAGAGGGTGCCTCCCGAGAGGAGGGTCGAACTCCCCTACGGGGCCTCGCTGGATTTCGACGGTGAAAGGGTGACGCTAGTCAAGGCAAGGCATATAGCAGGCAGCGCCCAGGTCTTAGTGGAGACGGGCCACGGCAGGTTTGGCTACACGAGCGATTTCAAAATGCCCGGTACACCACCCCTCCAGGACCTCGACATCCTAGTAGTTGACGCCACGTATGGTAGCCCCAGACTCCAGAGGAGGTGGAGCGAGTGGGACGCCATAGCCGCTCTCATAGAGATAATAGACAGGTTCGTGGGGGAAGGGCCAGTGTGGATATACGGGTACAACGGTAAACTCCAGGAGGTCATGGCGCAGCTACGGCTAAGGGGCGTGGACTACCCTTTCGTGGCCGACGAGAAGACTTACAGGCTCTCCCTCATAGCCAGCGAGTTCTACGGGGTAGACCTAGGAGAGGTGGAGATCTACACCGGAGGCCCAATAGACTATTCGGCAGTAGTGTTCCTCCACATGACAAGGCTCAACAGTATCAGGAGATTTCCCGGGGTCCACGTCAGGCTGACTGGCTGGGAGATGAGAGCCCCCGCCGCGTGGTCGGGAGATAGGATGATAAACGTTTCCTTCAGCGACCATGCAACATTCAGGGAGATCATAGACTACATCAGGGAAGCCGGGCCGAAGAGGGTTATCGTGGACGCCTACAGGGGTAGCGACGCCTGGTTCACCGCGAAATATATCGAGAAGGTCTTGGGAATACGTTCTGAAGCTCAGCCCTAATGCATGAAGATCAGGGCTCATGGGGAGCCATGGCTCCTCTCCAGCCCTACATGTATGATCCGCTCATCTCTATGACGTACAGGATCCTGCCCTGTGAACGCCCGGTTCTGCTAGAGTTGTTTGCAGAGCATAAGGATGTAGTTACTGGCAGCAGTAATTTTAAAGGGAGTATGTATTTCCCGCGCATATACAAATATTAACGCATGTTAGCGCCATCTTACAGCGTAGCCGTTTAAAGGCTGCGGAGAACCAGATTTGAGGGGATCTCTTAAGCTGGTTGCACTACTTGGTGTCCTGGCAATAATCCTGCCCGCCCCTCTCTCAAGCCTTGTAACTGTAGGTAGTCCTGCCTCGCTATCGTTCGAGGACCCTACTGGAGATGTAAACTACTTTGCCACCGAGAACATATTAGACGCGAGTTCCGGGGACGTGAAGAGAGTATCTGTAAAGCTCGATCCCGACACAGGCGATTTTACGGTAGTGGTAGTAGCTGAAGGCTCTGTACCCGAGCCGGGTCCCGTGGAGGAGAGGGAGAACCTTTTCATATTTGTAACTCTTGACTTGACGATAGAGGCGTCTAAAGGTGAGGATGGATGGGCGAGTATCCAGGCCAGTGTAGCAGACATGTATATGCCGGGAGCTGGGAGGCAGACAATGGCGGCAGCCACGGTAGAATTTGAAGGTGGCTCATACACTTTCATGGCCAGCACGCCTGAGGCGTCCGATAATACCTACATCCTAAACTTCACTTTTGACACTACAATTACAAGTGGTATAGACGAGATTCTTTCAAACGCCGACACCCTAGACGTTTATGGTTTCTTCGCTATAGGCGTGTTTGACGCCACAATGAGCCCCGTCCAGACTATCGAAGACCAGCTGGACTTCAGCATAGGAGGTGGCGGTGAGAAGACCGGGACAACAACCTACACGGGGATACCCATCACCTATACCTACACAGAAACCGAGGAGCCAAGTGAGGACGAGCCCTTCTATTCACTCCTACAGACTAACAGCAACAGCGTGAGCGTGGAGATAACAAGGATAGAGGGCATAAAGATTGAGGCTATAACAACAGAGGACGGTATGGTGGAGATTAGCTATTCCGTTGAAGTGAGCGGGGTTTCAAGAGGAGCCCACCACGTGGGCCTGGCCATCGAGGTGTTCGTCTCAGGGGAGTTCGCGACCTCGCAGGCTGTGAATACGATGATCGGCCCCGACATATCAGCGCTATACGACGACAATCTCGCAGACGGGTATAGGCTAGAGATATCCTCCACCCTGCCCGGGGGCATTGGTTCGATAGAGGGAGTCATCTCGATGGAGCCCATTAATCCTGGGGACTGGAGTGAATGGATCTACACTATGAAGCTTACAAGGAAAGTCCCCTCCAACTCGCCCGATCTGAGCGCAGTTGAGAGGAGCCTCTTAAGAGGTGAGATATCAGAAGAGAATGTAGAGGCTAAGGTTGTGGCGATAGCTTTCGAAGACGCTTCCGAGGAGAAGTACGCTGTCGATATAGAAAGTGTGCCCGTTAAAATATCAGTGACGCTCGGGGGAGAAGCGCCATCGGACGGCGGAGGCGAGGCCACAGCAACAGAGACAGGACAGACGGGTATTACGGGGACAACAGAACCGAAGACGGAGGCTTCGACCCCTAGGCAAACAACCAAGACAGGGGGAGGCGGCGTAGAAATAACAACTACGGGCGGAGAAGAAGCCGGTGAAGAGGACGCATCTGGTGGCGGAGAGGAAGGAGGCTTCCCAATGACCCTCGCTATAGCAGCTGTAGCGGCTATCGTATTAGGCGGCATAGGCCTCTTCCTCCTCACGCGCAGATAAAGAGCCCGTGAAGATTTTTTACCGCTGGCTCGGCACCCACAAAAGCGCCAGTGTAGGCAGCAGGGTCTGTGCACTCAGATTCGCAGCCAGCCCGCCCAGCGATGATAAGGCCTAATCTATAAGGGTAGTCGCTTATACCTGTCTTTTGGGGCTGATACGAGTGTTGGCACTGATTCTAGCCGGAGGCTACGGTAAAAGGCTAAGGCCTCTCACAGAGCATAAGCCCAAGCCCCTGCTTGAGGTGGCTGGGAAGCCTGTCCTAGTCCACCAGATAGAGTGGCTCCGATACTACGGCGTTGAGGAGTTCGTCCTCCTCGTAGGCTACCTAAAGGAGAGGATTATAGAGGAGATGGGTTCGGGGGCTAAGTTCGGCGTTAAGATAACGTACGTGGTCGAGGACAAGCCGCTGGGCACCGCCGGGGCCCTCTGGAACGCTAGACACATAATTGAGAAGGAAAACCTCGTCCTAGTAGTCAACGGGGACATAGTCACCAACATAGACCCCGACCCCCTGGTCAGGCTTGTCAGGGAGAGGGAAGCTGTGGCCGGGATAGCTGCAGTACCCCTCAGGAGCCCCTACGGTATTCTAAAGCTCGACGACGGCAATGTCACAGGGTTCAGGGAGAAGCCCTTCATATACGACTACTGGATAAACGGGGGGCTCTACGCCGTCAGCAAGGAGATAGTGAAGTATCTCCCCCAGCAGGGCGACATTGAGAAGACAACATTCCCTCAGCTGGCCTCCGATGGAAAGCTAGTGGCGGCTAGGTATGAAATACCGCCTTTCTACTGGAGGAGCATAGACACTTTCAAGGATATAGAGGAGGCGTCTAAGGAGATCGAGGACATGGGTGGGCTCGTACCGCCCCAGAAGGGTTGAACACCTGGCTTCTGAACACTATTGTGTAGGCCGGGGCAGAAACTGCCGCCCATCCAAGAGCCCGCAGAATTACGGGCCGGTTTCGGCGGCAGGGCGGGCCCCCGGCCCGAGCCCCCTTCATGAGCCATAATTGTTTTATAGCCAGGCTTTAAGTCTTCAACACACCTAGTCTATAGTCCGGTGCCCGGTTGTTGCATGAGAATGCTAGACGCTTCGATGTTGATGCTCTCCTCAGCATAGCCAGGCTCTCCTCACCACGGCTCTCGAGCAAGGGCGACATAGCGTTTTCGGCCGTTATACCTGATTTGGGAGCCAATAAGAATCGGCCTGAGATAAGAGTTGTCTGGCGCGAAGGGGGCGAGTCCTACTACCAGGGCGAGGGCGACTCTATGCCCTCATGGAGCCCGGACGCCTCGAAGCTCGCATTCGCGAGCAGGAGGGGCTCGGGCAAGGGTGAGAAAGGGTCTGGCCTCTACATCGTTGGGAGAGGAGGCGAGCCCAGGAGGGTAGCATGGTTCACTCATGGGGTATCCGAGCTCGGATGGGCTAGTGCCACAAAGGTGTACGTTGTTGCTCCTGTGGCCGACGAGAAAACACGTGACAAGGATGGAGACTATGTGGCCACAGATAGACTCCCCCTATGGTTTGATGGTAGCGGTCTAGTAGCGGGGTTAGCCGACCAGATACACCTGGTTGACGCCGAGTCTGGGAGGACCTCGAGGCTCACCAGCGAGGATCTGGGTGTTCTTACCGCCGAGCCTTGCGGCAACAGCATCTATTACGTCACCCTGAGAAGATGGGTCGATCCCCTCGACACTGTGGTCAAGAGCGTACCCATTAGTGGTGGGGAGCCGGAGACGGTCCTCGAGGGCCTGACGGTCTCACAGCTGCGCTGCATAAATGGGAGGCTCTTTATGCTGGCGCATAAACGAGAGATAGGGCTTGCAAGCCACAGTAAGCTGTACCTCCTCGAGGATCGGGGCAAGACTTCCTGCCTAACATGCGGTATCCTGGATAGGAATATATGGTCTATAGCAGGGGGATTCGGAGGAGAGCCTGTGATAGTCTATGCAGACAGGGGCAGGAGCGTTATCGCCGCCGTGGAAGGGCGGGTTGAGGACCTAGTTAGGGGGGATATGATAGTTGTTCAGGCAGACTCCAATGGAGAGGAGGTTGTGTACATAGCCTCCTCACCAACGGAGCCCCCGGAGGTGTACAGGTTTAAGGGCGGGGATGTTGAGAGGGTGTCAAGCATTAACCGCTGGGTTGTCGAGGAGTTCAGACTGTACAAGCCCCGGAGAGTCGAAGTAGAGGCGGAGGGTGAAGTTGTCGAGGGCTGGTACATAGAGCCAGAGGGTGAGGAGAGTAAGCCCCTAATCCTATTCATACACGGAGGGCCAAAGGGCATGTACGGCTATGGATTCTACGGTGAGATGCAGCTCTTCGCGTCCGAGGGCTTCACAGTGGCCTACGCCAACCCCAGGGGTAGCGACGGGTATGAAGAGGAGTTCGCCGACATAAGGGGTAGGTATGGGGATACCGACTACAAGCAGCTAATGAAGTTCCTGGACGCTGTTGTAGAGAGTAGCCGTGTTGACGAGGGTAAGATGGCCGTGACTGGTATAAGCTACGGTGGTTACATGACAAACGTCATCGTAACGAAGACGAGCAGGTTCAGAGCAGCTGTGAGCGAGAATGGTATAGCCGACTGGATAGCGGACTTCTGGGCGGCAGACATAGGTTACTGGTTTGACCCCGACCAGATAGGCGGCACTCCCCTGGACAATCTCGAAGAGTACGTTAAGAGGAGCCCCGCATTCCACGCAAAGAACGTGAATACGCCAGTAATGATAATTCACAGTGTGGAGGATTACCGTTGCTTCATAGACCAGGCACTCGCAATGCACACAGCTCTAAAGGTCAACGGCAAGGAAAGCTTCCTGGTAGTGTTCACTAAGGGAAGCCACGGCCACAGTATACTCGCGTCGCCACGTCACAGGAGGAAGAGGCTCGAGCTCAAGCTCAAGTGGATAAAAGAAAGGCTTGGCCTCGCCAGCACAAGCGATAAGGGGGAAGCAGGTGTAGGAGGCAAAAATCATCGTTTATAGCCTATCTTCCTCAGAAACTCCTTCCTCTCCCTTATATCGTCTTCGCCCTCAACACCTAGAGGCTTAAACCCGTCCGCCACACCCAGGAGGGCTCTCTGATCCCCGAGGTCGGCAACAACAACCTTCACAGGGTTAGCTGTAGCCGCGTCTATCGATACCACTTCTTGAACGCTCTTTATGGCGTTAAGCACATTAATAGGCCACCCATTCCTAATGTACACCACAAAAACGTGGCCTGCTCCTATCTTCATACAAGCTTCGATAGCCTTCTTCCTGAGGTCCTCATCGTTTCCATCATGCCTGACAAGCCTCTTACCGGAGGCCTCGCAGAACGCTATGCCAAACTTCAGCGAGGGGCAGCTAGTCACGAGGGCCTCGTAAAGGTCCTCAACAGTCTTTATAAAATGGCTCCTACCTATTATGACGTTAGCACCCTCAGGAATCTCTATATCCACAACTTCGAGCTTTACACTCAATACATCCCACCCCCCATTATATCCATGTAGAAGTAACTGTCCATCCGGAAGTTTAAACAAACCAGCTGGACTCGGATACGACCGCACTCATCACACGTCTCAGGAAAGCCCGCCTATCCTCATCGCCCATCCAGGATACTTAGCGAGGGAAAGCTATTACATGCCTACCAGGGGAACACGTTACCGCTGAGTGGACGGCTTCAAACCTTATAGGTTCCAGAGATTGGTTTAGAATAGTGGTCCCGCCGTAGCTCAGCGGCAGAGCGCCCGGCTGTAGTGGGACACGGGCGGAGTAACCCGGTGTCTCCCCGCAGACACCGGGTGGTCCGGGGTTCGAATCCCCGCGGCGGGACCACTATGGTCCCCCGCCCCCGGACCACCTCCGGCTTAGCCTCTCCTCACCCCTCCCAACTGAGGAGATGCTGGGGTGGGAAATGTGGAGTATGGATAATGCTGCACCATAGTTAATAGGGTTGTTCATGTCTTGTGGCAGCAGGTTCTCAGCATTGAAAAGCTATCTATCTTTACCTTTACATTGATGCTAAGACTAGGGCTCCGAAGAGGTGCTCCCCCTCTCTTCGAAGAGCTTTTCAGCCATAGTCTCTATATGCTCCCTCATCTCCTCCACTAGCCCCAGCATCTCAGCCCTGGCTAGTGCTGTCTCAAGCATTTCGAGAGCGTGGTTGAGATGGAGCTTATCCACGCCCTCCCCTCTTAGGGCTAGCTCTATCCCGTAGCTAGCCTTGTAGAGCGGCGCCAGCACCCATGCCTTCTCATCGGGGGCTAGCTCTCCCCAGGTAGGTGTGCACTGGATCAGGAACGCAGCATTTATCATGGCCTTCGCTATCATCGCCTGCTTATACTCCTGCCCCAGCCCCCTCAGGTCCTCAGACGAGAGGAGGGCCTCGAGGCTGAGTATGGAAACAACAGCCTCCGGGTTGCTGCAATACTCCCTTCTCTTCTCGAGAAGAAGCTCCCTGAGGTCCTCGTCCATAGAGGATATCAGCTCTTCGAGCCTCCTCTCAGCATCTTCAAGACTCTCCTGCCAATAGATCTCCTCCAACACCTCCCTGAAGGCCTCTGATATCGGATCCACGTTACTGCTACTCATACCCCAAAATCACCGCCTCAAACCCGAGGTCCGCCGCATCGAGTGGGGAGCCTCCACACCGAATTAGTATGTGCCCGCCGATATAAGTCGGCGTCCCATTATAGCACAGGGTATTACATAGTTAAGGGGTTGTGTAGGGTGGGGATGCCAGCCTTTTACACCCGCTTCTCCTTAAATATGCATTCCCACCACTATCCCTGCTTGGCGTCCGCGGGGTTGAGATTATTGACGAGGTTGTAGACGGTCCCAGCGCGTTACGCTGTGTCGCCTGCGGATCCAACTATCCCTCCTCACCCTCCCTATTCACCTGCCCTAGGTGCGGGGGCCTGCTGGAGCCCGTATACTCCAGCGGCGGGACTCCGAGGGGTAGGGGTGTTTGGAGGTATAGAGACCTTCTGCCGAGGGCCCGCAGGATTGTCACTATGGGCGAGGGGTCAACCCCTCTCGTCAAGCTGGAAAACCTGTCGAGGATGTTGGGCGTTGAGGTATACGGGAAGCTCGAGTTCCTCAACCCAACAGGCAGCTTTAAAGACAGGGGTATGACGGTTGGCGTCAGCGTCGCCGCTTCTTTCGGCTACCGCATTGTAGCGGCGGCCAGCACTGGCAACACCGCGGCCAGTATGGCGGCGTACGCTAGGAGGGCTGGGGTCGAGCCAGTCATACTAATCCCAAAGGGGGGTATAGCGTCTGGCAAGCTCTCACAGATACAGGCCCTGGGGGCTTGGATACTGGAGGTTGAAGGCACCTTCGACGACTCCCTGGAGGCCGCTAGGACCGCTGCCGTGAAGGGCCTGGCATATTCCCTTAACAGTATAAACCCCTACAGGCTGGAGGGGCAGAAAACCATTGCGTTTGAGATTCTCGAGGACCTGGATAGTGTAGACTATGTAGTAGTGCCTGTGGGCAACGCGGGGAATATATCGGCCATTTGGAAGGGATTTAAGGAGGCAAGCCTCCTAGGCCTACCCAGCATTAAGCCCAGGATGGTGGGTGTACAGGCCGAGGGGGCGTCACCCCTGTATAAGGCCTGGGCTAGCAGGTCTGGAGCCGTAGAGAGAGTTAGGAACCCCAGCACAATAGCCTCAGCCATTAGGATTGGTAATCCTGTTAACGCGGCGAAGGCGCTTAGAGCCGTCGAAGAGTCTGGAGGGTTGATGGCTTCGGTTAGTGACGGCGAGATTCTAAAGTCATTGAGAATTCTAGCCGAGCATGAGGGGATGCTGGTGGAGCCCGCGAGCGCGACAAGCCTCGCAGGCCTTATAAGGCTGCGAAGCGAAGGCGTTATACGCGATGGACGTAGAGTAGTGCTAATACTAACCGGTCACGGCCTGAAAGACCCCAAGGCGCTAGAGTTCATAGCCAAGGGTGCGGGCTTTAGGAGGACATCAGCGAACACAACGGAGGAGGCTCTACTCAAGCTGGAAGAGATTGCAGCCCACAGCGTATAGCCCCCCTGCCCGTCTAGACCCTCGGGTCTCAGACTACTACAGACTTCCCATTCCCCATACCCAATATATCTCCATTTAAAATGCCTCGCTGTGACAGGCTAGGTATGGTGCGGGAGTTATGGCTAAAGCTGTAGATCCAGTATGCGGGATGGAGGTGGAAACATCCACAGCCACGTATAAAACCGTTTATAAGGGGAAGATATACTACTTCTGTAGCCCCCAGTGCAAGACAGCCTTCGAAAAGAACCCTGAATACTACTTAACCCACGGTCCCCAGGGCATGCCGGGCCATGAGCATCATGGGCACCATCACGAGCACCACGGCCACGGGCACAGCTGCTAATGTTAACCCCCCATACCCCTCTTTCTAAGCTCCTCCTCTCTAAGCACCCTCCTCAGTATCTTGCCGACACCGCTCTTCGGGAGATCGTCCCTTATTTCAACCTCCTTAGGCACCTTGTATGGGGCTAGGTTCTGCCTGGCGAACTCTATGATGTCCTCCGGCTTAACCTTCCCCTTACACTCTTCCCTCAGAGATACGAAAGCCTTAGGCACCTCGTTATACTCCGGGTGGGGGACGCCTATAACTGCGGCTTCCCTGACGCACTCGTGCCTGTAGAGAACCTCCTCTATCTCCCTCGGGAAGACGCTGTAGCCTTTGTACTTTATTATGTCCTTCTTCCTATCCACAATGTAGAAGTAGCCGTCCTCATCCATGCGGGCCATGTCCCCTGTGCGCAGCCACGTGAGCCCGCAGCAGTCGAAGAACACTTTCTCGTTCTCCTCAGGCCTGTTGTAGTAGCCCTTCATAACCTGAGGGCCAGACACGACCAGCTCCCCCACCTCTCCAGGTTCTAATAGTTCGGGGGCTTCGGGATCAGCTATCGCTGCCACCGTGGAGGGCACCGGGAGGCCTATGCTGCCGTAGCGTGCCTCGCCTAATATGGGGTTGACATGGGTCACAGGGCTCGTCTCAGTGAGGCCGTATCCCTCTCTAAGCTTTGCTCCGGTAAGCTCCATAAACCTCTCGGCAACAGCCTTCGGCAGGGGCTCCGCACCGCTTATACATACCTCCAGGCTTCGAAGGTTGAACTTCTCAACCTGGGGGTGGTTTATTATCATCCTGTAGAGCGTGGGTACCCCGTGGAAAACCGTGGCCCTATACCTCTCGATATCCCTCATGATCTCATCGATATTCGGCCTTGCATAGACTATTATGGTTGCCGCTTTATGGACTCCGCTGTTCAGGACAGCGGTTAGACCGTAGATGTGGAACCATGGTAGTGCCCCCACGAAAACATCCTCCCCCCTCACTCCCCTCTTGAACCACGCATCAATCTGGAGGACGTTGGCCAGCAAGTTCCTATGGGTCAGCATAGCCCCTTTCGGGGTGCCAGTGGTTCCGCCAGTGTACATTAGAGCAGCCACATCCTCCCGCGGGTTTATATCGGGCTTGGAATCGATCGGCTCGTGCTTGAGAGCGTCCATAAACCTCTTATGAATGCCGCCTCTGGGCGGGCTAGGCGGTCTCCTAAACAGCTTGTACAGCACCGCCTTAAGCCCCGGAAGATAATCTTGTATGCCGGTCCATAGCACCTCCTCAACACTGCTTGGCAAGCCTGCGACAACTTTCTCCTTAAACATATCTATAGCCACAAGAACCCTGGCCTTATTGTCGGAGAGCTGGTGGTGTATCTCCCGGGGGCTGTAGAGAACGTTCATCGGGCTCACAGTCGCCCCCGCCATAAGGGCTCCGTAGAAGGCTATGGCGAACTGGGGTGAGTTGGGGAGGAAGAGGCCGACTACATCTCCTTTACCCACCCCTCGAGAGCGGAGATAGCCTGCGAACCTGCGGGCCGAGTCGAATAGCTCCCTGTAGGTAACCCTCCTACCGTAGAATATGAGTGCGGCCCTATTCGGGAACTTGGATGCGGTTTCTTCAAGAATCCAGTAAAGGGGCTTATCTGGGACCTCGATATCAGCCGGGACACCCTCATCATATTTTTTAAGCCAGGGGCGTGATAGATAGGCCTCCGCCGCCTTTGACTTGGCTTCCTCCAACTAACACACCTATAAACAACTATTGTATCCCACAGCGTTTTTTTATGTAATAATATAGGTGGAGCTGGGGCGCGCGTTCGATAGGAGGGGTTGCAGAGGTTTGGATAAAAGCATTATACTCCACATATCAGATATTCACTGTAGCCTTGGGAGGCTTAGGGATATACTAGCTTCGCTCCCTATAAAGCCCCTGATCTTGGCGGCTACAGGAGATTTCGAGTGCGAGAAGGCGGCTGTAGCGGTTCTTGAGTGGTCGAAGAGGGAGTGCGTCACTCTTCTAGCAGTAACTGGAAACCTTGACCATGCCGGGGTCAGGAGGGTTCTACACAGCTCGGGCGTACTTATCGATGGGAGGCTTGTTAGGGTGGGTGGGCTTGTGTTCGCCGGGGTGGGGGGCATGGATCCAAGGACAAGTAGGGAGATGCTCCTTCGCTCCATAGAGTCCAGCAGGTTACCCATAGACGTACTATTAACCCATCATCCCCCCCATGGCATCCTCGACACTACCTTCGCGGGTGTCAGGGCCGGTCTACACGACCTCAAAACCCTGGTGGATATGCATAAGCCCAGAGCCCACCTGTTCGGGCATATACACGAATCCCCGGGTATTGAGGTCGTTGGAGACACAGTCTTCGTGAACCCAGGGCCGGCGTATGAGGGGAGGTACGCTCTAGTTAAGATATTCAACGGCTTTGTGGAGGCGGAGCTGCACACAGCATAATACACCCTAAACCGCCTAGGAGCATTAGGATGCAGTGCAGCCCGGGGGGACGGTAGAGTGGTAACGGGGCCTGGGGACGTGGAGGAGAGGGCACTGCAATACATCAGGAACGCCAGGAGCGCCATAGAGAGGCTTAAATCCAGGCTTGGAGAAGACAAGAGTAGTACAGCCCCTCTGGACATAGGAAACCTTCTCGACGCAGCCGAAAGGTACGTGGGGGATGCGGAATACTACGCTTCAAAAGGGGACTACGCCACAGCCCTTTCGGCCGCCAGCTACGCGGAGGGCTTGATAGACGCCCTGAAGTACCTGGGTGTGGAGGAGCCCGAGTGGCCTGACAAAGCTCCTGAAGAGATACGCGTCTTCGTGGGAGGCACCTTCGAGGTGCTACATCCCGGCCATATAGAGCTCCTGAAGTACGCCAGCAGCCTGGGTAAGCTGCATGTAGTCATTGCACGTGACTCGACTGTGGAGAGGTTAAAGGGGAGAAAGCCTATACTAAGCGAGTCGTCTAGGCTGAAGGTAGTTTCCGCGGTTAGATACGTATACAACGCGTTCCTTGGAAGCGAAAAAGACTTCCTCGACTCGGTGGAAAAGGTTAAGCCCCACATCATAGTTCTAGGGCCCGACCAGGGGTTCGATGAAGAGCAGCTGGCTTCAATGGTGGAATCTAGGCTCGGCTATAGGCCGGTGGTGAAACGGTTTAACGAGAAAATCGAGTTTGAGGAGGGGCTCAGAGGAGTGCGGGATATATACCGCAAGGTCTGCTCAAAACTCTGCAATGATAAATAGTGAATCCGGGTCCGCATAGATAATCCATCTCTTGCAATAACGACGATGAATTTATTGAATTCCCTATATTTGCCTCGGCAAACAACCGGTTGATATATCTCAGGGGTTAAGTGGGGTTGAAGACAGCTCTATACCCAGCAGCATTGCTAGCCATTATCCTCGTGGCTTCCGTAACACCCGCCCTAGCCGCCGGGTCAGACCAGGAGATGGGTGGCTCGCAGGTTTCCTGCGAATCAATGATAGTCGCCGTGTCTAGCTCGGGTGAGGGCGTCACTGGGAGGCTCGTAGTCACCGTAAGATCCCCTGGAGAGGGGAGGGTTTTCATCTCAACAAGCCCGGCCAGCCAGCTGGACACTCTTGGCAGCGCCAGGGTAGCTGCTTTCGCGGCAAGCCTCGCGGCTGGTGTGGACATGTCAAGGCTGGACTACTACTATGTAATAGAGTCTAGCAGCATAGTTGTCGGAGGGCCGAGCGCCGGTCTGGCAATGGCCCTCGCAACATACTCCCTCCTAACAACAGGGTCATGCCCAGAGGGTTATGCGGCGACCGGCATGATACTGCCCGACACGAGCGTGGGTCCTGTTGGGGGTTTGAAGGAGAAGCTTGAGGCGGCCGCCTCTGCTGGGGCAAAGATTTTCCTCATACCCCACGGCCAGGAGAAGTATACATACATAGCAAGGAAAGTCGAAAGGTCAGGGCCAATAGTTAGAATAGTCTCCACCCCCGTGTCGATAGACCTAGTAGAGTATGGCAAGAGCCTGGGCGTAGAGGTTGTGGGGGTAAGCACGCTGGTAGAAGCCGCCAAGGTCCTCGGACTGCCCACTCCAGAGCCGAAAGCCTACCCCCAACCGTCTCAACAGATCCTCACCATGCTAGACCAGTACACCGTGGATACGGTCCAGCTGGCTAGGGACCTGGTTAACGGAATGGACGGGACGCTGGTCCAGAGGGTGCTGGAACTGTCGGACCAGGCCTTAGACCTCGTTGACGAGGGATTCTACTACGCTGCAGCGGTGGAGGCGACTCTAGCCTTCTCTTACGCCAAAGCCGCTGTGGAGGTTAGTGAGACCGCCAACGGAGACTTCGACGTCACCAGCCTTGTAGAAGAGTCGCAGAACAGCATCTCAACTGTTATGGAGAGGCTGGAGGGAATCAGTGGAGTGACAGATGTGAGCCTCGATGCGGCTCTCAAAGCCTACGGAATCCTTGGCGAGGCCGCCTACGAGTACTCAACAGGCCTGGATATGCTGGTGGAGAAGGATGGAAGGTACCTCATCCCTGTGAGCATCCTGGGAGGCGCAAACTATGAGGGCGTTATAAGGATAGCATCCGCCCTATCGCTGGCAAGATGGGCGGAACTCTGGGCCAGCATTGCCGAACCCTCCCAGGGAGGGGTTGCTCTCGATGAGAGTGCCTTAGAGAAGCTAGCTCGGGTTGTGGAGTCGCAGGCAGTAACTACAACAGCATACGTGATACAGATTGGTAATGAAACTGGTAAGCGCGGCTACGAGAGGTCAGAGTACCTTGTCAGCCTAGCCCTCTCCACCAAGGACAACCCTCTCGAGACCGCAGGCTATTCTGTTGAGGCTATCGCCGCAGCCTCCTCATACCTCCACGATGCATTCACCCTGGAGCCTGAGTCAGCGGCGGAGGGCATAGCAGGGCTAGCCAGCTACATCGCTTCCCAGCTCCCGATGCAGTCTGCACAATACCCAAAAGCGGCGTTAGCCTCGATCGACGCGATGGAGGGCATAGAGAAGCTGCTGACATCCAGCAAGGCACTACTCTACCTCGGCTCCGTAGCTCTAGCGCTAGGTGCGGAGAAGGCGCAGATACCTGAGAGCATACATGCCTCAACGGAAGCCGCAGAGACGGTGACTGTTACACAACAATCAACATTGACGGTTACAAAAACTGTGGAGAAGGAGATCCCCGTGGAGAGTAACGCTGGAGCATATTCTATAGCAATACTACTAGCGGCCGTGCTTTCCCTGCTGCTAGGAGCGGCTATCTCGAGATTATTTAGATGACTGTAAATATAATATAAAAGTTTAGAGGTAATGGGTTATAGGCTGGATAGTAAGGCTCTAGTGGGCGTGGGGTCTAGCCTCCTCGTAGAGCAGCTTGGGAGGCTTCTCAGCCGCTCTTCTAAGATATCTCCTAGCCTCCTCCACATCCTCTCTGCTGGCTGGCGTGTCCCAGCAGAACCACCAGTCTAGGCAGCGGTACTGGCCTGACTCCAGCCTGGCCCTAGCCTGGTCCTCTGTAGTCGGCGGCGGCACTATGAGTCCCTCGCCTATTATCTCGTTGTTGGGCCAGTCGGCAGGTACAGCCCTCTTTAAGCTGTCACCAAGCTTCAGAGCCTTCACTATCCTTAGTATCTCGTCAACTAGCCTGCCGAGCTCCATGGGGTAGTATAGTATAGTTCTGATCACGCCTCTACCATCGACTACGAAAACACCTCTAACCGTATGGGTAGCGCTCTCAGCGTGAAGCAGGCCTAGTCTCCTAGCAACAGTGCCCTGTGGATCTGCTATAATCGGGAACGGTATCCTGACGCCTATGTGCCTCTCTATCCACTCCTTCCACTTTATATGGCTGAACACGCTGTCAACGCTAAGACCTATAAGGTCCACACCGAGCCTCTGGAAGTCCTCGTACCTCCTTGCAAAGCTAACGAACTCAGTGGTGCAAACCGGCGTGAAGTCTGCTGGATGGCTGAACAGTACAAACCACTTACCCTGGCTAACATAGTGGTCGGGTAGCTTGATAACGCCGTGATCGGTCACGACCTCAATCTCGGGGAATCTCTCTCCGATCAGGGGTATGCTCCCAGGCATACCCCCTCCCCTCGCATCTATCTCACTATCATCCAGTATTTTATTTATTACTAATAATTACCGGAAGACCATAAACTCTAACACATATCCATATTTTGAAAAATCAAAACAGGCTAAATGAAACCCATATATCCACGAAAGCATAATAAACGGTCCACTAGCCGTTGTACTCTACCCGTCCACACCACCCTAGTAGAAGGGAGGAAGGGAGTTTGAGGGAAGGCTAGATTCGCCCCCTTCATACTTAGAGTTAGAGGAGCCTACTACCTCCCCTCTTTATCTTGGCAAGTAACTGTATAGCTGTGGCTTTACATGCTTAAGGACTGGGAGCGAGTTGCGGGCCTTGGCCACTTCACTAAGGTCTATTTCCTGCTCGAGCACCCATTCCCACGGGGGGGCTTGGGCTAGGGTGTAGCCAAAGGGATGAACGATCATGCTACGCCCCACGAAGTTTGGCCCCGCGTTGGATGCTACAGCAACGTATGAGGTGTTCTCGTGTGCCCTAGCCCTGGATAGAACGCTGAGCGCTTCCTCCTTGCCAGGCCCTTTATACCATGCAGCAGGGACTAGGAAGAGGTCTACTCCACCGTTTAGAGCCTGGGCTCTGAATACCTCGGGAAAGCGCAGCTCATAGCAAATCGCAACCCCTATCCTGGCTCCACAGGCCTCCAGAGGCCTCCAAAGCCTGTCACCGGGCTCTGTAAAGCTACTCTCCTTATAGCCATAAGCGTCGAAAAGATGCGTCTTACGGTACACACCCATTATCCCCCCGTCCTTACCGTAGAGCACAGCAGCGTTCGCAACTCTCCCGGAGGAGGTCCTCAGAAACATGTGACCTAGCACACAGGCGCCAAGCCTCTCAGCCATCCTGGAGAGCTCCTGGGACCACTGGCCCTCCAGGTCCTCGGCAGCCCTATAAACAACATCCCTAGCCAGGCCCGTAGGATCGAACATGAGGTACTCAGGAGTAACCACTATGTCAGGCGAACTCCTTATCTCGGATGAGAGCCTCCTAAGAGACTTCAAGTTAGCCTCCTTATCATGAGTTGAGGCCGATTGAAGCACGACTAGATCAAGACGAGCCATGACCATAAACCCCCAAACCCAGCTGAAAATAGTCTGTCAAAACGATTCTTAAACCCCCCGCTATCCGTCAGAAGCGGAGTAGAGTGCCAGGTACGGCGGAAGAAGTTTCTCTCCCGGCAAGGAAAAGCCATGCAACAGAGATCAAAATCCAGGCCTAATGCCGTTTGGTGAGATGAGCTTGAATATAGTGTGTGGACAGCGAGTGAACCCTGGGTTTTCAGTGTTTATTTATGGGAGGAAAAAAGAAAGAATTAAAAATTAAAAAGAAAGTTAGATGTTCTCTACTTTAATATTCTCACAGCTATGCCGGATAACACCACTACTGCGGCTGCTATAGCTACTACTCCAGCTATACCGCCGGGTATTAAGTCGAGCAGGCCGGAGAGAGGGCCTTCATCCTCCGATATGAAAGAGGTGACCGTGGCCTGAGCGCCTTCCTCGGTCTTCGTCAGAGTCGATGTCGTGACACCCGGTGCGTACACGGTAGTTGTTACAGTTTCGGTCGTGCACGCGCTGACGCATACACTTCCGCTGACGAATAGGCCTGTATATTGCCCATGCACATCCGTAACTCTAATCTCGATCACATGGTTCCCCTGGCTTAGGTTTGCCTGGTAAGACGCTGTAGTCTGGAATGCATACTGCCCTGTATGGGTCTGGACTAGGGTGCCGTCAATAAATAGCTCGCCAGAGTCGTCGGCAGTCCACTCCATGACTAGCTGCCCTGGAGCTGGTAGGTAGAAGCTTATGGCGTATGTTGTCACGGGCCTGCTTGTGTAGTTATAGTCGGGCTTGCTAGGGTCTTGAATGTCAAAGTAGGCTGTTATCCACTGGCCGGGGAAGCCTTGGACCCCCTGGAATGAGGGCCACGCAGAAAGCTGTACCGATGAGACCGGCCTGCCCATAGGCTGGCTTGTCCCCCAGTCTGGCGCCTGCAGCATTGGGTTCTCGAGCGTGCCTAGAGGGTCAAGTACTCCGGGCGACTTGCTGCCGGTGCTAATGTCTATGCAGTAGGGCTGCTGGGGGAAGGTTGGGGTCGCCGTGCCTGGAAATGTTGTTGCTGTGTCGGTTGTCGAGGTTATTATGGTCTTGGTTACAGTGATGGTTGTTAGGGTTGTTGTGGTCGTTGTAGATGTAGATGTGCCTGTATCGCCACCCTCGTCTTGGGGAGCTAATACTACGTAGAGGCCGCTGAGTATTGTTGGATTGTCTATAACAGTATTTATCAACTGTGACTGTCCGGTTATATCCGTATTAGTTATTTTAGAATCCTTCACCGCATCGCTCCGAGGCAATGCTATCTGCTGTGAGAGGACCGGGGAAAGGCTGCTAGGGGCCAGAGCGCCTGGGAAAGGCTGGCCAACCACCTTACCCGCAGCGTGGATAAACTGGTTACCGTCAGCCTTCACGTCGTTGAACACTGTGCTGCCTCCTGTGTAGTCGTAAAGTGCTGTCTGGCTGGGGCTACCTCCGGTAATAATACCCAGGAAGGCTGTTGCCTGGCCGTTGGACTGCATTGACGCGTAGCCTGAGATATAGATGTTGCCGGACTTGACATCAACACCTGTGACAGCGTCGTCAAGCGGCGTGTCTATAACCATGTGCCAGAGGTTAGTCCATGTTGCGTTCGTGAAGTCGTAGCTGTTGGCTGATGCGAAGCCGAGGCTTCCACCTGAAGCCAAAACGCTGCTGCCTACGAGCACCACATCGTTACCGTAGAATGCAACGTCCAAGCTTCTCTCATGCCCTGGAAGCTCTAAATACATTGAGGAGATGAGGTTTAGGTTAGGATCTAGTATGACAACGCCTGCGTCGTCAAAGCTCATGTCAGTGTTGTTGAAGAATGTTGCGGCCACAGCTATATAGCCGTAGTAACTGCTCGAAGGATCCTTCACGACGTCTACTTTCTCGAAGCCGCTATAAGCATACAGGAACTTTACGGTACCGCCCACCCCCGAGGCGTCTCCAACTGCGATGAATCCAGCTTGGGGTAGGTTGAGGAAGCCTTCAAGGTTCCCCACTATAACGTAGGCTCCGTGAGCCGGGCTGTAGACTATACCATTTACCACAACATTCTTGGCGGATTCGACACCGAACACATAGTCGTCTATTAGGAGGCCTTGATTAGTATACCCTGCTATTACACCCAAACTATATGACTTCTTAGTATAACCCACCACAACAGAGCCCGACTGATCCTTAGCAGCAACATCGTTGAAAACATCATCTCCTGACCAGTTGCTATTCCACTTGGCTGTCGCGAGATTCGTAGTACCTAGGTACGTTGTGAGGACTCCGTCGAACCCCGTGTCGGTGTAGACAGTTCCGGCGGCGAAGTCGGAGTACTGGAGCAGCGCAATACCCGTTTTAGAGCTTATAGCGTTGTAGATAAGGCTTCTCCCGTAGGTGTGGGAGTCGTCTATAAGCACCGTGTAGGCTGCTGAGACGCTGCCCTGAAGGGACGCGAAAAGTATAACGAGGAGAAGCATTGCAGCCGATACGGCCAGAACTGCTCCTCCAAATAATTTTGACATATCTTTGTTTCACAACCTTCTACTTCCACCGTAGAACGTGCACTTCGCCTCTGATATCGTGAGGTTTATCGACCAGTATGTGCTTTTGCTACTATGGATACAAAATATATATTTTAAGGGGTTGCCCTAGCCCATGTGCCGCTACTCCATTCCGCGGATTTTCTTAGTATTGTGTAGATATGAAGAAGCGACATAAAGAAAAGGAATGTTCCGGCTAAGAGGCCTGTAAGCCAAAGGATCGGAGTTCCCGGTACTATTTTAACTGTGAGCATTATGCCATTAGCAGCTGCAGAAGTTTCCTCATGGAACCCCTCCGAGAGCAGGTAGAGGTCTAGGGTCGCCCTCTCAACGAGCAGCGCCGATCTTTCTATGCTTGGTGAAGACCTTATGCTGGCCACGTTATATCCAGCCGCCATTATGGAGGCTAGGGCTAGATACTCCTCAGGGCTTAGTGTGTTCATCGCTTTATTGAGGTAGTAAATCATGAGTTCATGATATTCGCCGAAGTGGCCCTTAACCATGGGCGCCTGCACCGAGATATATACGTGGGAGAGTCCCTTCCTCATAATTACGGTATCTATCACCAAACCATGTATCCCTATAGCCTCGCCGTTAGCCTCGAACCGTAGATCCGCCTCCACAGGCTCTCCATCAACAGCCATGTACAGCCTGAGGCTTACCCCGGATGGAGCCTTACGCGGCACTTTAAAGCTCTCTATATCTTCCCCGGTCGCCCGCGAGACAACGCCGGACTCTAGCAGGCCTGATATGCTTGAAGACAAGACATCCGCCAAAACCTCCGCCTGGCCCTTGTAAACCATAAAGTAGAGGAACTGGCCTCTGTCCAGCTGGTATGGCAGTTCTACATCCACCGAATCCAGAGAAATCAGGCCCGAGGTCACCTTAAGAGCTGCTCCCCGAAAAACCGTGGATCCTGCCGCTGCTACTCCCTCTATACTACTGTTGTTCTCGGCGGGATAGACTGTGGCTTCCCCTATTTTTACAGTTATGTTTCCGAGGATGATTTCGACAGGCTCCTTGAATTTAATGTAGAGGTATGAGTAGGAGTCTAGCTTTAATGGGCTGTCGAGCCCGTGGACAACCAGCTTCTCGGGGTAGAAGACAATACTTACGACGCCACCCTCTATTCTCCCGGTCTCCGAGTCAAGCCTGGGGTCCACAGCAACCTCCAGTCCAGTATTAACGAGCTGTATAGACGCTTCCCTATCTTGTATCCATAGTCTGTTAGCCCCAGTTCTCACATCTACAACAGTTAAGTCGGCTAAGCCGACTGTCGAGTCGAAGACGCCTATGTACTCTGAGATGCTAGTTGAAGCCTGGAGGAGGGTCCGGATAGCCTGGTTTGACTGGGATTCTATGGATGCTAGCCTATATTCCCTCACAGCTGATGCTATATCCTCGTCAATCAGCTTTAGAGCTTCTCTAGCTGTATATAATAAAATGTTTTCGTCGAGGTTGTTCTTGAGATCAATACTACCTTGGTGTGTCTCGTAGTCGAAGCCTTCGTATGATATAGTCACCCCCATAACATTAGCTTCTCCCCCCAAGGGTACGAACACTTCTTCGGCATATCCCCGGTTATAGGCGTAGCTGCCGCTCAACGCAACCGAAACTAGAATCATGAGCATTGAGGCGTGCACAAGCTTTTCCAGTATGATCCTTAGTGTGTACACGCCTTTCGCAGCTCTACCCCTAATCACGCTATAGGTTTTCCATAACGCCATGGTTAAAAGTGTAGAGCTAGATATCGAACCTCCCGCCAGCAGAATAGCCGAAGCCAGGTTCGTCGCTTTGTCGGATAGGGGCGATACGACTAGAGTACCCCTAATAGTGGCGAGCCCGATTATAGATAGTGCGACTGTTAATGTTATGAAGAAAGCATAAACCGCCTTTCTCCCCGCCCATACTGACAGGTAGTATCCTGCCACGGCATAGAGGGAAGCCAGGGCCAACGGCATCATGAGCGTGTTATAGAATCTCACCCCCTGCTCAAACGACGGCGGCTGGGTATTGAAGCCGAGGAGCTTCAACAGAGAGGGTGTGAATAGTGAGGAGTATACTATTAGAGCTGCGATGGCTATGGATGAGGAGCCGATAATCAGGAGCATGGTTGAAAGCTTACCAAACCCGGTGACTCTAGGGGGCTGAGTTGGCTGGCGCAGGTTACTCTGCAGCTCATCAATTAGCGCTCCGATGCCATCGGAAAATAGCAGTATTGACACTATCATGAGTATCAGAGAAGCTGCTAACAGTATCACGGCTGCAAAGCTCTCAGCGGCGAAGCTGTGGAGAGGGCTTACGCCGCTCCTCGTAACGTAGAGAGCGAGGAATACAGAGCTGGCCGCATAGGCTGCGAAGCCCCGGCGCAAGTCCTTGAGAGGGCCTATCATGTGTATCGAAGCGACCGCTGCCAGCCAGACTGAGAGCTGGCTTGTCTCCACAGGATCCCATGCCCAATAGCCTCCCCACCCGAACGTCTCGTAGCTCCACATCCCGCCGAAGACGAGTCCAAATGTGAGAAACGCGAGGCCAAGAAGCTGGGTCGAAAAGCCCGATTTATACCCTAGGGCCAGTGCTAAGGACCCGACAAGTATGAAGCTGTAGCCCAAGAAGGTGGAGGTGGGGTGAGGCACCACCCAATAATTCTTGAGCAGAGGGTTAATGCCGAGTCCTCCACGATCTACAGGCCCAGTGCCAAAGGCTCCCATGAGAATTGCTGTGGACATTGAGGCTAAGACCAGGAGTGCAAAAACCATCATAGCAAATCTGTTTAATCCCTTATTTAGCTTAGTTTGGAGAAGGATGGCTAGAGACAAAAAGGCTGAAAACAGGTAGAGGCTACCGCCCCCTCCCGACCAAGCAGCCCCGATCCTTAGGTATAGTGATAGATCGTTCGAAGCGTTTCTCGCAACCTCATCAAGGCTGAAGTCGAGGGAGACAAAGGCCGCTATATACGGAATCCAGCCAAGCACCACCAAGAGCAAGCTTACCATAAACGTCCTTTTTGCCGCGGCCTCTCTGCCAACTGCTAGAAGTAAAATTGTTAAGGCCAGCAATAGATAAGCTATCGCTGGCAGGATTGTTGCATAGTGCAGGCCAATCATGCTAGACATACAAGCAATACCCCCCGGAGATCCTAGGCTACTCCAAGTGAATAGGCAAGCATATACACGCCACCTATAGACACCGCTATATAGCCGGCTTTCATCAGTCTAGCCGAGCTCATCATGCTTTGGATCTTAGCCTCCCCAATCCTCACCGCAACCACTGCAATCGCTACCGGTATTCCTATGCCGACCGAGAAAGCCGCCAGGGAAACAAGCCCGGTTTCCAGGCCGCCACCCGCAATGAGCAGAAGACCGCCGAGTACAAGTGGAAGGCTGCACTGAACCGAGAGCACTCCGTAGAGCAGGCTGAAGCCTAGCAGACCACCTCCACTCCGGGTCTTTATGGCTGTGTAAGTGGGTATACCCATTATCTCGAGGATGCCTGATGAAACCAGCGCTAAGGAAGCTGCGAAAAGTATAGCCTGGCGAAAAGGCTCGAGCAGGGCTCCAACAGCTAGAAACAGGGCACCTATCAAGCCGGCCCCCAGGGCGGCTAGGGCGGGTGCTAGAGGTACAGCATATAGAGGCGGTTTACCTCCCGATGACACGCCCAATCCTGTAATGTACGAGTAAAGAACAGGGAGTACGCAGGGTGACAAGGCTGCTATGAATCCTGCTAGAAACGCGGTAATAATCGTTACCGTGCTAGACAGTGATAAGCTTGATCCCTGGCCAGGTAGGTCAATGGGCATAGCTGATCCGCCTACAAACTCTGTGGACCCCTCTAAACCGCTATCTTGTTTGAGCCCAGCGTCTATCCAATTCCTAATCCCCTCCTCTATATCGCCCTTAAACGCTCCCACGTACCTAGACAGCTCTCTACCATTCTCGAATAGCATGAAAGTGGGGGTGCCTGTAACACCATGCTCCAGGAAGGCGTCAGCAGTGTCGTTATCAAGCTTTATTACCACCATCTTAACTCCTTCATAACCACCCTGCTTACAAATCTCAAGCCAAACAGGCTCTATCACCTTGCAGGTTGGGCATGTTTCGCTGGAAAACATAACAGCTATCCTCTCACCAGTCTCTATAAGCCTATCAAGCTGAGGCGACGATTTCAGGTAACATTGTGACGAGTATACCAGCGATACCTGGCTAAGCTCGCCAGCTAGAAACCCTAAAAACGCCCCTCCCAGGACTACTCCTATCAGCAGGACTAAGCCTAGAGTCAAGTGTCTGCCCGCTTCCAGCCTAAGGCTTCCCCGCCTCTCCATCGTGAGAATGAACCTCCAACCCTCGTGGACAACTAGACTATCCAAACCTTACAATTATTACCAGCTTAACACAATTTTATGGTATCTATATCTCTCCCGCGTGTTATTCCTCCTCGGGAAAAACTCTCGTATATGCTAAAAATATTTTAGTTAGCAGGGTAGTTAAACACGGTTAAGAGCTAAAACCCTCTGGCAACCGTTCAAAAAAGTGTCATATACATGAGTTCGGATAAGTGGGTTATTCAAGCTATAAGCAAACTGCTTTATTCAATTTAATCATAAAACTAGGATCAATTGTTATGTTTTATATAAAAATGGACAAAACTATTTATAAGATTTCGTTATGTCTAATGATGATGATGCTCGTGCGAGTGATGTTCTTTCATGTGTTTTTCAAACTCTTCCTTTGAAGAAAATTTTATTCCGCACTCCTTACACTCGTACTCCTCCACAGCTATGCACCAGATTGGCATAGTGTGTTTACTTACTAAAAAAGTTTTAACTACACTTGTAATATACACTTATAGTCGGGCTGCGACAGTCACAGTCAACTAGTCGTAGGATGAGTGAACATAACTTGGTGATAACCGTCTTTAACTGTTTCAGAATTTTAGTACGTAATTCAGCAAGCATCGGATAATCTGGCGGGTAGACGAAAAGTTGTTTAAAGCGCTTAGGGCCTCGCTTTTTGTTATGCTAGGTTTATAGTCGTGTGATTAGGCTCCTTAGATAAGGGTGTGTTTAGTGTGTCTCATTATCGTCCTCCTATAATGAAGCCCTTTAAGGCCAGGGTGGCTGGGCGCCGTGTACCTCGTGTTGGCTGGAGGTGGCTTGGTGGGCTTACTGTTGAACACGAGGGGAGAAACCTACATCTCCTCATGACTGGGAGCATAGCCCGATGGTTCCCCCTCGGTGAGCTAGTCGAGGTTGAGCTTCGTGAGGAGCCTGAGGATATTGGAGGAGTAATGGTGGCTCCAAGGGAGAGCTATAGACTCTGGAGGGTCTACCGGGGGGAGGAGAAGGTTCTTGTATGGCCTGTGTGGAGTAGGGTTGTCTCTGTTGAAAGAGAGGCTGTTCTAGGCAGGAGTGTATATAGCTATAGACTCCTGGCTAGGGAGGCCTACACTGAGGATGATTATAAAGAGATAGTCGGGCTGGAGCAGTATCACTACGCCAGCAAGGAGGAGATAGTTGCTATATGGAAATGCCCGGTTTGCGGAGCTTATGTTGAGAGTAATATTCAGCCTGAATGCCCTACGGACAGGGTCCCCATGAAGCTTCAAGAGATAAGGGGGAGTCTTCCTAGCAGCAGGTTTATGGTTATCGAGCTTCTGGACCGCAAGCCGTACGAGCCTAAGATAGTGGGGTACGTGAGGGTCGACACCCCAATACCCTTGATGCACCGCCGCGTCCCAAGGCCAGACGGCGGCTTTGAAGTGGAAAAGATGATTAGGGAGAAGGTGTTTCCGAAGGACTGGTTCCACCCAACTTTCTGGCCTGTCGACCACCGTGATAGGAGGAGCCTTCTAGCAAGGTTCAGGGAGCTTGCTAGGCTCTACGGCAGCCGGAGGATAGCTAGGGCGGCTGTGGGTGAGGAGATAGCGGATGAGGCGCTGGCTCGGGCTAACACCGCGGCCGCGAGGATAGCCAGAGTTGTGGTCCACCCTGACTACAGGGGCGACGGCCTTGGGGTTGCCTCGGTACGGCTGGCTCTTGAATGGATCAGAGAGAGGAGAATCCCGGAAATGAAGAGGGCGAAGCATGTGGTTGAGACTATAGCTCAGATGGCTAGGTATAACCCGTTCTTCGAGCGAGCCGGTTTCAAGTACATGTGGGACACGGCCAGCGGGCGTCCTGTGCTGATGTACCCTCTGAGCGATAGGGCTAAGCGCATCATCGAGGAGTTCCTGTCCAGCGACCCGGTTGCCAGGAGCCATGGAGGAGTGCTCTACAGGCCCAGGTATAAAGCCGGTGAGAAGCTTAGCGGGCCTGTTTCCCTTTCCGGTGTTACTAAGTCCTATAGAAGCACCCTTGACATAGAGAGGCTTCCCGAAGAGCTTCAGGAAGTGCTCAGGGCGTTCGGCGCCGAGAGGAGGGTTGTTGAGAGGTATGTCTTGAAGGATGTCAACATAACTGTTAATCCTAGCACCGTTGCAGCTGTGGTCGGGGCTAGCGGGGCGGGCAAGACTACATTGCTACGCATGATACTTGGGAAGGCACTGGGAATTGAGAGCGATAACTATAGCCCTGATAGGGGTGAGGTTGCGGTCCCCTCCAATGTTAAGGCGGCTGCACTGCTCCCGGGAGAGATAGAACCCTCCTTCGGGAGTGAAACCCTGCTAGAGCATGTGGCCTCTAAGCTTGGAGACCCCGGCGCGGCTGTCGAGGTCCTAAGCAGCGTGGGCCTGGGGGACGCGATATTTTTCAGGGCTAGCTTTAGGGAGCTTAGCACAGGGCAGAAGGAGAGGGCTAAGCTGGCCAGCCTCCTAGCTGAAAGGCCGAACCTGCTGGTTATAGACGAGTTCATGGCCCATCTAGATCCTCTGACTGCTAGAAGAATAGCCCGCAAGCTGGGCAGGCTGGCGAGAGGCCAGGGTATAACCCTAATAGTTTCTACTAACAGGCCGGAGATACTGGATGCTCTGCAGCCTGATACAGTGATCCTGGTTGGCTACGGGTCGGCGTTCCAGGAGAAGCCAGAAAAGGTGTTGAGGGAGGTGTGAGGTTTGGAGTGCTAGGCTCTCGACAGCCTCATCCGGGTATATATCTCGTCTTAGTGTAGTCATATATAAGCGTTCCATACCTACATCATTAATAACCTTTTGGAAGTGGGGTTGGAGGATAATATTTGGTGCAAAAACTCAGGAGCGCGCTTTTAAAACTTGCATCAGCAACCATGGCGCTAGCCCTCCTAGTCTCAACAGCTCCACCTGTATACACGGCCCAGGCTTACGAGAAGGATACGCACTACTACCTCACATACTACCTAGCCCTTGCCACCTGCTTCGAGCCGATAGAGGCTAGAATTATAGCCAGTGCGAACATGTCTGTAGATCTAGACTCGGACACCTCGCCTCTCCCCGGCCTTAGTACTGCCATAAAGAAGACGATAGACGATTATGTGAAGAGGTATGGGAGAGCCGCTTACGTCCTGCTCCCTAACATTATCGTTAGGGCTATTATCGACGAGTATAATAGGTATACAACACAGTTGAAAACGCTCCACTCGATGGGCAGTCCCTCCGAAGTAGCCTCCTACCTGTCCAAGAGCAAGTCCTCTGTCCACGGGGGCTTCGCCTCTGCGGGGCCAACACAGGGTGTATTAGTAGGCTACGGCGTCTACCTCCACGCTATGCAAGACTCCTTCGCCCACACAGGGTACAGCCCTCCCCTTGGACATGCGGTGGCATCTATAATTAAAGGCCGTGACCCCGACTCTCTCGCATCCGACCCTAAGAAGACCGAGTCTATGATAAGGAGTACTGTTAAGGACATGCTAGAGGTGTGCAACATACTGAAGAGGACGCCGAGGCTCTACACTAGCTCTACAGATCCAGCACTCTCTACGCTCTCCTCGAAGCTAGTCAAGGGTAGCGACCCCGCGTGGAAGTGGTTCAAGTTTGAGGCCGATCCCAAGGTTATGACGCACCTCAAGAGGCTTATCGAGAAGGAGATATCCGCGCTACCGCCCATAGTGTCGTCTCCCAAGATTCCTCCGATAATAGTTTTCGACCTAAACGGGAAGGGCTCGCCTGTAACTTCGGCTGGAGGCTTGAAGACCAAAGGCGTGACGACAGACCCTCCAGACCTAGCTTTAACGCTTTTGAACACCAGCTATTCCGTCAAGGAGGGCCCTACTATTGTGATTGAGGCTGACGTAGAAGTTTTCAACATGGGAGACGTCGACATGACGGAGGATATGCTCATGTGGGCTATCCTTCTCGGGAGCAACGAGGAGACCCCCGTCTACAGCGCTTCCGCCGTCTACGATACACCTCTGGCTGTGAGCGATAGACGGACTTACACTATAGGGGTCGAGCTGAGCCTCCCTGACTCTGGTTATACTGGCGAGGACCTTGTTGCATATATAGCTGTAGAGGGTGGTAACGACGAGCTAAGCTTCTCCAACAACTACGCCCTCATCTACCTCTCTAGCAGTGATATCCAGAAAATTCTCTCCGGAGAACAGCCGGGAAGCGGAGCCTCCGGAGGAGGTGCAACCTCAACATCTACTGTGACTGTAACAGAGACGAGTATAAGCTACAGAACTATAACATCAACTGTAACAGGAGGTGCAACAGCCACGGTTACAAAGACAGAGACTTTTACCGGGGTGGGAACGTATACGACTACGATTGGCACGATAACCAAGACTCTATCCACAATCACAACATCAATATGGAGTGTCCTCGGGCTGGACACACGCACCCTAATTATAGCGCTGGCTGCGCTTATAGTGGCTGCAGCTGTCCTGAGGCTCCTTCTCAAATAAGCTTTAGGAACGGTAGAGGTGGTGCCCGAGACTTTCCCTAAACTTTTTCAGCGGTCTGAGGGGAGTAGAAGGGCTATGGCAAATGCTATTGCTGAAAGGGCTGCTAGGAAGGAGAAGTAGGTTGAGGGGCTAGATAGGAATAGTGTAGCGGCCGATGCGAGGGATACTGTGAGGATCCTGCTAACGAACCCTATGGCCCCTGCAGCTTTGCCTTGGAGCCGCTTATCGTAATAGGTTGATATCCACTCCATTATCACTGGGTATGCGGGGAGCATGACAAGCCCCGCCAGCGGGATCAAAGCCTGCACTGCAAGCCTGCTGGTCTCCAGTGCCAAGGCTAGGTATAGTACGGCTACCAGTAATGCCGCCGCCCTGATGTACCACGACCTAAGCCCCGCCCTGATAACTCTGGGGGGTACGACCAAGACGCCCACCAGACCTGCTAAGAGTGCTAGGGCTACAGAGCGGCCAGCTATATCTCCCAGCCCCTTAGTTGACAGTGCAGCCTCAAGCCATATCGACATGTTGTCGAACAGCGCAACACCCAGGCCTAGTATCAGGCCGAGAAGCCATAGATCCCTCCTGCCAACCACTAGTCTAAACTCCGAAGCTACATCCTTGAAACCAAGACCAGATCCCGCCTGTTGAGGTAAGGCTTGTAGACCTGCTACATATAATATTATGCTGGCTGCCGATACGGCTGCGATAGGTATGTTTAACCATTGGAGGCCGAGCCTAGTGTAGATGTAGTAGCCTGTTCCCAGGGCGTATATGATCCCCAGATACATGGCGAAACTTAGGAGCGAGACCACGGTGTCCCTACGCTCAGGCCTGATCGTTGATGCTGCGGGGGCGAAGGAGTTGAGTAGTAGGGGCTGGCCCAGTGCAGCGAGGACCTGGCATGCCAGCAGCCACTCGTAGCTGAGGGGGTCTAGAAGCCTCAGAACGCCCGCTACTCCTGTCAGAAGCACACCCACAGTAAGCCAGGTCCTGAAAGCCCTATCTAGAAGTACGCCGCTAGGGATTGTAAGCGCTAGGAAGGCCGCAGGGTAGACTATAGCTAGGAGGCCAACCTCTTCCTTAGATACGCCCAGATCCTCGGCGACAAGGCTCGTCACTGGTGAGTAGGTGACCCATATCGCCTGGCTCGAGAAGACGGAGAGGGCTAGGCCTGCTAGGAGCAGGGAGCGCCTCAACCGTGGTACACCTCTACAGTAAGCTCTCTGGCGAGGTCCTCAGCCACGTCCGGCGGTATCGATGAGAGGATCCACGCTATGATGACCTGGTCGTACGGGGTCCTCCCTATCATACCAGCCAGCTCAAGAGGCCCCCTGCTTTCTAGGAGGTGCCTTGCCTCCTCCAGCTCCTCAGGAAGCGGCTCGCCTGAGGAGGCCCTAGCGTCCCTTAGGAACTGGGGTGTCACGAGCTTGTGGATGGGGGATATCGTTAGATGTATATTCGGCGGGGCTAAACCCTTCACACCGGGCTGTAGCCCGAGTATCCAGCCCCTTCTAGACATGTTAGCATGGAACCTCAGGGTATCCACGGGATCGTCGAGAGCTACCGAGAGTATTGTCGACTCTATAGGGGCTATGCTCCTAAAGCCAATAGACTCTAGACCCCGCATTATCTCGTCTCTAGCTTCGACAGCCTTTCTGGCAAGCTCTAGATACCCCCTACGGCCCAGGTAGTTTGCCACGGCCCATGCGGCTGCTAAGGGCGCTACGCTCCTCGAGGATAAGACTGTTGCGTTTATAAAGGGATACCCGGGCCACCTGAGGTCGGCGAATATGCTGTGTTTCTTCAGGCTCCCATCCCTGAATAGAAGCACTGAAGCCCCTTTAGGCGAGTAGCCGTACTTGTGCAGGTCCATTGACACGGAGTACACCCCCTCGACATCAAAGGCGAACGCCCCATTGTACAGGCCTAGCTCCCTCATGAAGGGTAGTATGAAGCCTCCTATGCAGGCGTCCACGTGGAGCCAAACCCTCCTGCCGGACAGGGCCTCGGCAACGCCCCTAACATCGTCGACAGTGCCGTAAGGGTAGTTTGGGGCCGAGACGACAACCATGGCGGTGCCATCGTCTACCAGTGATGCGAGTCTGTCAATGTCAACCCTCTTAGACCCCGGGTCTACAGGGGCTATAGATAGCCTCATACCCAGATAGCTTGCAGCCTTTCTCACTGAAGGGTGGACGGTTTGAGGCGCCACGATACCCGGAGTCCGAGAGCCGCCCAGGGATCTATACCATTCCCTCGCGGCCATAGCCGCCAGTATTATGCTCTCCGTGCCTCCGTAGGTCACTGTTCCGACAACACCTTCAACACCTCCAGCGAGGCTTGAGGCGAAGGAGACGAGCTCCCTCTCGAAGAACAAGGCGCTCTTGAACACTGTAGGGTCGAGGGCATTGGTGTCTAGAAACATTTCAAAAGCTCTGAGGGAAACCTCCTTCACGCCGGGATCTCCCGTCTCGTAGAGGTATGTGAAGAGCCTGCCACCCTCTCCCCTAGCGTCCATTGCCCTTATCTCGGCAAGCCTTTTCACAACCTCCTCCACTCTTCCGCCTGACAACTGGTACCACCGTTGTCACACTAGCATCCAAACTAAACCCAGTTCCTAATAAAGATGCTACTTTACGCAGCATGTATTCTAGCCTGAGTGCCCGGCTGGGTATGACTTACCGCCTTCTAACCCTCCACTTAACCATGCCACTCTCAAGAATAGGCTCCAGCTCGGCCCCGTGGCAGCCTATGTAGCCTCTTACAGCGGTCTCGACTAGTATGGCAAGGGTAGGCGTGGCTTCCGCCCCATACCTCTTCATAAGCTTTGATGCTAGGAGACCCACCGGGGCCGGAGCCCTCGACAACTCCTCCATAAGAGCTGCCCAGGCGTCTTCCAGCCTTTCTATGTTCATCTCAAGGAGCCTCTGAGCCTCCTCTCCCTTTACAGGTTTTCCATGGCTAGGCACAATGACCTCCAGCCTGTTTACCATGTCCTGGAGGCTAGTTAGAGTCTCCAGGGCCTGGCAGGGGTTGGAGTGGTATGGGACAGCGTACGCCTGCAGCACTCTTTCTCCAAATATAGAGTCGGCCGCGTAGAGGACGCCATCGGGCGTCTCAACCCCCGTCTGGCCGGGTGTATGGCCGGGTAAGGGCACTAGCCTCAGTGGCTTAATCCTCTCCGCCTCGAGCGGCTCCACGTTATCAACGTCTTTGGCCTTGAAGAGCAGGTAGTCCTCGGCACCCGTGAAGGGGTATCCGAAGGTGTAGTGGAGCCTCATGGTGCTGTATCTAACCATGGGAAGGTCCTTCCCTGGGGCCAGGATGGCGGCGGGTTGGAAGCCCTGGTATAGCGTCGAGAAGTGGTCGCTGTGGAAGTGGGTAACTATTGCTACAGCCTCCCCTCCAAGCTTCTCGACGGCTTTGGAGAGCTGTTTAGCCCTCTTCTTACCGTGCCCTGGGTCTACGAGGAAGACCGTATCGCCGTGCTTGTAGAGGAGTGTAGAGGGGCTGCCCTTAAGCAGCATTGTGTCACCAGCAAGTGTAAGGAGGCTCAAGGAAATGTGCACCACCTGTAAAGGCCTAGCGCCCCCCTATATACGGTTTTCCCCGCTGGACAGCTCACCAGACTCTTTCCAGAGCGAGCCAGGCTCCAGGGGGTAGTGGCACGCGTAGAGCCTGTCCTCTTCACCCGTTAGAGGGGGCTCGAGGCTCTTACACTTTGCATCGGCCAGGGGGCAGCGGGGGTGGAACCTGCAGCCAGGGGGTATGGTGACTGCACTGGGCACCTCCCCCGCTATGGGGAATCTTGGGGGCTTCCTCCTGCTGACGGAGGGTGTAGATGTCACTAGAGCCGCTGTATACGGGTGCCTGGGATCCTCTATTACGCTCCTCGGATCACCGACTTCCACTATCTTGCCAAGGTACATAACGGCTATCCTGTCGGCAACAGCCCTGGCGACAGCTATGTCGTGGGTTATGAGGACTATCGTCGCCCCGGTCTCCCTGTGGTAATTCATTATAAGGTCTAGGATGGAGGCCCTCATGGAGACGTCTATCATGGAGACGGGCTCGTCAGCCACTATAACCTCGGGCTCGAGTATCAGCGTCCTCGCTATAGCCACCCTTTGCCTCTGACCCCCGCTCAGCTGGTGGGGCCTTCTCCAGTAGAACTCTCGGCCGGGCGTCAAGCCTACGCTCTCCAGCATCTCAAGGGCCTTCCGCCTGGCCTCACTGCCTGTAGCAAGCCCGTGAATGACTAGGGGCTCTGCAACCTGCTCTCCCACCGGCATCAGGGGGTCGAGGCTCTTGTAGGGATCCTGGAAGATCATCTGCAGCTTCCTCCGGAGTCTCCTATCCCGGGATAGCTTCTGGGGTGTGAGAAGCTCTCCCCTATACCGTATCCAACCCTCTGTCGGCTCCTCAATACCGACGATGACCTTACCCAGCGTCGTCTTCCCGCAACCGCTCTCGCCAACTACAGCCAGGACCTCGCCCTCCCGTATATCAAGGCTCACGCCGTCCACAGCCCTCACAACGGCGTCCGGCCTCCCTAGAATTCTCTTTAGAAGAGTATAGTACACGGGGTAGTGCACCTTCAGGCCTTCAATGCTGATTATCGGGCCGCCGTTCATCGAGTATGCTCACCCCGAGCTATCTTATGAGGCATGAGTGGCTCCTCCCTCCGTCTACCCTCTTAAGAGTTGGCTCTGTAGCGGTGCACACACTCTGTCTCAGGGGACAGCGGGGGTGGAACCTGCAGCCCGGCGGGGGGTTGCGGAGGTCTGGGGGGGAGCCGGGTATCGGTTTTATCTCCCTGTCCTCCCAAGGGTCTGGCACGCTGTTTACCAGCATCTCCGTGTACGGGTGGATGGGGTGCGAGACAACTTCTACCGCCGGGCCCACCTCCACCAGCTCTCCTGCATACATCACCGCTATTCTATCGCTGTACTCTGCGGCTAGGCCTATGTCATGTGTGACCAGCAGAACAGTGAGACCCCGCTCTTCCTGAAGCCGCTTCATCAAGTCCATTATTTTAGCCTGCACTACTACGTCGAGCGCGGTGGTGGGCTCGTCCGCTATAAGTATCTTAGGCTCGAGGGCGACTGCAGCGGCTATAGCCACCCTCTGCCTCTGACCCCCGCTCAGCTGGTGTGGGTATACGGAGGCCCTATCCCTCGGTATCCCGACGAGTTCTAGAGCGTCGCCCGTCAAAGCCTCTGCCTCCCGGCGGTCGAATGCCAGGCCGTGCTCGAGCAGGGCCTCTGCTATCTGGCTCCCCACAGTACGGTAGGGGTCTAGGTAGGCTGTGGGGTCTTGGAATACCATCCCTACCTCCCTGCCCCTGTACCTCCTGACCTCATCGTCTGCGAGGCCCAGGAGGTCTACCCCCGAGTAGATGATACGCCCCTCAACGATCCTTCCTGGGGGCATGATGAGGCGGGGGATACTGAGGGCCAGGGTGCTTTTCCCGCTGCCGCTCTCCCCTACTATTGACAGCCACTCGCCCTTGTCTATAGATAGGCTTACACCGTCCACCGCCCTCACTATTCCACTGAGGGTATGGTAGTAGACCTTTAAGCCGCGGATTTCTAGTATAGCCATAAGCCACCCCCTACCTGGCTAGACGGCCCTCGCCCGGAACCTCTCAGCAAGCCCCTCTCCCACCATTGCAAAGCCTAGGGCGAGGGTTAGTATGGCGAGTCCGGGGAAAAGCGTTAGCCACCAGCTGCCGGAGAGGAACTGCTTAATCCCGTAGCTTATGTCGAGCCCCCAGTCTGGTGCCGGGTAGGTGACTACGAGGCCGAAGAAGCTTAGGCCAGCCTCAGTCAGTATCGCGTCAGCGCTTGCCAGGCCGTAGACCACGAGGACCGTGGGCATTACGCCGGGGAGTATGTGGCGTGACATTATCCTTGAGTGTGGGGCGCCTAGAACTCTGAGGGCTACTATGTAATCCTGGGTCTTGGTCTCGATGACCCGGGCTCTAGTCATCCTGAAATAGGCTGGTACGTAGACCACCATGAGTGCTATAG
Organism: Aeropyrum camini SY1 = JCM 12091; assembly: GCF_000591035.1. Taxonomy (NCBI): domain Archaea; kingdom Thermoproteati; phylum Thermoproteota; class Thermoprotei; order Acidilobales; family Acidilobaceae; genus Aeropyrum; species Aeropyrum camini. The sequence continues at coordinate 1,369,338 of NC_022521.1, read as the reverse complement.
CTGCGTTGATAACGCTGGGGCCGAGAACGCTGGCTATTGCTATGGCCAGTACTATACCGGGGAACGCGTAGAGGCTGTCCATTATAATGCTTAAAACCCTATCGAGGGGGCCGCCGAAGTAGCCGCTGACCAGCCCTAGGGGGACGCCGATTATTAGGCCCATAACGCTGGAGAGGAGAACTACCTTCAATACAATCCTGGTTCCAAGGACCACCCTAGAGAACATGTCGTAGCCTATCTCGTTGGTGCCGAAGGGGTGCTTGAGGGAGGGGGGAGAAGGATGCTCCGCCACGTCTCCGACTTTGCTGTAGGGGCTGTATGGGGCTATGTAGGGTGCCGCCACGGCGACCGCTATGTAGAATATTATTATAGCGAGGCCAGCTACTATGAAGCCTGAGCCCGGCCCCGCTAAGGCCTTTCCCGGGGGGGGAATCGGCACAGCTGCCACCCCGCTAGTATCTCACCCTGGGGTTTACGATAGCGTAGATAATGTCTACTATAAGGCTGACCATGCCCACCATGAACGCGAAGAAAACTGTGACACCCTGGATGGTGCTATAGTCCCTGTAGGATATCCTTTCTACTAGAAGGCTGCCCAACCCCGGCCAGCTGAAGGCCGCCTCCGTCAGCACCGCGCCCCCGAGGAGTATAGCGAACTGGAGGCCCATCATTGTTATCGTCGGTATCAGGCTTATCCTCAGCATGTGGACCGCTATCCTCGACTCCCTCAGCCCCCGGGCCCTGTAGGCTATAGCCACCTCGCTCCTAAGAGCTTCTGCAACATGTATCCTCACCAGCCTCGTGTAAACACCGCTTAAAACTATACCAAGCGTTAGGGAGGGGAGTATCAGGTGTTCAATAGCGCTCACTAGAGCCGCCGGATTGGCTGTTATTATAGAGTCCAGCACGTAGAGCCCCGTCACAACGTTGAGATCAACCCTAGGGTCTATTCTCCCCCCTGTGGGGAGAATTCCGAGCTTTATGCTGAACACATACTTTAGCATGAGGCCGAGCCACGGTATGAAGAGGGTATACGCAACTATGCTCGAGGTCCTCAGAAGCCTATCCACTAACCCTCCCCGAAACGCGGCCGCCACTCCGCTGCCGACGCCCAGGACAACGCTGACCATGAACCCAAATATAGTGAGTTCGAGTGTCGCTGGAAACCTTTCCAGAATATCCCTGGCGACAGGCCTCCCGTACAGGGTCATGCTCTCGCCGAAATCCCCCCTGAGTACACCTAGAAGATAGTCAACGTACTGTCTCCATAGAGGCTGGTTCAGTCCCAGCCTCTCCCTGATAGCCTCAAGCTCCTCAGGCGGAACACTACGAGTCCCGAGAGCGGCTGAAACAGGGTCGCCGGGTATAACCCGCAACACTATAAACACTACAGTATAGAGAATCAGAACTGTAGGCACTATAGCCAGAGCCCTGGTGACAGCATAGCGGAGCAGGCTCAAGACCCTATACACACCCCTAGCTCACGTGCACCCCGACCATATACCGCATACCGATAAGGTTAGGGCGGAGGGAAAAGCTTACCGCTAAACCCGGACGTGTGGAGTTGATTGGGGAAAAGTAGTGTTGGGAGTGAGTCTTTTAGAGCCGGGCTCACTTAGAAATGCTTGAGTATATCAGGAACTGTAGCGGGCTTACCTCTATGCTAGTAACCTCTGTCGACGTTACCACGAAGAGCTTGCCCTGCACCAGCGGTATGAACGGTGCTTCCTCGGCAAGTATCTCCTGCACCTGCTTATAGAGCTGGGCCCTCTCGTTCATGTCCGTCGAGGTCATAGCCTGCCTTAGGAGCTGGTCCACCTGGGGGTTGGCGTAGCCTGTTCCTGTCCACGAGTTGGCCGTGCTTAGTAGGAATGGTGTTAGGAAGTTGTCGGGATCCAGGTAGTCGGGGTACCAGCCCAGGAGGCTAATCATCATCTGCCCGCTGCTCAGCTGGTCGACGTAGGTTCCCCACTCGCTGCTCTTTATCTCCACGCTTATTATTCCAGTCGCCTCCCACTGCTCCTTTATGACGGCGGCGAGGGCGGCCTCGGTGTCGCCGTAGTGCTCTGGAGTATACCATAGCTCGACCATCAGCTTGTTAGACTCGTTGTAGCCAGCCTGGGATAGGAGCTGCCTGGCCAGCTCCAGGTTGGGGCCTTCACCGTACTTCTCCTTGAACGCCGGATAGTGGCTCCACATCCCCGAGGGGACCATGCTGTATAGCGGTTCCATAGTGCCCCTGAATACCCTGTCCACTATGTCCTGCCTGTCTATGGCGGCGGCGAGAGCCTGCCTAACCCTCACATCGTCTAGAGGCGGCTGAGACACCCTGAGGACAAGATACCTTATGAACAGGCCCGGCACCTCCTTAACGTTATAGCCCTTGTTCTTCAGGTCCTCAAGATCGCTGGGGTTCAGAGTCCTCCAGGCTACATCAATCTCCCCGGCCTCCAGAGCGCTCCTCAGGTCCTCGCTACCCTCGTAGAACCTTATTATAACGCCGTCGTTCTTCGGCTCCTCGCCGAAGAAGTTGGGGTTCGGCTTTAGCCTGAGGTACTGATCCCTCACGAACTCGTCTATCATGTAGGGGCCGCAGCCTCCCCAGGTCGCGTCGGGCGCCGGCTGGTCCTCAGGGTAGTTGGGGTGGACTGGGTAGTAGGGTGGTGTTGCCACGACAGCCAGGAAATAGCCTGTGGGCTGTTTTAGCGTGAACTTGACAGTCCACTGGTCCAGAGCCTCCACATTCTCGACAAACTCGGTGACAAGCCAGCTGGGGTCGCCCTGTATAGTCATAACCCTCTTTATACTCCTCACAACAACGTTAGCATCACATTGAGTGCCGTCAGGGAACTTAGCGTCCTGCCTCAGATGGAATATCCAAACCTTCCCACCATCCTGTGACTCCCAGCTCTCGGCAAGATAGGGCACTATGTTACCCTGCTGATCGTAGGTGACAAGCCCTGCCATAACATTACTCAGAACCTCCCACGTGAAGAAGTCGTAGCTGGTAGCCGGGTCGAGCTCCGTCACATCATCGGTCGTCCCAATGACGACGACATTAGCCGCCTGTTGCCTGAAGAACAGCATGTAAAAGCCAGCAGCAATGACTATGATGACTATGACAGCCGCGAGGATAACGCGTGTGTTAGCTAAAGCCATACCGAAACCAACCCCACCTTAATAAGGCACTATTTACTTTAGTGAAAACCCTCAAATATTTATATCTTAAAGGACGAATTGAAGTTATGCCATCCCACTACAATGAACTGTTTTACTGCTGCCATGGCCAGCGAGTCATACTAACACGGTGAGAGGTTAGGCTGGTGAAGCGTGTGAAACGCATTATCCTCGAGTTTGGAAAAAGCCTATCCGCCCCTAACAGCCTGTCTTCATCTCTCGAGCCAGTGTTAATGTGCTTTAGCTCTATCAGCGTCTCTACCTTTCTTCATACACCGCCCCTGTAGGGTGGTGTCCAGGAAACCCCGTGTCATCATGCATAGCCTGTCACCGCCTTCCATTCGCGGCCATTAGCTTACTCCTATCTTTTCACAGTTTTATCCTCCACTCTTGTTGTAAACTATGTGTAGGGAGAGCCGCTACTTCAAGATTCTTATTTTCAGGCGTATAACATTGTTTTACTGCTTGTTCCTGTTGTTCATAAGTTTCTATGTTTTCTTTGATTTTGTATTCAATATTAATTTAGCCGAAGAGATCTTTAATATCTCTGCAACCATACTTTTAATTATATAGATTATATGAGTGTAGCAGGTGATGCGAGCATGGGATTCCAGACTAACAGGACCACTATCTACATAGCGGCAGCCATTGTCCTCATAGTTATCATAGCGGCAGCCGTCTACATAGCAACGAGGCAAGCTCCCGAGACTGTTGAAACCGAGACAGGTACCGCGGCGGAGACAACCCCTGCTACCAAGACTGAGGCCGAGGCGGTTGAGCTTAAACCTCTCACCGGCAATGTACGGGAGGACATAGTCAACATAGCACGCTTCCTATCTGCGAACGGAGTCACAGAGGCTAAATACAGGGTTCACGGTTCCGGCGATCCAAACAGCATTATGAGGGTTTACGGTATAGTGGAGGCTGCGGCGAGGCTTAACAAGATACTTGAGGATGAGGGCGTCAACTTCAAAATAGTTATAGAGGATATAAAGTTCTCTGCCAACGCCGACGAGCCCGCGAAGGTTTTCCAGCAGAGCTTCCCCTTGAAGCAGGAGGCTGATATAATTGCAGTTAGCTACAGGTGGATATCCACATTCGCCAAGGAGGGATACCTGCTTGATATAACTGACTATGCGAACGCCTACATGGGGACCGAGCTAGAGGACTACTACGACAGCCTCTGGAGCAGCGTCACCTACAAGGGGAGGATTTACGCCCTCCCCCAGGACACAGAGGCCAGGCCCCTTTACATACTGAAGCCTGTTATGGAGTGCCTCGGCTACGACGCATGGGATATTGCGAAGAAGATCGACTCAGGCGAGTATACATGGAAAGACGTGATGAGGATTGCCAAGGAGGCTGTGGATAACGGCTGCTCCGAGTGGGGTGTTATACACAGGAAGGGGAGTGCCCACCCCGACCTGGTGCAGTTCTACTACGCCTTCGGTGGTGAGTTCACCGGCAGCAACCCGGACAAGCTCTACCTAAACCTTGAGGCCCTCTACAAGTGGCTCGCAGTAGAATATGCCCTGGCCAGGAACGGCCTCACCCCGGAGAACATGCTGGAGTGGGACTGGGCAAAGCAGATACACCCAACCATAGTGTCGGCTAAGACGGCGTTCGACATAGGAGGCACCTGGTACTGGACCGAGTGGCAGACCAAGAAGTACTACACAGACCCACAGACTGGTGAGCAGAGGGGCTTGACTCCTGAGGAGGTGAAGGAGAGGTTCGCATACAGCCTCTTCCCCGCGGGAGAGCCTGGCAAGAAGCCTGTAACCCTCAGCCAGCCCTTTGTCTGGATGATAAGCGCCAACGCTGGTAAGCTTAACCCGAAGTACGACGATCTGAAGGAAGCTTATCATAGAATAGCGTTCCTATTGATACTGAAGGCTAACGATCCCGACCTCGTGGCCATCCACAGCATAGTGAGCGCCCACATACCCATAAGGGAGAAGGCTGCCCAGCTGATGGACGACCAGCAGTTTGTAAACAAGCTAGCCCAGGGTAACCTGGACATGTTCATCTCCGACGAGGCCAGACAAGCTTTCGTCGACATAGCGAAGAAGACTGCACACCCGATTAACATAGAGTTCCTGAAGAGCGTCACCTACATGCTCGAGTACACCCACATACCGCCGCTGCACCCGTCCTACCAGCCTCTGGCCGAGTTCTTCAAGGATGCAGTGGACTTCGTGCTGAAGGGCCAGATGACTCCCGAGGAGGCGACGAACTACGTCGTCCAGAAGATACAGGCAGACCCCGAGCTCGCCGAAACCATAGAAATAGTCGGCAGCATACCTACTGGATGGGAGATAAGCCCCTAGGGGGTATAGAGGAGGTTGAGGCTAGATAGGCTCTTCACACTGGCTTTTTTCCTGGGCCCCGCTCTACTGATCGTGATTACGTTCTTCTTCCTCCCCCTGCTTCTGACTGTTTACACCAGCTTCACTAACATGAGGAACTGGAACGTCGACGCCTATCTCTTCGACATTGTTGGCCTATACAATTATAAGGTGCTCATACACTTTGCCAAGTACGATCCGATGTTTAGGAACGCCCTTATAACCACTGTGGTTTTCGTCGCAGTCACACTAGTCGTCAACGTGCTTGGGGGCCTGACTCTAGCCATACTGACGTTCTTCCTCGAGGAGAGGATATCGATACACTACAGGCTCCTATGGCTTCTGCCGCGTATGACGCCCGTGGCGGTATACAGCCTGCTATGGTACTACTTCTTCCATAGCGACGCTATAGGAACGCTGAACAGGATACTCCTGCTAGCAGGGGTTATAGAGAAACCTATAAACTGGGGCAGCTACATGCTCCCCCTAGGCACATGGTCTATACTCATATTCGTCAACGGCCTAGTCGGGGTTAGCTTCGGCATGATCGTGTTCTACAGCGCCATAAGGAGCATACCCTGGGAGTACTTCGCGGCCGCGAGGGTTGACGGCGCCTCGAACCTAACGATAGTCAGGAGGATAATAGTCCCGATGATAAGGTGGCACCTCCTCTTCGTGACCGTCTGGCAGATGCTGAGCCTCCTAACAACCTACACCCACATATTCCTCCTCTACGAGTGGGGCGTGGTTGACAGGACCTGGGGCCAGACCTGGAGCCTGCTAGTGTTCAACCTAGCCTTCCTTCCGGTGGGAGAGCTGAGGCAGGGGCTGGCCGCTGCAGCGGCTACCGTGCTTGTTGTGATAGGCGCTATCCTGGGCCTCATCACACTTAGGATACTCGGGTTCCAGAGGATGATAACAAAGCCTAGAGGTGACATATGATGGGTGAGAACCCTCTGGAGGAGGTTGTTGGTGGAAGCATCTCTAGGAGACTCAAGATCGTCATAGCCCTAGCCCTACTACTGGCCGGCAGCCCTATAATACTGACTTACGGGCTCCTCATACTGAGCAGCTTCAGCACCAACATGGTGACCGACCCGCTGCTCACCGACTTCCAGCCAACCCTCGACAACTGGATAATGTTCCTCAGGGGCCAGATAACCTACGCCACCGGAGGCCTCGAGAGGAACGTCATTGAGATGACCCTCGTAACACTAACAGTCGCCGTCGGCGTCGCACTAACCGCAACCCTAGTCTCCCTGCTAGCGGCCTACAGCATATCCAGGATGGAGTTCAGGGGGAGGGGGGTGTTCACGGCCGGGCTGATAATGCTCCACGCCTTCCCGGGGGTAGCGTTGATCATAGGAGTCTACATGATATTCAGGATAATAGGCGACATCCTAGGCGTGCTGGGGGAGGAGTTCTACGCCATAGCCTATATAATACTCGCCAGGGCGGCGCTGGAGGTGCCCATGGCCATATGGCTCTTCAAGGGCTTCTTCGACAAGATCCCCTGGGAGCTGGAGTGGAGCGCCCTCGTTGACGGCGCCAGCAGGGTTAGGGTGTGGTGGAGCATACTAGTGCCTCTAGTGAAACCGGGTATAGCTGCTGTACTCATATTCACATTCCTGGCTGGCTGGGAGGAGTTCATCTACTTCTACGTATTCCTCAAGCCATTCGGGATAGACAGCCTGCCCACCTTCATAGAGGAGATAGTGGCCGCTGCGGAGAACTACCAGCTAACCATAATAGCAGCGGCCGGGACGTTCTACCTCCTCCCGACCATAGTGTTCTTCATACTCACCCAGAAGCTACTGCTTGAAGCGTATAGCGGAGGGCTGAAAGGCTAGCCTACAAGCCGGCGACCCCAACACCTTCCCACCCCACTTCAGGGTAAACCCCGGATTTACAGTGTGTTCCGGGTTATGTAGGGTCGTGCAGCACCGTTATTCTGGTGTCGACCAGGTGGCCGGGAGTAGTATAGCGGCCAGGGTTGCTAGGATGGCTGCTTTCGGCGAGGGTTTAGAGGAGGGAGATCTTTCCCCCCATCTGGCGTATGCTGCAGCCCAGGTTGCAGACCTTCTTAAGTGGGAGACTGGTGTCTGTCCCTTCTGTGGCCGCAGGCTGCAGTCGCGGAGGGGGTATTATATCCACCTGGTGAGGGTTCACTCGGGGGATATAGCTAGGCTTGTTGATCGTGTTGCAGAGAGGGGGGCTTCAAGACGAGGCTTGTGAGGGTCCTAAGCCACCTCCTACCATGCTCCGTCTCGAGCACCAGGTAAGCCACGTCCTCCTGAACCTCGGCCTCACCCTCCAGCACATACACGCTACCCGATGGCGCGTACCACTCTATATCCTCCTCCTTTACCGAGGCGTAGCCTCCTTGCTTTTTCATACTCTCCATGATCCTCGGGAGCCTAACCACCCCCACCCTCAGAAGCTTTGCGGGCCTGGGGAAGAGGGGCCTCGCCTGGAACCTCTTCGCAACGCCGTACTCCCCCCTTATTATCTTGTCGGGCAGTGTCTCGTGGCTCCTGCTCCTGGATATAAACTCTATCTCCACCTCGACATAGTCGCTCGTCTTAGCCCTGCTCTCTATAACGTAGCTAAGCGTGTCAAGCGGGTCGCCCTCCTCCGTGAAGCCCTCACTCCTCTCTAGCTGCAGAACCCCCAGCAGCGCGGGGCCAATGCGGATGTAGCTCTTCTGGAAGGTCCTCACCCTAACGTTGTACTTCGACAAGGTCTACTCCCATAATAGGTATTTCTAGCCCGAGCCGTTATCATATTTTTAAGGTGGATACGCTGTTGCCCCGGGAGAACCCCACACTGGATGTTCAGGAGAGGGTTTTGGAGATAGAGGGTGAGACTGCATTCGCATACCTCGCCGTGGCGAGGAAGCTCGCTCAGGAGGGCAGGCGCGTTATAAGCTTCGGCATAGGCCAGCCCGACTTCCCCACGCCCCTCCATATCAGGGAGGCGGCTAAGAAGGCTCTGGACGAGGGTTTCACAGGCTATACGGAGACCGCCGGGATACCTGAGCTGAGGGAGGCCATAGCATGGTACCTAAACTCTAGGTACGGCGCGGACGTCTCCCCCGACGAGGTTATAGCGACTACTGGGGCTAAGACGGCTATATTCCTGGGTATGGCTCTCTATCTCAGGCCTGGGGACGAGGTTATAATACCCGACCCCAGCTACTACGCCTACGCGCAGGTCGCCAAGCTCTTCGGCGCGAAGCCTGTGTACGTGCCCATGAGGTTCGAGCCGGGCCTTGGCTTCAGGTTTGATATAGAGGCTATAGAGAGGGCTGTGAACGAGAGGACTAGGATGATAGTTATAAACAACCCTCACAACCCGACGGGAAGCGTGTTCCCCCCCGAGCAGGTTGAAACCATCCACGAGATAGCGAGGAGGAGGGGGATAATCATACTTGCCGACGAGATCTACGACAACTTTCTCTACACTGACAAGCCGTTCAAGAGCACCCTATCCCTCCCCGACTGGAGGGATAACCTAGTCTACGTCAACGGGTTCAGCAAGACCTTCAGCATGACCGGCTGGAGGCTTGGATACGTGGTGCTCAGGAGTGAGGTCATACCGAAGGCCCTAGACCTCGCGGTCACCATATATAGCTGCCCCCCAAGCATAGCCCAGAAGGCCGGTGTAGCCGCCCTAAAGGGCGACTGGGGGCCTGTGAGGGAGATGGTCGACGAGTTCAGGAGAAGGGCGAGAATACTCCACGACATACTATCCCAGGCCGAGGGTATAGAGCCTTACCTACCGGAGGGCGCCTTCTACATGTTCCCCCGCGTAGCCGGCCTCCTAAAGAAGACCGGGCTCAACGTTGAGCAGCTAGCCGAGAAACTGCTATACAACTACGGAGTCCTCGTCCTGCCTGGCACCAGCTTCCCTGAGAACGTTGGGAGGGAGCACGTGAGGTTGAGTTTTGCCACCGCAACAAGCGACGTGAAGGAAGGGGCGGAGATAATAGTCAGGGCTTCTAGGGAGCTCTCCAGAGGCTAGCCCGCTTTCCGTCCAAGACTTCGGGGGTAGAGGGTGGATAGGCTCCTGCCCAAGAGTTTTTACCATAGACAGCCCGACATTGTGGCTAGAGAGCTGCTGGGCAAAATCCTTGTCTCCTGCACCAGCGGAGCATGTATGAGGTGTATGGTGACGGAGGCTGAGGCCTACTTCGGCGAGTGCGACCCCGCCTCCAGGGCCAGGAGGGGTAGGGGAAGGATATGGAGGGCCCTCCATGGGGAGCCTGGGAGGGCTCTGGTTTACGGTATGCATAGACAGTGGCTGCTCAACATAGTAGCCCACAACGAGGGTATGGCCGGGGCGGTGCTGCTGAGGTCCTGCCAGCCCCTCGAGCCGCCGAGCCTAGAACCCCCTCCCATAGGGCCTGGGAGGCTATCTAGGGCCCTCTCAATAGGCAAAGAGCATGACGGAGTCCCGCTCTACTCTAGCAGCTCCCCCCTGAGGATTGAGGACCCTCCGGGGGAGGTGGTGCACAGTATAGGGTGCTCTGGCCGTGTGGGCGTAGCCGAGGACCTAGAACTCCCCCTCAGGTTCTACATAGTGGGAAGCCGCTTCGTCTCTAGGGCCCGGGTCTCTCCACCCCCTAGACCCTGCCTGGCCGGGGGGAGAGCATCTCCACACACCTAGTCCCCCCGTGCTCCACAACCCTCCCCCGCTCCAGAACGTGGAACACCTTGAAACCCCTGTTATAGAGCCAGTCGGCTATCACCTTCCGGTGGCACCTCCACGGAAGCCTCTCGCTACACATAACAACAGGCCTCGCCCCCGCCTCGGCCAGATAAGCTATAACCTCCAGCCCCCTCCAGGCGGCGGGGCTCGAGGCGAGGTAGGCTGCGTAGGCGTTGAACCCCTCCGACTCGAAGCAGGAGAACGAGGACCTCAGCGAAGGGTCAACATCCCTCCCGAAAGACCTATAGCCACCCAGGAAGGGTAGGTGGATATAAGCCAAGCCCCGGCCCCTGAGAAAACCCTCCAGACTCTCCCTAGACAGCCATGGGTACCGCCTGCTCCTAGGCCACCTCCTCACGTCAACCACAACCCTAGAACCCACAGATCCGGCGAGACCCGCAATCTCCTCCAGACTCCTCGAGCCATGGCCAAGCGTATAGGCCTCCCTACCCACACCCAACCAACCCCAGCCAGCCAAACCCATTAAGAAACCGGGGTAAAGAGCTGGGCTAAGTGGTGATGCTAGATCTATATAGGGTCCAGCAGGCATTCATACATAAACGGCTGGGGCCCGGGTTGAGCCCCGCAGCCACGGGGGGCGATGATCTGCTATCCCGAGCCACGAGGAGCACCGTAAAATGACTCGGACAACCCACGAGGGTGGCCCGGGTAGCTCAGCCTGGATAGAGCGCCGGACTGTGGATCCGGAGGTCCCGGGTTCAAATCCCGGCCCGGGCCCCACAAACCACTCCTGAAATCATTCCAACCAGATTTCTCTATTTAGGCCGTCCACTATCTGGTTTATAAGGAGCCTAGGCATACACATGCATTGTGCTGCCAATCAAGGCTATTATTAAAATAATGCAAAATTCAATATAAACTTGTCTTCTGCAGTGTCACTTGTGTTTCACCCTCCCGTTATTTTTGAAATGAAATCTTCTAGAGGTTCATCGTTTGCGCTTAGCTTTTGTACGGCTATCTCTCTAAGCTTTATCATAAGGATAGGGTTCCCAGTGTATGTAAGGGCTTTTGAAGAATTTTGTCGGGTCCAGGATTACGTTGTCCGGGGGCTTAACGTTGTTGAGGCTATACACCTTCCCATCCTGTATTAGATACGCCCACGGGCCCCAGATGAAATCGTAGTAGACCTGAATGCCGTTTGGCTCGGGTTTTATGAATACAAGATACTGGTTCCCCGGTTCTAGCAGTGGGAAGGGAGATGCTACATCCTCGATTGTCAGGTTGGTCTTGTTTATGGAGTCTTTAGCTATGAAAGCACGCAACAACAGTTCGACCGTATTACCATCCCTAATTGTGGATATCAGCTCGTCGACGGCTCTGCTCTGAGTCTCAGGAGTCTCAGCACGGTCACATAACTCTGGGGATTTAATGCATTACGATTTGGGAGGCATAGTCATAGTGTTCTCGGGTTTAACGATTACCTAGTCAATCCTGGCATCGTAGACGACATAAGTGATGGTATCACTGTAGCGGTAGACGGTTTTAACTGATGTAATAGTCACAATAGCTACACCGACCCCTCTATCTAGTAGGTCTTGGAATGGGTTCTGGGAATCAGCATGAGGCCATATGAGGTCGCTAAACGAGGCAGCGCCACCAGTGACAGCTTTTATGTACTCATCTAAGGGAGTGACCATGCTTTCAACCCCCTTCCAACCACTATACTTCTTCTCAACTTGTTCAGCAGCAGACATAGTATCCCTGTTAGTGTCTCCAGGGGGTAATGCTAGAAAGTATGCTAGGAGGGGTAATGATATAACTAGTGCAGCCGTCAATAGCATGAGTACGACGAGTTTCCGCACAAAGGGCCCCCTTCATTCTAGAGTAAACTTAAATTTAATTAGTTTAAAATATAGTAGGATTAGCCTACCAACTGGCCGCTATTGTTTAGTGCTAGGATAATTAGTAAGGTTTGTCTAAGCTTCTTGCCTGGTTAGTTATAATGATAGTTATAATGAATATGAATCGGGAATATCATCTAGTGGTGTATATTGTCATGCATAAACTTGGTTATCCTCGGCTGTTTAAGATGTTGTTCGGCGTGTTGCTAGTATCATTCGCTATTAGCGCATACTCCAACCTAGAGTATGTTAAAAACGAAGAGAGGGTTGCCAGTAGCTTGGTAGATGGCTCGGGATTCCACGTGTCAATTCTGGCTGACGACATTATGGCGCTCGCCAGCAGCTATGACAGTGACCCCGAGAGGACGCGCTTCCTGGTTGCCTCGGCGGTAGTTAACTCGAAGGCACTGGCAACATTAAGTAAGGCGCTAAATGATTTGGAGGGCGACGAACATTATAGAAAATGGTATCTAGTATACGGGAGCCTATTCATGTATTTCGCAGGCCTCACCGGTAAGGAGCACGAGGACATTGTAAATAAGCTCTCCGAAGACGGGGAAGCCCTACAGAAAATAGCCGCCGTACTGGAGAGGGCCGGAAGCAGTACAAACCCCTTCGAAATACAACGGGAAGAGCTGGACAACCTAGTAGATCTCGCCAGTGCACTTGTTACGAGCGGCAACGATTAAACAAGAGTTGGGAACTACTGCTTTGACACTCACAATTATCGTAGAGAATAGGTTAGACGAGATACGTTATATTCACAGCTAGCGGCTGTGTGTTCGTGTTAAGCTTGTTAAAAGGGGGTTTCACTGATTATATGATATTGGCGGGGCTTCACTTTGCCCATCCTTGAGTGGCACCGGCCAGGCGGCTCTCTGCTGTTCGCAGCAGCTATAGCGGCTCTCCTAGCCGTGGCCTCCGCAGCCTACTTCCTGCTGTCGCCTGGAAGCTCCGGCTCAGATTTTATGCTGCCTATGGGCCAGTTCTCTGGGAGGACTAGCGTTATCGAGGGTTTCGAGCCCTCTAAGACTATCGAGTACGAGTTTACTGTGGATGGGCTGGAGGTCCGTGTTGTCTACAGCTTCTACACCGACGAGAGTCTACTGAGGAACTTTGTCTCCCTCCTGGAGGAGTACTGTAGTGGCTCGAGTTCCGCCGACCTGTGCGACAGTGCCCCCGAGGCCTGGGCGGATGGCGTGGATGATCTTGCGCTTCTGGACGTCTACATTACGCTGGCCAACCTGGGCGGGGAGACGGTGGAGCTGGGGTATGGGGGGCCGCTGGCTTCCTGCTACACCAGGAAGGCTGTGTACGAGTTCTTCGGCAGGGAAGAGCCTCAGTGGCAGGGGTTCTGGGTTGAGTTCGACGTCCGGGAAGGCAGCCTGCTCAAAGGCTTTTGCATATTCCAGTTGGCCCTCAAGACCGTGGACCTCAAGCCCGGCCACTATGTTGACGAGAACCTTGTGTTCCTGGTGGAGACGCCGTTCAAGTCTGTGGCAGAGGTTGTGACCCCGGCTGGCTTCAAGACCGAAGCACACGCCGTGGAATACCCGTAGCCCTGGTGTAGACGGGTTTCTTACAGCTCAGCCCTGGTTAGGTTTGGGAGGGTGAGGGGGCCCGTGGTTCCACGTTACCCCGCCGCATTTATCAGCAGGACGGCTTTTCACATTGGCGAGGTGCGGGGTGTTGACGGGTGTTACTGGCGTCCCCACTCTCGACAGGCTCCTGAACCCGGTGCCTCGGTCGGGCTGGGTTGTGGAGGTCTATGGGGGTGCGGCGAGGCTTCTGGCCCATACCGCGGTGGCTGAGGCTTCCCGCAGGGGTAGGGTGGCTGTTGTTAACGTGCAGGACTTCGGCGGGTTCGACCCCTACCTGGCGGCCAGGCTCTCCAGGCTGAGGGGCGGGGACCCGGGGAACATACTGTTCGCCCGGGCCTTCAGGCTCCACGACGTGGCCAGCCTGGTGGTGGAGGCCTCCTCAACAGGCGCTGGCACGGTTGCCGTGGTGGACCCCTTCAGGTTCGCCCCCAGAACCCCTCTGGCATACAGCCTCCTAACCCGCATAACGGGGGCCCTCCGCGCCGCCGCCCGGGATAGCCTTGTTTTCGTTGCTAACAGGGTCTCCCAGTTCGGGAGGCTAAGGCCTGAGGGGGGCCACTTCCACCACCACAGCGTCCACGTGATAGCCCGGGCTGAGTGGAGGGGGCGGGGGGTGTTTGCTACGCTGCTGAAGCACCCGGCGAAGCCCGTGCCCCAGGCCGCTCTAGCCCCCGAGCCTGAGTTGGGGGTGAGGCTCCTATGGGCAGGACAGCGGCCCCTGGAAGAGTACTTGTAGAGGCTGAGGTTGAGAGGCTCCGCAGGCTCATCCGCCACCTTAGGAGCAGCGAGGATAGGAGGCTCCTCGAGGACCTGCTCTCCAGCTACAGGAGGATACTGGAGGCCTACAGGTACGTGCCGATGAGCGACCCCATGGAGCCCGTCTACATAGCGATGATACTGGAGGCAGCGAGGTCCTGCAGGGGGAGTGGTGGGGAGGGTGGGGGAGAGGCTCATACTTGACGCTGAGCCCCTCGGCGGCAGACTGCTCCAGCTAACAGTAGCATCGCCGGGCGGGGGGCTCGAGGCCCTGAATGTCGGGGCGGCGGCCCGCGCCTACCTACTCCCCATCAACACGGATGCCAGCACCCTGGCCAGGGGCGTGGAGGCGGAGGGTGTGGAGGCCTGGGTGGAGGACTGGCTGTCTCCCCCCAGGTATGACAGGCTGGTGGAGGTCGTTGTTGTGGAGGGCGGGTGGGAAGGGGTTGGGCGTGTGGCCTCGGCCCTCGAGGCCCGGGGAGTTGCTAGGAGGGTTAACAAGTATCCAGGCCCCCTGGTGGAGGTCCTCTGGCGCCTGGGCCTCCGCCCCGGCTGCCCCCTGGGCAGGGTGTGCGGCCCCCTCGAGGATTATGAGGTCCTGTCTTTGGCTGTCGTGGAGGCCTACTCCTGGCACGGCCCCATATCCAGCCCCGTGGAGAAGCCTGGACGGTTCAAGGTAGTGTGTGGAGGCTGGGAGGAGGCGGTGGGTAGTGTCGACGGGGCTTTGGATGTGCTCAGGGGCTGCAGGCCCCATGTAGTCGTTGCCAGAAGCCCGGTGAGGCTAATTCTGGAGGGTTCCTCCCGGTTCCGCGAGTACATGTGGTTCGAGCCCGACAGGAACCTGGTGGGGCCTCGGGGCCTCGTAGTGTGGATGAGGCTATCCTGGCTGCCCTACACAATGGCCCATGGAGCCCCTATAGGCAGGGTGCTGACCGCGGCTGAGGCTAGGGAGGCTTATAGGAGGAGGTACCTCCTGGACGAGCGTGCGCCCCGGCACGAGAGGTTCAGGAGCCTCAGGAGCCTTGTGGAGTCTGACATGCCGGGGGCTGCTAGACTGCCCGAGCCCGGTGTTTACTGGGGGGTTGTACAGCTGGACTACTCTAGCCTCTACCCGAGGCTCATCTCCATGTATAACATAAGCGCCGAAACTGTCGACACGCCGTGCGAGAACACCCTAGACCCCGCGCCCGGCTACGGGGGGCACAGGATGTGTATGGATAGGAGGGGGCTTGTATCCGAGGTCCTCGGCAGGCTTGTGGCCCTCAGGGACGAGGCCCGGAGGCGGGGGCTGAGGGAGGAGCAGGAGGCTATAAAGTGGATACTCGTCTCCGGCTTCGGCTACCTAGGCTTCAGGAACAGCCTCTTCGGCAGCATAGCGGCCTACGAGACTGTGACGGCCGCTGCCAGGAGGGCTCTGGCCGCTGCGGAGGAGGTGGCTGTGGAGATGGGGTATAGGCTCATACACTCCCTGGTAGACTCCATCTTCATACAGCCAGTGGAGCCCCGCGGCACCCCAGGGGAGGTCGCCTGGGAGATTGAGAGGCGGACTGGGGTTCCCGTGAAGATAGAGGCCGAGTATACGTGGCTCTACATACCTCCCACCAGGAGGGGCCACGGCGCGGTTAACAAGTATTACGGCGCCCTGGAGAGCGGGGGCGTGAAGCTGAAGGGGGTGGCGGCCGTCAGGCGGGACACGCCTGAGATAGTTAGGGAGGCGCAGGCGTCAGCCATAGCAAGGCTGGCGGAGGCCAGGCACCCCGGGGAGTGGCCCGGGGCCGTGGAGAGGGCGTGGGGGGAGATAGGGAGGTATGTGAAGCTTCTTAGAGAGGGCACACCGCCGATAGAGAAGCTGGTTATAGAGAGGAGGGTAGACCCCTCCTCCTCGAGGAACACGCCGTGGAGAAGAGCGTGGGTTAAAAGCCCCATCCAGACGCCCACGGTAAAATACGTTGTAGCCGGGGGAGGAAGACCGCACCCAGTATGGCAGGGGCCGCCCCGGAGTATAGACAGGCTATACTACATAACTCTCCTACAAAGGGCGGCCGAGGAGCTGCCCAAACAGCCCCGCCAACGCCAGCCATAGCCCGACCCTCAGCCCCTCCGGGCAAGACCATACAGTCTAACGCTTACAAGATCCCAGCATAATATCTAGTATCGTGGGCTGGGGGTGTTTGGGCCAGCGAGGTCCTCAGCACCCCCCGGTACGAGGCTCTGCTCCGGGTGCTGGGGTGGTGCACCCTGGCTGCTAGAGGTGCTGTTGTGGATCTAGTTGCAGAGGCTAGGCGGTGTGGCGGCGTTTTTGCAGCCATCGTAACAGCCCTGAGGAGGGCTAGGGTTGGTGATAGGATTAGGTTTGTCTATGAGGGGGGCCAGGAGGGGGAGGTTAGGCTTACCCTGGAGAGGCTTTCCGAGCTCGGCATGGTGGAGATCGTGAGTCTTGGCGGTGGGGAGGCGGTTGTGACTAAGAGGGGGTAGCCTCGGCTTTTTTCCTAAGCTCTCTGACCACCTTGGCCACGGGGTCTCCCTTGACCTCTCTCATCGGCCTGCCGCTACCGCCCCTCCTAGCCGCTACCACGCCCGCCAGCACGCTGAGGGCCAGCTCCTCCGGCGTCGAGGCCCCCAGGTCTATGCCCGCGGGGCTCTCTATCTTCTCCAGGTGCTCCGGGGGCACCCCTTTCCTCGCCAGCCTCCTTAGAACCTCCTCCGCCCTGTTCACGCTAGCCACTAGGAAGACCCTAGCCACAGGCTTGCCGAGTATCCGGAGCAGTATCTCCACATCGACGTCTGTCCTGCCCATTGTGGCGAGGACCGGGTATGTGTGGCGGTCCAGCCTTACTCCGGCCTCGTCCAGGGAGGGGAGAACCCTGGCCCCCGGGTAGTCCTCCGGCCTCGCTGCAGCGTCGACCACGGTGACCTTGAAACCGAGCAGCTGGGCCAGCCTGGAGAGGGTCTTCGTGACCTCATTATGGCCGAATATCGGTATATGGGGCTTGGGGTAGGCTGGCTCCAAGTAGACCAGCACCTCTCCGCCGCATGGGGTGCCCACCTCTATAACGTCCTCGGAGACCTGCTTAAGGGTCTCGCCCGACATGACCAGCTTGACAAGCTTCGGCCTCCCCTCCTTCAAGGCCGAGAGGGCTACTGTGAGCAGCGCGTTCTCGCTACACCACCCCCCAAGCCACCCCTTTACCGTGCCGTCGGGTAGTATAACCCCCTTCGATCCCACCCTCGCCGCCGCCGAGCCCCTCACGCTGACAACGGTGGCTATGACGAACTCCCTCTCCTCCTCCATAAGCCTGCTGACCATATCCACAAACTCCCGGAGGCTCTCCTCGTCGAACCTGTAGCCTCCTCCCACCTTTTACGCACCACCTAAACCCTAGCCCCAGTGTAGCAAGACGGGCGGCCAAGGGTGATAAGCATGAGTAAAACCCTGGGGTGAGGGGGCTAGCCCGCCTCGCCCAGCTCCCTCTTCACCCCCGCTATCACGTCGTTTATCATCCTCCTTGCCAGGCTGTCGAGCACCCTGCCCCCCATGCTGGCAGCGAGGCCTCCTACATTGCCCTCGAAAACCCAGCTGACCCTGCTGCCCCCTCCGGAGGGCTCTACTGTGAAGGTTAGGGTGAAGTCGAGGGTGCTGCCAGCGCCCCTGCCCGAGCCCCTCACCGTGGCCCTGCTAGGCTTCTCCAGGTCCTCGAATGAGGCCTTAACCCTCGCATCCCCGCGGAGAGGTCCTAGGCTCAGCCTGAGCTCTATGGTGAACGTTCCGTCGTCGACCTCGACGGACTTGAAACCTGGGAAGGCGCGGGAGAACCTGCGTGGGTCGGTGAGGAACTCGAAAACCTCCTCAGGAGTCTTAGAGACCTCGAAGGAGCCTTCATACCTAACCTTCAATGCTCCAGCCCCTCAATAATTATGTTATATGCAGGCTTCCGAACTACTTAACCTGGCCATGAGTTCGAGGTAAGGGTCGCGAGCCATGGAGGGTCTCGACACCCTGATGGCACTATCCGCGGCGGGCGTGCTCAGGCCCAGGTCAGGGGTATTTGCCGTAGTGCTCGCTGCGGGCCTCTCGAGGAGGATGGGGTTTAACAAGCTGCTCGCACCCCTCTGCGGGAAGAGGGTTCTGTGGCACGTTCTAGAGCTTGTAGCGGGTTTTGAGGGTGTTCTGGAGGGTGCGGTTGTTGTTACGAACAGCGAGGTAGCCGAGGTCCTGGGGAGGGAGAGGCCTCCGGGGAGGCCGGGGTTCTTCAGGGTTGTGGTGAACCGGGAGCCGTGGAAGGGTTTGAGCAGCTCCGTCAAGCTAGGGGTTGAAGCCGCCCCCAGGGCCAGGGCCTACCTGTTCTTCAACGGCGACAGGCCTTTCGTCTCTAGGCTCACGGTCGCCAGGGTCCTCGCCCTCTACATGGCCAGGAGGCCGCTTATAGCGGCCCCCATGGCTGGCGGGGCTATAGCCCCTCCCGTAGTCGTGGACTCCAGGCTGCGGGGCGAGCTGCTTAGGCTCTCGGGGGATACCGGGGTTAGGAGCCTCTTCGGGAAGTACAGGGGGCGCATGGAGGTCGTGGAGGTTGACGACCCCGGGCTACACCTTGACATAGACACTCCGGAGGACCTGGATAGGGCTTCGAGAAAATGCTCTAGGCTAGCCGGTGAGTCTGGGGAGGAGTCTTAGGAGCTTCCTGGTGTTAAGCAGGGTCTCGAGGTCTATGGTGAGGTGGGCTTGACGCCGTATTACCCTCATAGTCGAGGGCTCGCCCCCCGCGTCCCTCCTCGGCGACTCAGGGGTTACCCATACGAGGAAGCCAACCCTCCGCCTCAACTCGGCCAAAGCCGCCTCCAGCTGTCTCAGGTCGCCCAGGTCCCAGCCGTCGCTGAACACCAGGGCGGCGGCGCCCCTGTGCAACGTGGGGCCGTAGTTCTCAAGCAGCTCCTCCACAGACTGGCTTATCCTGGTGCCGCTCCCCCATAGGCCTTCCACGCGGGATACAAACCTCCTGAGGTCCTCAGCCCCCCCGGCTGCCTCCACCAGAGGGGTGGCTCTAACGAGCCTGGTGCTGAAGAGGAAAGCCTCGTAGCTGCCCGGCGGTAGCCGTCGGAGGGAGTTTAGGATTCCCAGTATCCACGGCCAGTAGTCCTTCATAGAGTTGCTCACGTCCAGCAGCACTAGTATGTCGGTCTTGCTCCTCTTCCTGCTAGACCTGGCCAGCCTCACGGTCTCCCCGAAAGTCCTGAGCGACCTCCTCATAGACCTTCTGAAGTCGATCATACCCCTCCTCCTAGGAACCCGCCTTCTCCCCTCCTCCAAGCCCAGCCTCCTCCTGAGGAGGACTAGGCTCCTGTATAGAGCCCTGGCCTGGCTGGGTGAGGGGAGGTCAACACCGGGTTCGCCCCAGCTAGCGTCCACGGGGCTGTAGATGCTTAGGAACCTCTCAACCGGGCTCCCCGCCTCAACCTCCACCTTGACAGCGACCCTCCTCCCTGGGACCTGAATAGCCGTCCAGGCCCCCCTCCAGTAGACGTCGAAGAGGTAGTCGAAGAGCCTGTGGCGACCTGGGTCTTTGGCCAGCGCCGCTCTGAGGGCCTGCTTCAGCCTCTCGAGGTCCTCTGTGCCTACGAGGCTCGCGGCGAGGGCCGCGTCTATGGATTCGGCGACTGTGCATCTTATCCCGTTCTCCCGGAGGAGTCTGGCGAACTCTACAACCCTCTCCTCCAGGCCTACTGCCTGCAAAGCCGCGTTAGCCCCCTAGAAGGTCGTCTAGGGAGACCGCCTCTAGGTCCTCCCTGGCCTTGAACAGGCAGGAGACCGTGTCCTCTAGGGCCCTCCTGTCTATATCCCTGTAGCCGAGGGCCCTCAGCCCCTCCACCCAGTCTATGGTCTCGGAGACGCCCGGCTTCTTCAAAACAGCCTCAGACGCCCTTATCCTGGCCACAACGTCTACAGCCTTCTCCACAAGCCTCCTCTCAACACCCTTCACCCTCCTCATAACTATCTCCACCTCCCTCTCCTTGGGCGGGTAGGTTACGTAGACGTAGAGACACCTCCTCCTGAGACCCTCGCCAACCTCCCGTGTCCTGTTCGAGGTGATTATCACTATAGGCCTCTTCTCCGCCCTGAAGGTGCCTATCTCCGGCACCGTCACCTGGAACTCGGCGAGGAACTCGAGGAGGAAAGCCTCGAACTCCTCGTCGGCCCTGTCAACCTCGTCTATCAGCAGGACGGGGGGCTTAGGCCCCCTGTATGTGACCGCCCTTAGGAGCGGCCCCTTCACCAGGTACTTCTCAGAGTAGATCTCCCGCTCTATACTCTCCACATCACCACTCCTCTCCAACATCCTTATAGCAAGCAGCTGCTTAGGATAGTTCCAGTCGTAGAGGGCCTGGGAGGCGTCTATACCCTCGTAGCACTGGAGTCTTATCAGCTCTGTTCCCAGGGCCTCGGCGAGAACCTTGGCGAGCTCCGTCTTACCGTTACCCGGCTCCCCCTCGACCAGAAGAGGCTTCCCAAGCTTCAGGGCCAGGTAGAGGGCCATAAGGAGGTCCTTGCTGGGTATGTAATCCCTGCTCCGGAGGAGATACTCAAGCTTCTCCGGGGTAAGCTGCCTCAGGAATCTCTCCCACTCCCCCTCCATCAAACACCAACCTCGAATACAGTAGCTTAACCCAGGGCTAGAAGCTTCTATAGCCCCAGTATGGATAGGGGTTAGGAGCATGCGAGGTTAAAAATGTGGGTGTAGCGTGGGGCTCGGGGGGTTTAGCCTTGTGTCCTGGAAGCGCGTTTGAAAGCCCTTGTTAGAGCCTGCTTTGTAAGGGCTCTAGCCATCCTCCTCCTATACTCTGCGGAGGCCCTGATGTCTGTGGGCGGGTTTATACCCTCCGAGGCTCTCTCCGCCGCCCTGGCGATGAGGTCCTCGCTGAGCTTCTTGCCCTCAAGCTCCTCCTCAACGCCTCTAGCCCTGACAGGCTTCTCGTCGACGCCCGTCAAGCCCACTCTCACCTTCTCCGCAGTCCCGTCACCGGAGAGCTGTACTAAGGCTGCCACCCCCACTATAGCGAAGTCTGAGGCTCTGAAGACCAGCTTCTCGTAGGCTGTTCCGAAGGAGCCTGTGAGAGCCGGCGCCCTGATCTCTACTAGGAGCTCGTTGGGCCTGAGGTCTGTTATGTAGGGGCCTATTATGAAGTCCTCTAGCTTGACGACCCTCTCCCCCGACTTGCTCTTGAGGACGACGCTGGCCTCGAGAGCGGCTAGGGTCGCCGGGTAGTCGGCTGCGGGGTCTGCGTGGGCCAGGCTGCCCCCTATGGTGCCCATGTTCCTCACCTGGAGGTCCCCTATCTTGGAGGCCGTCTCGCTGAGCAGGGGGTTCTTCTCCTTCAGCAGGCTCGACTCCTCGATCTCGTTGTGGGTCGTCAACGCCCCTATCCTTAATTCGCCGCCCTCCTCCCTAATGTAGGAGAGCCCTGGGATCCTGCCGATGTATATCACGTAGGCCGGCTTCACCAGCCTCAGCCTCATCATAGGTATGAGGCTGTGGCCTCCGGCCAGTACCTTAGCGTTTTCCCCGTACTTCTCGAGCATATCCAGAGCCTCGTCGAGGCTCCTGGGTATGAGGACCTCGAAGCTAGCCGGGTACACTACTTCACCACCCCCTTATCCTTAAGGGCCTTCCAAATGTTGTGGGGCGTCAGGGGCATGTCTATGTGCTCCACGCCCATGTGGGCCAGGGCGTCTAGCACCGCGTTCACGACGGCTGGCGTGGATGCTATGGTGCCCGTCTCACCTATACCCTTTGCGCCCAGCGGGTTGTGGGGTGAGGGCGTCTCCACGAAGTACGACTCTATGTTCGGGAGGTCCTTGGCGGTGGGTATCATGTAGTCGTTGAACCCTGCTGTGAGGAGGTTCCCGCTCTCGTCGTAGACCGCGTACTCGAAGAGGGCCTGTGCTATGCCCTGGACGACTCCCCCGTGTACCTGGCCCTCGGCCAGCATCGGGTTTATTATCACGCCAGCGTCGTCCACCGCCACATACCTCAGTATCTTCGGCTTCCACGTCTCCCTGTCAACCTCCACTATGCAGACGTGGGTGCCGTAGGGGAATACGAAGTTCTCGGGGTCGTAGAATGTGGTGGCTTCTAGCCCGGGCTCGAGGCCCTCTGGCAGCTTGTCGGCTAGATAGGCCTCGAGGGCCACCTCCTGGAACGACACGCTCTTCTCGGGATGGCCTCTCACGTAGAACTTGCCCTCGGAGAATACAACGTCCTCCTCCCTAGCCTCGAGCATGGCGGCCGCTATCTTCCTCGCCTTCTCCCTTATCCTCCTGGCGGCCAGGGCCACGGCGCCACCACCCACCGGCGTTGTCCTGCTGCCGTAGGTGCCAAGGCCGAAGGGCGTCTCGTCAGTGTCGCCGTGTATTATCTCGACATCCTCCACAGGGATGCCAAGCTCCTCAGCCACTATCTGGGCGAAGGAAGTCTCCTCCCCCTGCCCGTGCGGGTGGGAGCCGGTGTAGACGCTCACCTTGCCCGTTGGGTGCACCCTTATGGTGACGCTCTCGTATAGGCCTAGGCCGAAGCCGGTGGCCCTAGCTATCCTAGAGGGTGCTAGGCCGCACATCTCTATATAGCTGGATATACCTATCCCTATCAGCCTGCCCTCCTGCCTAGCCTTCCTCTGCTCCTCCCTCCACTTCTCATACTCTGCTATCTGAAGCGCCTTCTCAAACACCTCCTTGTACTTGCCGCTGTCGTAGACCAGGCCTGTCACGGTAGTGAAGGGCGCCTCATCGATGAGGTTTCTCCTCCTAACCTCGGCAGGGTCGAGGCCCAGCCTCCTAGCTATCAGGTCCATAACCCTCTCTAGTATATACGTCGCCTCCGGCCTCCCAGCCCCCCGGTAGGCGTCTACCGGGGTCGTGTTGGTCAGCACACCTAGAACCTCGACGTCGACAGACTCGATCTTATAGGGGCCCTGGAGCATGAGGCCGAAGAGTATGGTGGGGACTCCAGGGGCGGCTGTGGATAAGTAGGCGCCCATGTTGGCCAGGGTCTTAACCCTTATCCCAAGAAGCCTCCCATCCCTGGTTGCCGCGGCCTCCACGTACTCCACATGGTCCCTACCGTGTATGGTGCCCAGGAAGTTCTCCCTCCTCGTCTCAACCCACTTTACGGGCACCCCCAGATCCATAGCCAGCCTGGATACTATGACCTCGCCGGGGTAGACGGGTATCTTGCTTCCGAAACCCCCGCCCACATCGGGGGCTATAACCCTGATCTTATGCTCAGGCAGGCCCAGGACGCCGGAGAGGACGAGCCTGTGCACGTGGGGGTTCTGCGAGGTAACCCACAGGGTCAGCTCCTCGAGGCCCTTGTTGTAGCTGGCCACCGCACCCCTAGTCTCCATGGCGCTTGGTATGAGCCTCTGGTTTATCATCCTCTGCTTGATAACTATGTCAGCCTTCTCGGCGACCTTATCGAAGCTCTCCCCGCCCGTGAACCTCCATTTGAAGGCTATGTTGCCTGGAGCCTCGTCATGGAGCTGGGGGGCCCCGGGCTTTATAGCCTCCTCTACATCCACAACAACGGGAAGCGGCTCGTACTCGACGTCTATAGCCTCCAGAGCGTCGTAGGCTGTGTACGGGTCCTCGGCCACGACAACGGCCACAATATCGCCAGTAAACCTCACCTTATCCTGGGCTACAACAGGCCAGAAAACGGGTTTCAAGTCGGCGTTAGCCAGCGCCCAGGCTGTGGTGAGGGGTGCGACCTTGTCTTTGAAATACTCTCCCGTGTAGACCCCTATGACCCCCGGCATCCTCTCCGCTTTCGACGTGTCTATAGACTTTATCCTTGCATGAGCGTAGCCCGCCCTCAGGAACGCGGCGTACACCATGCCCGGGAGCTTAATGTCGTCGACGTATAGGCCCCTACCCGTTATGAAGCGGGGGTCCTCTTTACGCTTAACCCTTTTACCGATATACTTCCTTCCCTGCGACAAGGCTATCCACCCCTCATCCTCTCAGCCGCCCATAGCGCTGACCTCACTATATTGACGTAGCCAGTACACCTGCACAGGTTGCCCTCTATAGCCCTCCTGACCTCGCTCTCGGTAGGACTCTTATTCCTGCTGAGGAAGTCGTGCAGGGTCATTATCATGCCTGGCGTGCAGAAGCCGCACTGGAGGCCGTGGTTCTCCCAGAAGGCTTCCTGTATAGGGTGGAGCTTGCCGTTCTGCTCGAGACCCTCTATAGTGGTTATCTCCGCCCCGTCCACCATGAATGTGTAGACTGTGCACGACTTGACCGCCTTACCGTTTACGAGTACCGTGCACGCCCCGCAGTTGCTCGTGTCACACCCGACATGAGTCCCTGTGAGCCCTAGCACGTCGCGGAGGAAATGGACGAGGAGCATCCTGGGCGGAACGTGGTGGGTATACGTCTTACCGTTTACTTTCAGGGTTACACGCACAAGGGGTGTCGCCGCTTTAGACACCTCCAAAAACTACACCTCCTCTACAGGGTTTTCTACCACTATGTCTATGCTAAGATGACATATAGAATCTGGATTGTCGTTTTGACTATTCAAAACATTGGCTTCGGGGGTACAACATATGCTAGGAAAGCGGAGCTGGTTATAAGTTGGCAGCCACCCCCCGGCTAACCCCCCTCTCCTGCACTTCCCTGCCTTGGGAGGTATGGTGTCGGCTGGGGTAGGTACTCGACTCCCGGCCTGTTGGCAGGGGCCTGCGGATAGAGTTCCATTAGCTGGTAGACCTCGGGAGGCACCTCGTCGCTCACAGGCAGACCCATCTCCTTGGCCCTCTCAAACGTTATAGGGTAGTCATGTGTCCATCTCCCCTCTGTTAGGAGAACTGCAATCTCCCTAGCCTTCTCAACACCCACCTTATCCTGAAGAAGCTCTGTAATTACCTCCCTCATCTCCTCTATAGCCTTCTCAGCAACATCCGCCATTATCAGGGTGGTGTCTTGCGCATCCTTACCCTTCATCTTGGCAACCTTCACTACGCTGGGAGCTGGGACTGCGGGCCCGGTGGGACCAGCTGAGAGCTGAGGGTCTAGGGGGCCTAGGACGGCGTTGGGATCCATTCTTATCTCATCGGCGGCTAGGGCTATCAGAGTGCCTCCACTCATAGCATAATGGGGCACTATAACGATCTTCCTGCCTTTATGCCTCTTGAGAGCCCTGGCTATCTGGCTCGCGGCGAGCACAAGGCCCCCTGGCGTGTGCAGGATAAGAGCAATAGGCTTCTCTGGGGGGGTGCTTCTAATGGCTCTCACCACAGCCTCACTATCATCTATATCTATAAACCTCCTCAGGGGTATTCCGAAGAAAGATACCCTTTCCTCCCTGTGTATCATGGTTATGACCCGCCAGCCATACTTCCTCTCCATACTCCTTATCAGCTCCAGCCTAGCGGCCTGCAGCCTCCTTACAGCTAGTACGGGGTTCAGCATGGAAGCAAGCAGTAGTAGCCAGAAGAGGAGCCATACAAGGCTAGAGAAATCAAATACCACACCAACCACCCTGCCTTCATTCTGAAGCCATTTACTCCTTAACAAGCTACTATTCTAAAACTCTCCTTGTTTAAACCTTTTTACGATAACTACAAAACCTTACTCATCTATAAACGAATCCTTCTCCCTGCTTGTTAGTACGGTGGTGGCTTTGGCCGGGAGAACAGGGGAGTTTAAGATAGTGCTGCAACCCGTTACTGCGGAAGCCTCTCCAGCAGGAGAGGCTGTGAAGGTAGATGTCGGTGGTGTATCGATAACCGTCTACCCTGAGCGCGAGGCAGGCGGTCCCGAGAAGGGTCTTACACCCCTCGGCCTTTTAGCCGCGAGCCTTGCTTCCTGTGAGGTTCTGATGAGCAGGCTTGTGGGGCGTATGCTCGGCTATAATAGCTTTGATGTGAGGGTGAGTGTCACGGCTGATGTACAGGTCGGCGAAGGGCTGCGAAGCCTAAGCGTTAAATACGTGTTTAAAGGTATTGAACCCAGCGCGGCGAGGCTCATAGTCGGTAAGGTAAAGGAGCTATGCCCGGTCTACAATACTTTAGCTAGGAACGGTGTGACAGTCAAGGAGGAAGTTAGAGTGGAGTAACTGGGGTAGAGTATCACCGAGCGGTAAATTAGTGGAAGCCCCTATCTATATACTACCCGCTAGTTAGGCTTAAAACCTTTATATTGCGTCTGGACTAACCCTTAATATCCTGAGGAGCCTCGAAGCCTGGCTCAAGGGTGCTATTGGATTTGAGAAGGTTCCTTAAGAAGCTATCGCGGCTGCCATCATCACTCCGCAGCGGGGATAAGGGCGGTAGACCCGTCTCTCCCAGGCAAGCCAGCAGGGGCCTTGAAGAGAGTGAGAGTCTTGACGAGGTTATCAAGAGAGAGGAGATAGCTCTTAGACCAGCCATAGAGGCCAGCCTAGATGCGAAGCTTCTCAGGCTAAGCGTTGTGTATAAGCCCGTAAAAACCTACAGCATAGAAGACCCGTGGGCTAGAGTAATAATACTTCAACACAAGGACACTGGCGAGTACCTATACTACGTTAACGAGGTTGAAATGAACAAGACCGAGCAGGACACCTACAACAGGATAATGGAGATCCTGAACTGGGAGCTAAGGCACCCCACGGAGGAGGAGTTGAAGAGCTTACCTGGAGCTACAATAGCTGAGAAAGAGAGGGAATTCCTGGTACGGCAGATCAAGAGGATAGTCAACATCTACAGGATAAGAATGGCAAGCGACATCGAGGAGGTTTCGTGGAGTAAAATACTGTACTACATGATTAGGAACAACGTAGGCTACGGCCCCATAGACGTTCTAATGAAGGACGAATACCTGGAGGACATAAGCTGCGACGGCGTCGGAAGGCCTGTCTACGTTTGGCATCAGGAGTACGAGAGCATAAAGAGCAACATCATATTTGAAGACGAGAGGCAACTGGACCATATGATACTCCTGCTCGCACACAGGGCAGGGAAGCATATAAGCGTCGCATTCCCCGTGCTAGACGCAGTCCTGCCCGAAGGGCATAGGGTCGCTGCAACCTTTAGAAGGGAGGTTAGCAC
This sequence comes from Aeropyrum camini SY1 = JCM 12091, assembly GCF_000591035.1. Classification (NCBI taxonomy): domain Archaea; kingdom Thermoproteati; phylum Thermoproteota; class Thermoprotei; order Acidilobales; family Acidilobaceae; genus Aeropyrum; species Aeropyrum camini. The sequence continues at coordinate 1,341,804 of NC_022521.1, read as the reverse complement.
GCAAGGCTCAACATTTACCATCCGTAAGTTCAAGGCGACACCATTAAGCATTGTAGATTTGATCATAGGTGGTACTCTCTCCCCGGAGATAGCCGCATATCTCTGGCTGATGGCCGAGTATAGGATGCCAGGGATAATCATGGGTGTAACCGGATCCGGCAAGACGACAACGCTAAATGCGATAGCAACGCTCCTAAGGCCAAACGTCAAGATAGTCACTATAGAGGACACCCCAGAGATAAAGCTGCCCCACGAGAACTGGGTTCAGCTAGTGTCAAGGCCCAGCTTCAGCGTGACGGGCGAGTCGAGGGGCGAGATAAGCCTTTACGATCTGGTTAGAGTGAGCCTGAGGTACAGGCCCGACGTGATTATAGTGGGTGAGGTCAGGGGTGAAGAGGCCTACGTACTGTTCCAGGCCCTAGCCACTGGTCATGGGGGGCTTACCACCATACACTCAGAGACCATTGAGGCAATGATAAGAAGGCTTACATCACCCCCTATGAACATACCGGAAGGTTATATACCCCTACTTAAATTCGCCCTCGCGGTAAAGAGGGTTAGGCTGCCGGACCCAACCAGCCCAGAGGGCCATAGGATAGTGCGTAAGGTAACTGATGTCTGGGAAATTACAGGCCCATCCAGCAATGAAGTCATAGAGGTGGCCAGGTGGAATCCGTTCACTAAGGAGCATGAACACTACATAGAGAATAGTGTCGCCGTGGAGGAGATAGGGAAGCTAGTGGGTCTAACTAAAGACGAGGTCCTCACAGAGGTGGATAGAAGAAAACTTGTTCTAATATGGATGGCAAAAAGCGGGATTAGGAGGTATAGGGAGGTGGCGCCGATAATCTTCAAGTACTATTATAACCCTAACGAGGTATATGAGAAAGCAGCTAAAGAGTTGAAGATGGATGCCATATAGCACGGTTTCCACGAAACACCGGTTATAGCCTCTAGTCTGGGGTGCGGGAGCGTGTCTATACTAGATCGAATACCGCTTGCCCGGAGGTTAAGGAGGCGGAGGCAGAGGGAGGGGGTATACAGGGCCGAGGTTAGAATCACCTTTTCCGACATCGTAGACTATATAGCCTACAATTATTTCTCATGGCTGGCGGTAAGGCTTGTTAAAACGTTCGAGCTTGAGAGAAACCTTAGAATAGCCGGTATACCAGTGTACCCCGTCATGTACATGTCCCGTCTACTTTTAATATCTGCAACTGTATTCCTGTTAGGCGCTTACTTCTCGTTCTGGATCCTGCTTAGCGGTCTCTCAATAATTATCAAAGCACTGGTAGTCCTACTTGCCCTTGCCGCTCCATTCCTAGCTTTTGCAGCGGGTCTCATGTACCCCTCACTCAAAATAGGGTCGAGAAAGAGCGGGATCGAGACTGAGCTACCCTTCTTTGCAGCCTACCTCTCCATAATGGGAAGAGGTGGTGTACCCGTAAGCATAGTGATAGACAGGGTAGCTAGCCTAAAGATATTTAAGGCTATGAGAGTAGAGGCTGAAATGATAAAAACAAAGATAAAGCTGCTAGGCAAAAACCCTCTTGATGCTCTGGAACAGCATGTCCTAGACAGCCCCAGCAGCGTGTTCAGGGATTTCATCCTGGGCTACACTACCGCGGTGAAAATAGGGTCGGACGTGATCCACTATCTGGAGATTAGAACACAGGATCTATTCGAGAGGCGTCTCAACGATATAAGGCTACTGGCAGAGCGTATGACCCTGTATCTCGAGATATATCTTGTGGTGGCCGTCATAGCCACTATAGTATTCTATATATTCTTCACAATAAGCAGCGTGTTCCCAGGCAACCTGGGAGGCGTGGGCTCGACCCAGTACGCAAGCACTACCCAGCTTATACTCTACAGTTTCCTTGTGCTTCCAACCATAAACATTATAATGCTCCTCCTGGTAGACAGAGCCAGGCCGAAGGAGCCGATAGAGATCAACGATCATATGGTGGCACTGGTTATTTACAGCCTGCCCCTTGCGCTGGCTCTCCTGCCTATAATTTACGCCCTCTCGGGGATTAACAGCATCCTGGCTAGCGGAAGCCCCACGAAAGCCGACATTCTAAGGGTATCGGGGCTCGCAGGGCTCTTCCTCATAATGATAAGCATACCTCCAGCCATTTCATTCTTTAACGTGACCAGAGCCAACAGGGGTATAGGGCTAGCCATGTCAAACTTCCTCAGAGACTTGGCTGAAACTAGGAAGACAGGGCTTAGCCCAGAGCAGAGTATAATAACCCTCTCCTCCAGGGACTATGGGCCCCTTTCAAGGGTTATCAGGCGTATCGCAACCAGCCTCCAGCTCGGCATGTCCCTCGAGGATTCCGTTAGACGTGCAGTAAGGAGGATCAAGGATTGGGCTACACTTTCTGCTCTCAGGTTCCTGGTTGACTCTATAAGCGTGGGTGGAGGAAGCCCCGAGGTGTTAGACGCTCTTGCGCGATACACCTACGGGCTAGTGAGTATACAGGATGAGTTCAGGAAGAGGACTAGAATCTACATAATAATGCCCTATCTTGGAGCAATAATCGTGGCCGCTTCAACGCTGGTAATGCTTGGCTACACTATAAAGACTCTCCAGGTAGTTAACCCCGAGGGGGCCACGGCTGTCGCTGTTGTCCCGGAGAACATAGGTGTTGTAGGGCTTATACTTGCTATAGGCGTGATACTCAACTCCTGGATGATGGGACTTATGGCTGGCAAGATAAGGGAGGGTACCATAGGCGCTGGCTTTATACACAGCATAATATTGATAGTGATAACTCTAGCAATAGTAACATTGGGGGTGTTCCTACTGCCCATAAGCTAGCTACCTCTACTGGCGTGGAAAGCATGCCCAGGCCGATGAGGAGTATTGGCCTTTAAGAAAGGCCCCCACCGGGGTCTATGTCTGGGGGAGCGATTGCCGAGGCCCCGTGTGCATGCCTTACCCAGCCGTCTCCCCGGAGTCTAGCATCTCCCTTAGCTTTCTGGAGACTATCTCGGAGACCAGCCTCCCATCGGCCCTGCCCCTCAGCCTAGACATGGCTCTGCCCATAACCAGCCCAGCAGCCCTCTCCCCCCTCCTCAGAATCTCTTCCTTCAGCTCAGCTACTATGCTGTCAACTATGCGTTCCACCTCCTCTCGTGATAGCCTTTTCAGCCCCAGCTTCTCTACCGCCTCTTCCACGGTAGAGCCTGGGTTGCTGGCCAGGTACTTCACTATCTCTGCTGCAGCCTCTCTAGCTATCTCCTCCCCGGCCACCATTCCTATTATCTTCTCTAGGCTGGCATCGCTAACCTTCCACACATCTATACCTTCCCCCTCTAGGCCCCGGAGTACTACGACGAAGAACCCCGCTATGTAGCTGGGCTCCAGCTTTCCCCGGTATTTCTCCAGAAGGGTGGTTATAAGCCTGTACCTCTCATCCCTAATGACCTCCCACGCAAGCTGGTCTGAGAGGCCGTACTGGTCTTTAAGCCTCTTGGCAACAGCCTCGGGAGACTCTGGTACATAACGCTCTGCTATCGACATTACACTATCATCCACCCTAAGGGGCGGTATATCGGTCTCCGGGTACATTCTAGCGCTCCCAGGCCTGGGCCTTAGATATCTTGTTGTGCCGTCCTCCAACGCGGCCCTAGTCTCCTCGGGTACACCCTCGAGTGCTGTTGCAACCCTCTCTAGAACGGCTTTAGCAGCTTTCAGAGCGTTTGAAGGTCTATCCGCTATGAGGGCGAACGCGTCCACCCCAGGATCTCCTCCGACAGCTTCATATATCTTATCAACATCATCCCCCGTTATACCATACCCGGGGAGTTCGTCACTGTGTATAATGCCCCCCACGCCCCCCCAGAACCTAGCGTAGTCTGCCAGCTCTGTTCCGAACCGTCTGCCGGGCATGACCTCCATGCCTACGATACCCTTCATCCTAGGCAGTTTTACAGCTATAACCACGCCCCCGCTGGATAGCGCCCTCTTTACAACCCTGCTTCTGGACCCTGCGAGAAGACTGGAGACGTCGACAGGCTCGACCTTCTCCAGCTCCTCCCTGGTTACCCCCCTCTCCCTCAGCATATCCCTTATCATGAGCAGGTTTAGCTGCCTCAGGACCTCATACTCCACAACCTTTGGTATCAGCTCCAGCCTCTGGACACCCTTTATCTCCGTCTTGGCGCCCCCCCTGATGCTGACGTTGAGGTCCTGCCGGATAGTGCCTATACCCCTCTTAACCCTGCCCGTCAGCCTGAGCATGGTTCCTATGGCGAGCGCCACTTCCTTAGCCTCCTCGGGCGTCTCTATAACCGGGGCCGTCGCGATCTCTATAAGGGGTATGCCGAGCCTGTCTAGCCTGTAGATAACGTATCTACCCTTCTCCCCCACCTTCCTAGCCGCGTCCTCCTCAACAACTATAGTCTCTATAGGCACCTCCTTACCGCCAACCTTGATTGAGCCGCCGAGCGCCACAACCGCCGTCCTTTGGAAGCCGCTCGTGTTGCTCCCGTCTATCACAGTCTTCCTCATAACGTGGACTTCGTCCACTATCGACGAGCCGAGGGCCTTCGCCACCGCCACGGCCACAGCCACCGCCTCCCTGTTTATAGGGTGGGGAGGCTCCTCGTCGGCCTCAACAAGACACGAGTGGTCGAGAGGCGCCTGGTAAAGGTATAGCCGGCCCTTCCTCCACTCAAAGAGGGCGGCGGGATCCACATCACCCAGCTCACTCCGAGTGGGCCTAAGCTGCCTCACGAACTCGTCATGCTCCTCCTCCCCAAGCTCCGCTGGACAGCTGCAGAAAAGCTTCTCCCTAGTATCCAGCTGCTGGTGTATCTCGAGCCCGACCTTCAAGCCGACATCCCTATAATCAACCCTAGACAATGCTACACACCCCCAACATGGCGGTATAGCCTTAGTATGTGTCTCTCGCTTAGCTCCCCCGCGAGGTTCCTGTGAAAAAGCTCCCTAACCTCACTAAGGTCCTGAGTTCTAGCCAGTATCCAGGAGAGCTTAGCATAGGCCGCCTCGCTCGTCATATCGCCCGCTGGTATGGCGCCGGCGGCAAGCATCTTCCTGCCAGTGCTGTACACGTTCAAGTTTACCCTGCCGAATATCGTCTGGGTCGTGACAACCACAGGCACCCCCTCGTCCCTAGCCCTCTCCAACACCTTCACCGCGTCGCTGCTGACGTGGCCAAAGCCCGTTCCCTCAACTACTATACCCCTGAAACCCCTGTCCAGAAGTGCGTCCAGGACCTCCCCTATCAAACCGGGGAAGTGCTTCACCAGCGCCACCCTCTCTTCAAACCCATTCTCAGCCTGGAGGTCGGACTCGCCCCTCCTCCTATAGTCGCCCCGCAGCATCTCAACCCTACCTTCAAACGGGTATATCCTAGCTAGCGGCCTGTCGTTCACGCTCTGGAAGGCGTCTCTCCTGCTAGAATGCATCTTCTTAACCCTCACACCCCTATGTGCGAGAGCATAAGTATCCCCGGTCTCACCATGCATTACAACAGCCACCTCGGCGAAAGGCGCCCGAGACGCCGCCAGCACGGAGGCTGTGAGGTTGAAGGCCGCGTCGCTGCTTGGCCTGTCGCTGCTCCTCTGGCTGCCTGTCAGGATAACCGGCCTCGGCAGGCCCCTGTGGAATGCGAAGGAGAGGGCTGAGGCTGTGAACGCCATGGTGTCGGTGCCGTGAGCTACTACAACGCCCTCGTAACCCGCCTCCAGAACCCTTGCAGCCTTATCCACTATGGCCTCCCACATCCTCGGCTTCATATCCTCGCTTAGTATTGAAAATAGCTGCTCGGCCTCGATAGAAGCGTACCTCTGGAGCTCCGGTATAGTGGATGCAAGCTCGGAGGCGTCTAGGTAAGGTTTGACAGCGCCCGTCTCATAGTCTACACGGCTAGCTATTGTGCCGCCAGCACCAATTATGAAGACCTTCTCCCCGGGGGGCTTGATGGCCTCTTCCAGAAGCGGCACGGGAGCGCCCGGCGTCCCTGGCTTCAAGCTGCCCTTAACAACAATATCATCACCCTCTCCGACAAGAACGCCTATATTATACCCGTTATCTAGCTTGATAACGACGGTGTCCGGATGAGAAGTCTCGTGCTTAGGCATAAGAACGCCCTTGAAAACGGATCCGTCGCCCCTTCTAACCTCAACTATATCGCCAGGCTTAGCCCCAGCCTTCGAGAGGAGCCTGGCCACAACACCCCTGTAACCGTAGTAGCCTGAAGAAGCTTCAGCCAGGCTAAACCACCCCGGTGTCTTCCAGTTAAAGCCTGGAGGGGATAATCTGTTTCCCCGAGTAGAACGGGTGGCATGGAAGGAGTAGAAATATCCTGGCCTAAAATATAGTCCGCCTGGAAAGAGTTTTTGAGATTTACGTTTTAAACAAAGAAAATATTCCAGCTAAGCCCTAGCCGAAGCCACCTTCTCTATCCTTACCTGATACTTCAGCCTGTTTTTCAGCCTGGGCGGGTAGTTCTTCTTCTGCTTAGCCGGAAGGCGGGGCGTCTGCTTCCTAACCTTCCCAGCCTTGGTTAGACTGCCGTGCGTACCCATAGATCCTCCCCAAATCTACATTATCCCTGGCTCCAGGGCTATTTAAACTGTATCTCCGTCAAAACAGCCCCTGCGGCCCAAGGTTCTCGGGCTCTCTTTATTATCTATTTAAATCTCAATGGTAGACGTTTAGATTTGGTATTAGTCTGGGGTGCTGGCCAGCTTGAGCGGCAACGGCGGCAGGGTATACATCGCAGATCTGGCTATAGGTCCTGTGGCCCTCAGGGAGGATGGTAGTATTCAGGAGTACGAACTCTTCCCCCGAAGCGTGGATGAGGCTGTGTCTGAGGCGTTGAGGCTTGAGGATGAGGGGTTTACTCTAGCCCACGAGAAGCTTGGCAAGAAGCTGGCCGAGTCAGGAGTCGGTGCTCTAGTGGTTGAGAGTGAGGACACTGCCAGGCACTTTTCCAAGCTAGGTTTAAGCGTGGAGGTTGAGCCTGGAAACAATGTAGCCCTCCAGGCTAGGGAGAGGCTTGTGAGCTTGGGCGTTGAACTCGGCTTCTTCGGCAGCGAGGAGGACGCTCTTAACTGGCTTTACGAGGTCGAAGTCGAGTATACTAGGAGGAAGCTGCGTGGTGCTGCCCAGAAGAGGGATATGCTGGCTGCGCAGGCTATCAGAGCTATTGACGATATAGACAAGACTGTTAACCTCTTTGTAGCAAGGCTTAGGGAGTGGTATAGCATACACTTCCCCGAGCTAAACGACCTGGTTAGGGAGCACGAGGACTACGTTAAGATAGTCTCCTCAGTAGGGCACAGAGACAACATAACGGTTGAGAGGCTCGTTGAACTCGGCTTCAGCGAGGAGAAGGCTAGGCGCATAGCAGAGGCGGCCAGGCAGAGCATAGGAGCAGATTTGTCTGAGATCGACATACAGGCCGTCCAGACCCTAGCCAGGATAACAAGCGAGCTCTACCAGCTCAGGCGTAGGCTGACCGAGTACATAGAGCAGGTCATGAACGAGGTGGCCCCCAACATAACAGCGTTGGTAGGCCCGCTTCTGGGGGCCAGGCTTATCAGCCTGGCGGGAGGCCTGGACAAGCTGGCCAGGATGCCCGCCAGCACAATCCAGGTCCTCGGGGCCGAGAAGGCTCTCTTCAGGGCTCTGAGGACAGGGGGCAAACCGCCTAAGCACGGCATAATATTCCAGTATCCCGACATACATAGGAGCCCAAAGTGGCAGCGGGGTAAGATTGCAAGGGCCCTAGCCGCTAAGCTCGCTATAGCCGCTAAGGTAGACGCCTTCACAGGCCGGTTCATAGGCGACAAGCTCAGGGAGGAGCTTAGGAGGAGGATAGCCGAGATCAAGAAGATATACGCCAAGCCTCCCAAGAGGAAGAGGGAGGAGAAGCCGCCCCAGCCGAGAAGGGCTAGGCCACCTAGGCGGGGCCGCCCGCCGAGGAGAAGGAGGGGAGGGAGGAGATAGAGGGGGTGAGGACCTGTGGTTGAGGTTGTCAGCGTTAGAGAGCATGATATGTGGAGAGGGGTCTACGTTGTGGAGCTTGAGGACGGTAGCCTCAGGATAGCGACAAAGAACCTGGTACCCGGCCAGAGGGTCTACGGCGAGAGAATATTCAGGTACAACGGGGAGGAGTATAGGGAGTGGAACGCCTACAGGAGCAAGCTCGCGGCCGCACTCCTCAAGGGTCTAGTAGAGCTGCCTATCAAGGAGGGCGACAGGATACTCTATCTAGGCATAGCAAGCGGTACGACGGCAAGCCACATTAGCGATATAATAGGGCCCCGCGGCAGGATATACGGCGTCGAGTTCGCTCCCAGGGTTATGAGGGACCTGCTGACGGTAGTGAGGGATAGGAGGAACATCTTTCCTATCCTGGGGGACGCGAGGTTCCCGGAGAAGTATAGGCACCTGGTGGAGGGTGTGGACGGACTCTACGCCGACGTCGCCCAGCCCGAGCAGGCTGCAATAGTAGTTAGGAACGCGAGATTCTTCCTTAGGGACGGGGGGTACATGCTAATGGCTATAAAGGCGAGGAGCATAGACGTCACCACAGAGCCTAGCGAGGTTTACAAGAGGGAGATTAAGACCCTAATGGAAGGGGGTCTCGAGATAAAGGACGTCGTACACCTAGACCCGTTCGACAGGGACCACGCCATGATCTACGCTATTATGAGGCGGAGGTAAGGCTGGGCCCGGAAGGTAGGCCAGATGAAGCAGGGCAAGGCAACCAGGAGATACATAGAGACAAGGTATAGGGAGACGGCGAAGAGGCTAGCACAGAACATACCCAGGGAGACGGTAACCCTATACGAGGCGTCTAGGGGACGCGTGAGAATAACGCTGTACTCGGGCGAAACCCACATACTCGACAGGGCGGAGGTGCAGAGTATCCTAGAAATAGCACCACCGTACTTCTGGAAGCTTGCCAGGATACCCATAGTTTTGAGGTACGAGAAGACCGCCTCAGGGGTTGCAAGATACGTGGTTCAGGGGGACAGCTGGCAGAAGAGGCTTGTGGAGATAATAGTTAGAGGCGACTACAGCCCGGAGGGGCTTGGGGAGCTGACGGTATCCCAGTTCCAGAAGCTAGTAGCAAGGTACAGGTCGATTTTCTTCGTGACAATATCCCCCTAGCAACCCCCTATCCAGCGCGGGTAGGCCCATTATTTTAGCCCCTAGTTCCACACCTTCCTAGAGGCCGGGCCGCCTGAGGTGTGTTAGAGGTTGTTGAAGGACAGGTTTATAGCCGATATAATCTCCTCGAAGTATAGCCTACTAGGGGGTAGGGTTAGGGTCTGCGGATGGGCTCATAGGATAAGGGATCTTGGCAGGCTAAAGTTCGTACTCGTTAGGGATAGGAGCGGGGTTATACAGGCGACTGTCAAGAGGGGGGAGAGCCCTGAAGAGGCTCTCAGGGCCGCTGAGGACCTGAAGCTAGAGTCGGTTGTGTGCATTGAAGGCGAGCTGCGGCGAGCTCCCACCAGGGAGGGTGTTGAGGTTAAGGTCGAGAGGCTTGAGGTTCTGAACTCCCCGGTCGAGCCCCTCCCTCTTGAAGTTGAGGGGTCTGAGAAGGCTTCGCTACCCACCAGGCTAAGGTACAGGTGGCTCGACCTGAGGAACCCTATGGTCTCCGCCATATTCGAGCTCGAGGCTATGGTGGCGAAGGTCTTTAGAGACTACTATTGGAGCCAGGGCTTCGTGGAGATATTCACACCCAAGATTGTCGCGGCGGGCACGGAAAGCGGCGCCGAGGTTTTCCCGGTGGTTTACTTCGACAAGACGGCCTTCCTCGCCCAGAGCCCCCAGTTCTACAAGCAGTTCGCTGTTATAGCGGGGCTTGAAAGGGTTTTCGAAATAGGCCCTGTCTTCAGGGCCGAGCCCCACCACACCTCGAGGCACCTAAACGAGTATCACAGCCTCGACATAGAGGTCGGCTTCATAGAGGGCTACAACGACGTTATGAACTATGTAGAGGGCTTCATGAGGGCTATAGCCAGGATGCTGGAGGAAGAGGGTAGGAGGATACTCGAGCTATACAAGGTCGAGCCTCCAAGGATACCGGCATCAGGCATACCCAGGATACCGTTAAGGAAGGCCTACGAGATACTCGAAGAGAGGTTCGGGAAGAAGGTTGAGCACGGCGAGGACCTGGATAGCGAGGGTGAGAGGCTGATGGGCGCGTACGCCAGCGAGGAGCTAGACTCGGACTTCATCTTCATAGTGGAATACCCCTGGAAGGTTAGACCCTTCTACACCATGAGGAAGGAGGACGAGCCGGATTGGACGTACAGCTTCGACCTTCTATACAGGGGTCTCGAGATTGTTACGGGCGGGCAGAGGGAGCACAGGTATCACAGGCTGCTGGATAACCTCAACGACAAGGGGCTGGACGCAGAGAGCTTCCAGTTTTACCTAGACTTCTTCAAACACGGAGCACCGCCACACGGCGGCGCGGGCATGGGGCTGGAGAGGATAGTTATGCAAACCCTAAGGCTGGAGAACATAAGGGAGGCTAGAATGCTGCCTAGAGACACTGAAAGGATAACCCCCTAACCCTAAACGGGAACCTCTAAAACCTCCTAGCAACCTAAAAACACTAACTGGGGCCGGGGTGGCCGAGCGGTCTAAGGCGGCGGGCTGCAGAGGACCTCGCCCGTAGAGACCCGTTAGTTCCCGGGTTCGAATCCCGGCCCCGGCTCCATAGAACTCATAAAACCGCGAGAACACCCATACCGCTACCGGGTGCCGCGGTAGTATAGCCCGGCCCAGTATGCGGGCCTTTCGAGCCCGTGACCCGGGTTCAAATCCCGGCCGCGGCACCACAGGCTGGGGGGTAGCAGTCACCCCCTATTCCTCTTGACGACTATGCTTACAGAGGCTCTTCTCAGCCCTTTCGTCAGCCTCTCTATCGTAGTGTCTTCCCTCAGCCTGGCTGTGGCGACGTTTTCGTGGCCGCCGAGGTCCTCAACTAGGCCCAGCTCCTCCAGCTCTTTAGCCAGCATCTTAGCCTCTCCGGCGGAGGACCTCAACACTAGAACCCTCACGCCGTCGTCTCTCTCGAATAGGAGGGCTACCGGCGTTTTAACTATCTTGTGTATGAAGCTCGCCAGGGCTGAGGCGCCTGGCCTCCTCCACTTACCCCTAGCGTCCACGAAGGAGACTATGCCAACCTTCACAGACGACATGGCAAGGTCTGTTGCAACCCTTCTAACCTCCTCATCAGCCTCCCTAGACTCCTCTAGGCTGGCCTCGACTATCGTCTCACCCGATCCGGGCAGCTTGGTAGGCTCGAAGGGGAGGGGGTTTGCAAGCCACTCAACATACCTCCTCCAGACATCTGGGTCCCTCCTCCTGTTGAGAGTCTTTGATATTGATGCTGTCAGGTTTACTATACTCTTCGACACGAAGCCCCCTATAGCCTTGCCTCCGCCCTCCAGGACTGCCACACCCTTGACGAAGTTGTTGAGCCTTGGCGTAAGCCTTATGCCAGCTGCCTCCAGCGTGTTCCTGACTATAAGGGAAGTCGGCATAACCCCGTAGAAGAGGAGTATCCCGAACTCCGCCTCAAGCTCCCTAGACCTCTTGAGCGTGGAGTCGTGATGGTCGAAGTAGAGCATAGACTCTATCTTCTCCCCACAGCTCTCTAGATAAGTCTTCAGCCCAGCCTTAACCTCCTCGGTGTACGGTATGTCTAGTATAACCACAATATCCCCGCATCCCAGGGACCCAGCCTTCTCCTGGAACCCGCGGGGCCCCGACGGCTCCATCTCCACAAGAGCCTTCCCCCTATGGGGGAAAGCCTCCCTATACTTCTGGGAGTAGTAGATCTCTGCTGCTGAGACCACGCCATCGGCATCCCAGTCAGCAACAATAACAACCTTCTTCAGCCTAGCCTCTTTCCCCACTGTCTAGCACCCGTTAAACCTCGTCTAGAGTATAATGCTCCTGCCCTCCCGTGAAGTATATAGTTGCTTAAGAGCTATTTTTAATCTTGATTAGCCTTGCCTAGCCCGCCCGCCTAGCTACACAAGGAAGGGGGGGCGGGAGGCCTGTTTCCCCGCTTGCTCTAGCCCTTCCAGTACCTCCTGGTGGAGACATAGTCCTCCTCGGCCTTTATGAGCGCCAGGTAAAAACGGTTTTCGCCGTAGAGCTGTAGCTCTCTTAGAAGGCTTCTAGCTCTCTTGGGCCCTACTCCCTGGGCTGATAGCGCCTCAGCTATGTATCTAGCCTTACCCTCGACAGCCAGTGAGATGTATAGTCTAGCCCTCTCCTCAACCTCCTTGGCGAGCTTCGCCTCATCCCGGGCGAGTCTAGCCCCCTTCCTCTTCCTTGAGTATGCTTCGGCAAGCTTCTCACCAGTCTCGGTGGGAGGTAGGGGAGCTAGGGCTAGGGATCCACAGTAGGGGCATCTATGTGCTGTTCCGTAGGGGAGGTCTGCCACCCTTCTTTCATGTCTCCTCCCGCATGAGACGCATAGGAACACTATCCTCTTCTCCGACAGCCTCCTCTTCTTGGCCTCTATTATCTTATCCAGGCCCAGTGCTTTCAGGCTAACAGCAGCGTCTACCCTAAGGTAGGGGTTAGTTATGGTTTCCCTGGCGAGTGGGGAGAGCTGTTTGAGCTCTACTACAGCTACATCGCTTACATCGTCTAGAAACTTGTTCAGAGCTTCTACATCGAGCTTCTCGTGGACAAGCTCCTTCACAGTCTCTATGTCGACTGGGGTGCCGTGCATGGCGTCCGCCATCTTCCTTATAATGTCGAGGAATAGGGTGGCGTCGGGGTCGACAACCCCCATCCTCTTAGCAACCTGGTAGAACCTCACCATATAGGCTCTACTCCTCCTGACTGCGTCATACAGCATTCCTAGCCTCTCAGCCGGGTCGAGCTTGGCGAGGGTTTTTAGAGACTTTGCCACAAGCCTGCCGAGACCTCTCGAAGCGGGCGACTTAAATACTATAGCGTATGGTATATAGTGGAACTCTACGGCGACGCTGCTCTCCATAAGCTTGGACAGGAGGAGGCTCAGGGCGAAGTTTCCTTTGCTCCCGAGACAAGCGTAGAGTATGGCCACTCCCTCTGCCTCTTCAACCACAGGCCTCTTCCACGAGAGCGCCGTGCCCCATAGTCTCGCTGTCTCCTCAATAGTATCCAGTATCCTCTCTGCATACCTCTCCTCAAGCCTCCTAGCCTTGAGGAGCCTCCTACCAGCCTCCCTATCGTTCATAGCAAGGCTTATGATGCTGCAGACCTCCCTCGCAACCTTGAAGTCGACAGGGATCAACTCCCCCTCCCACGCGGGGATGGCACCCTCAACCTCCCCCTCTGGCGACACCAGCACCTTGCCAGCGTCGATGTCAACCTCCAGTATTTTCCACACCTTACCCCCTAGCACTATGTAGGGCTTGGACCTTGGGTCAGAGGCCTTCATAAGCCTGAGCTGAACAAACCTTTCCCCCACCTCACCCACATCCCGGCCGGAAACAACGTCATGCACTTTGAAAGTCTTCTCGTCCGGTATCATCGAGACTCTGTAGAAGTAGCTGTAGGTTCTAGAGGACCTCCCCAGCCTGCCTCCTGGGCCTAGCCGTATCACTCTCACGTCGCTCAAGATGCTGGCTATGTCCTCGACCTCCTCCATCCTCAGTTCACTGTAGGGCGTGGTGGAGACGGAAAGCCTGTAGACCTCCTCCAGGGTAGGGGGCTCCGAATCTATGGCGGCTCCCGCCATGAAGTGGGCCAGAGCGTCGTACGGCTTCTTAGGGACGGTAATGTCTTCTAGATCGCCCTTCATAGCTCTGAACGCTATTACATGGGACTCTAGGGCCTCGAAGAGGTTGTCCACCGTGACTATCACAGCCCTACTCTTCTCGCCGAACCTGTGGCCAGACCTTCCAGCCCTCTGCACCATTGCGGTTACTTGACGAGGCGACAGGAACTGTACCACCAGGCCCACCCTGCCAACGTCTATCCCCAGCTCTAGGCTGCTCGTCGCTACTATAGCCTTCACCCTACCGCTCTTGAAATCCCTCTCGACACGCTCCCTAACATGGCGGGAGAGGCTGCCGTGATGTGCCGGCACCTCCTCACCAAGCTCCCGGGAGAGGGCGTAGGCCAGCGTCTCCACCGTGGACCTTGTGTTAGCAAAAACCAGTACGGAGCCGCCCTCCTTCTTAACTATCTCTGCAATCGCCCTAACACTGTTGTCCCAAAACCTGCCTTCATCACTAACAACCACTACTTCAACGTCATACTCCTTCGGGCTAGTGTCTATGACCATAGAGACGTGCCTGCCGGAACCAAGTAGTGAGGCCGCTCTTGAGAGGCTGTGTTTAGACACTGTTGCGGAGAGCCCCACCCTCTGAAGCCTCATACCAGCCATGAGTTCCAGCTTCTCCATGTTGAGGAAGAGCTCGACACCGCGCTTACTCTCCATTATCTCATGTATTTCATCCACAACAACTGCTCTAGCATGTTTCAGAACCTCCTTCGCCCTCCTAACTGTTAGGAGGAGTGCCAAGCTCTCGGGGGTAATTATCACTATGTCCGGCGGCCTCTCGAGAAACCTCCTCCTTAAGGACTGGACGGTATCCCCGTGCCTTACCTGGACTGTATAGCCAAAGAGCCCCGCCAGCCTCTCAACCCTCCCCCCCAGGTCTCTATTCAGCGCCCTAAGGGGGGTAACGTAAACTATCTTGACCCCGCCGCCCCTAGGCACGCCCCGGTCCTTCATCCTGGCGAGAAGGGGAACCAGAGCGGCTTCAGTCTTGCCCGAGCCTGTGGGCGCCACAACCAGTGCGTTAAGACCGCGATATATTATGGGAAATGCCTTCTCCTGAATAGGCAGTAGTCTCCTGTAGCCCGCTGACTTCAGCAGTTCCAAAACCCATCCCGGTATGCTAGACCCCTCCATAGCACACCACACAGCCGCCTAGGGTTTCCAGTGCCTCACACTGCCGCCAGACATAATACAATATTGCTAGAGGGCTTAACAAGCACTAAAACTCCCCGTAATCCACTTGGGGCTCGGTCTGGTTGGGGCGTGCAGCCGCCGTGGCCGGCGTTGCCAAGGCCTGTCGGATATGGTATCTAAAGCCAGCTTCCATAGCCATAGCCACAATACTACCTATGGCCGCTGCAGTTTATTTAGGGCTGGAAGACGCCGTCTTCGCTGGCCTAGTGGCCGTCTATTGGGTTCTAGGAGCTATAGTTTACAGGGTCTCAAGCAGCTTTATAGCAGGCTTCTCAGTGCTATCCCTCCCCCTCTACCTCTGGCCCCCGGGCGATGGTACTCCGGTCAACCCCTCCGTCTACGCCGCACTCTCGCTCCTGGCCGCGGTCTCTGCAAGGGTTTTTGCAAGGCCTAGAATTGAAGGCCCTTATATCGACCCCTCTATAGAAGCCGTGGTACTGGCGGGTAGGTTTAGTCCGGCGGCTCTGGCAACTGCCGTCGGCTTTTCAGCAGCACTATGGCTAGGTTTCCCTCCCCCCAAGGTCTCCCTGCCTCCATGGCTTGCCTTAGTCTCGGCTGCCGCGGCATCTATAATGCTCTCACCATTCTCCACAGGCAGGCTATCCGGCGTGGTCTTGGGCCTCGCATCAATATTTGGCCCCGCATCCCTCCTTGTTTCCTCGCTGGCAGCATCCTTCAAGCCCTATTGCTACTCGTGCCCGGGACGTAGGATCGAGGGTGATCTAGTGCTCGCCATAGCCAGGACCTGGCCAACCCGGGGGCTTGAGGTCCTAGCCGATGGTAGGGTGGTGGCATGCGCTGCAGGCGAGCCCCGGGTGGGTGAAAGATCGTTCACGGCTAAAGACCAGTATGAGACCCTTGAAGGAGAGGGGTGGACGGTTAAGAAGATCCTGAAGATGGGGGGAGAGCTCGTATACCACGGCTGCAGGGGGGAGGTGCTGGTGGTGGCGCCGCGTAACACTAACTCCGGTGTGAAAGAGTTGAATAGGCCTGAAGCCTATCCACCTTAAGGGTGCAGCTCCTATTGTCGGAAGATGTTGAGAGGGAGGAGGAAGTCGTAGCCGAGGAAGAGCCGGGGAGTCTCGAGCTGGTGACAGAGGAGGCTGCCGCAGAGGAAGCCGTGGAGGAGGAGGCTGAGGATGAGGTTGCATATATCTTCGACATAACAAAGCCAGAACTCATAGATGTTATGCTGAAAGTAGCTGACACGCTAGAAGCAGTCGCTAAAGGCGACACTACTGTAAGCGAGGCCCTAGCCTACCTATCCACAGAAGGTATTGAAGAGGTCCTGGCGCAGACTAGAAAGCCCGTTAAGAAAAGATCGAAAACTAAGGCCAAGAAGAAGGAGAAGAAGGCTGCTGCAAAGAAAACCAAGGCTAAGACTAAGAAGAGCTCCAGCGGAAAGTCGAAGAGCAAGAGTAAATCCAAAAAAGCTTCTTCAAAATAGACCCCATATCCATACCTTATCCTTATCTATAGTTTGAGGCTTAGCGGTTACCCGACGTGCAAATACATCTAGCTATCTCCAGCCTGAGGGCGATCCCAGGGGGCCCAGGAAATCAGGGGTGCCCTAAGCTATCTCCAGCCTCTTTATCGCGACCTCGTATCCCATGCTTCTGAGTATCTCTGCAAGAGTCTCCTCGTTTATCCTCCTGTCAAAGTGTATGCCGACTATCCTCTTGTCGCCCTCCTTAACCAGCTTTACCTTGTCTACTATAACTTTGCCCAGTATCATATCGTTCATGCTCTTTGAGGGCACTATATAGTCTTTGAACTTCTTCTTCGCCATATCGTAGAACGCGTCGAAATTCCTGATTATCCTGTAGGTCTCGCTGGCGTCCTGCGACTCGAACCCCAGCCTCCGAGTAACCTCTTTGAGAAGCCTCTCAGCCTCGGAAGCCTCGAGCTCGATATACTTATACTTCCCCAGGTCGACGACTATCTCCACCACACCCTTCTCCGGCATATTCCGCACCCCCTCATTAGATCGAGATATCCACGTTATATATCCTAGCTAATCCACCCTACACTATTGGATATGCTGGGGGCGTGTTGGATAGCGCCTCTCGGGGGTGTGTGTGGTTGTTCAGGCTGGTTTACACTGCATCGACTAAGTTCAAGTATATTGCCCAGACCCTGGCTAAGATAAACGATGAGGGCGTCTTCGAGTTCTCTCTTGACGGTTTGAGAGCGTGGATAATGAGCCCCGATAAGACTAGCCTGGCTATACTGGAGATGCCTTCGCTTAGCTTCGACGAGTACATGGTTGAGGAGGAGATGAGGGTAGTTTTGAGGACGGACGAGCTGAATAAGATATCGAGGAGGGCCACGAGAAACGATGACATTGTTTTCCAGTGGAATGCGGAGGAGCAGGCTCTTGAAGTGGAGTTGAGAGACAGGAAGCTGGGGTTCTCCCGGAAGTTCCTGGTTCCCGCCACCTCCGTTGGTGCGGAGGAGATGAGGAGGCTCAAGCTCGAGCCCACGGTGTCCTTCACCATTCTAACTGACGACCTTAAAGCAATGATCCAGGATGTCAAGGTCGTAGGCGACTTCGCCGAGTTCGAGGCCAGCGAGGGGCAGGTAGTCGTTAGGAGCCAGGCCGAGGAGAAGGAGTACGAGTGGGTTATGAAGCCCGGCGATGTGCTTCTCAGCCTGGAGGTTGAGGAGAACGCTAAGTCGATATACTCTAGGCAGGTCCTGGAGATAGCCACAAAGCCCGTGGGGGCCGCCGAAAGCGTTAAAGTATCGTTCGCAAGCGACTACCCGATGAAAATAGAGTACACATTCCCAAACGGTGAGAAGATGGAACTTTATATGGCGCCCAGCCTAGCTGGCTAGGGGGTAGCATTACGGGGTCTCTTTCCTAATCCTCCTAGAGAGCTTGCCGCCTCCAGGCCCCCCGCCCGGTTTTGCCCTTCTAACGGATTCAAGCAACTCCACGTCAACATCCGTCCTCCTATGCCTGGCCCTTCCGCCGCCGCATCCCATGTATGCACCTAGTAGGTTGAAGCAGTGACCACAGATAGGATGGTCTCCACACTCGTAGGCTGCGGGGCTCCTCCCACACATGCTACAGGCCAGCCACCTCAACACACCCCTGGGCATGGTAACCTCAACACCCCGTCCACCGTCATGCTGGTCGGCATCGCGGCACTTATAGGGTGTAAGCGCTGAAGCCATCATCCCTCGCCGCGGCCTACCCCAACGGGCTCCTCCCAGGGCTTGTAGCCCGCCGCGGATGCCGCGGTTCATCGGTTGAGGCCAGTATACCCTATTGGATAAATTGTGGTGATAACGCTTAGCCCGTTAGCCTAGCTCCCGCACCAGCCTCCCAGCCTCTGTTTAAACCTTAGAGCGTCGTCGAAGGAGTGTATGTTGTTAAACATTACGTACGCCTCCCTCCACCCGCCACCACATATTATTGACGCTAGCATCTCCAAGTCGCTGTCCGTATACTTATACCTATAGTTCACCTCGGCACCACCCAGCCCGTGGAGCCTCGCATACACTATCTCCTGTCCTCGAGGCGGTAGCCTCTCCCTCAGAACGTCCCCGGCTATTATGAGGCCAGCCTTCCTAGCAGTTTCCTCTAGGAGATCCCGGTTATTCCACCAGGTTCCCCTGGGCTCCCACGCTATAGTGAAGCCTCCTCTCTCCACATTATTGAAGAACTCTACCACCCTTTCCGAATTGTCTTCCGAGGCTCTAAATGTAGCGGGCGTCTGGACGACGATAATCCTAGCCTTGAGGGCTGAGGCTGACTCTAGGGTTACGCTCCACGCCCAGAGATTCTCCCTGGTGAGCTTGAAGCCGCCGTACGCACTTCTATCCCCCACGACCTCCCTCTTCAGCCTCCTCCACAACCGGAGGTTGTAACCATGCGTGACAAGCATCCAAGCCTTAACTGTGAACTCGAAATTCTCCGGCGCCTCCCTCCTCCAGCTTTCCAGCTGGCTCTTGGGAGGCGGGTCGTAGAATGTCTGCTGCACCTCCACTGCGTCGAGAAGCCTGTAATGGATTCTCCTCCCCCTCTGGAAGCCGCAGGTTCCCACCACTACACGCAAGAAGCTGCCCCTCCCGGGCTTCGAACTATATTTCCCCGGAGTCTTGAGTCTATTAAAGGGGGTTGGACTATGGCCAGGGGTGTCTCGCAACTGCTATCCAGTCCCGTGGAAGAGGCTGCTGGGAAAGAGGTTCCCGTGCTAGACAAGGACTTCTCCCTCGCCGAGATACTGAAGGCTATAGAGAAGGCTAAGGTTGATAGAGCCTTCCTTACAGAGGGTAATGCCATAAGGGGCGTTCTCACGTTCCGGGATGTGCTGGATAAGATTGCAACTGTTAGGACGAAGCAAGCCTATATTGGGGGGCTTCACGGCAGCAGCTTCATGAACGAGCCAGTAAAGTATGTCCAGGCGGGTGAGGAGCTGTCGAGAGCGCTTGAAATAATGGCTAACGGGATGTTCACCAGCATCCCAGTGGTTGATAGCCAGGGGTCGGTGGAGGGTGGTATAACTAGGTTTGAGCTGGCAAAACTTGTTAAGGACCTAGAGGTCTCCCAGGATGCCAGTGTCAGGGATGTCATGAGGACGTTCCTTGTGAGCGTGAACCTGCAGACAAGGATCCTCCACGTTAGACAGCTGCTCTACGAGTATGATATTAGCGTTATACCGGTTATGGATGAGGGCCGCTTCATAGGAGTGGTAGGTCTGGACGAGCTGCTTGCCGTGATAAAGAGCTTCTACAACCTAGCGAGGGGGGAGCCCAGGAGGCATACCCCGCTGAAGTACGTCATAGTCGCTGACGCAATCAGGATGAGGCCGCCTGTAGTGACGCCTGATGCAAGCCTGGCGGAAGCAGCCGAGAAGATGTTGGAGAAGAGGTATAGGGCTGTTATAGTTGTTGATAATGAGAAGCCCGTGGGCTTTATCAGCGGTATCGAGCTCGTTAACTTCCTCCTAGCGAGAAAGTAGCTACCCACCCCAGGGCCACCGATAGAAGCTGCAAGACGGCTACCCTACATCAGCAGGCTTGAGACGTGCTGGCGGTAGGTTAGAGGCGCCGAGTCTCGGCGGTGAGACCTGTGGAGGAGGAAGAGGAGAGGAGAGGTAGAGGGGCGAGGTTTATAGTAGACTCTATGCTGGGTAGCCTGGCTAAATGGCTTAGGCTGATGGGTTATGACACCCTATACTCAAGAACATACTCAGACTGGCAGATACTTAGGATAGCCAAGAGTTCCGGGAGGATAATAGTAACTAGGGATAGATGGCTGCACAGCAAGGCTAGAAAGATGGGCTTGAAATCCATATACATAGAATCCCTTTCAACCCAGGAGAGGCTTGCAGAGCTTGCGGCTAAGGCCAGAGTGGATCTTACCCTCGACCCTGGGAGGAGCAGGTGTCCCCTATGCAACGGAGAACTCAAGCCCGTGGACAAGGAGGCCGTTAGAGATAGGGTCCCCGAGGCTACCTATAGCGTCGTCGACAAGTTCTACGTCTGCACACGCTGCGGAAAAGTGTATTGGGAGGGGGCTCACTGGAGGAATATGAGGAAAACCCTTGAGGAGGCTATTAAGCTTAGTAGGCTCAGAAAATCCTAGGCTAAGGGGGGTGCAGCAGGAGATTGGGTATAGTCGATACAGCCAGGGAGTACATAGTCGCCTGGCGCCGTATACTAACCCTAGCCAGGAAGCCTGACGACGAGGAGTACTCGCTGCTCCTCAAGCTGAACTTGCTGGGGTTCACACTAGTGGGCGGTATAGGCTACTTGATACACATAGGCTACATAATATTAACTTCCGGGTGAGGCCTTTGGACGGAGAGGCTGACGCGAGGTTCTACGCCATACTTGTAACTAGCGGTGCTGAGGTTAATGTTGCAACCATAATAGCCGAGAGAGTTAGAGCACTAGGCCTGGACATAAGGAGCATAATAGTACCCCCCAGGATAAAGGGCTACGTAATACTAGAGGCACACGACCCCGGGGACGTGTACGACGCCACGAGGGGGCTAAGGCATGTGAAGCGGAGGCGGCCACTCATACTCAAATTCGAGGAGGTTATGAAACTTGTCAAGCCTGAGGTAGAGATACCGGCCTTGAAGCCCGGCCAGGTCGTCGAGATAGTGGCGGGCGCGTTCAAAGGTATGAAGGCCAAGGTTATAGACGTAAACCAGGCTAAAGGCCAGGTCACAGTATCCCTACTAGAGCCCCTCTTCAGAGCTACAGCCACCATACCAATCGACGAGGTCAGACCCCTGGAGGAGTAGCACACACAGCCCCCAGCAGGCTCCCCCTCTTCTTTACGAATTTAACCCTGCGTTCCTCTAGCTCTCTGAGGGTGTAGGCATTATGGTAAAGGGAAGCCAGGTGAAGCCCTCGACCACCGAGCTGCTGCTCAAGGCTGTGGGGGCTAAGGCGCCCAGCGGCGATCCCATCCACCAGAAGATTGGGGATCTGCCTTTCGAGAAGATAGTTGAGATAGCTATTGAGAAGAAGCCGGACCTCCTGGCAAAAACCCTGAAGGCTGCGGTAAAGACTATACTCGGCTCGGCCAGAAGCATAGGTGTGACTGTAGATGGGAAAGACGCCAAAGAGGTGACTAGGCAGGTAGATGAGGGTGTTTACGACGCGGTCCTAGCCAAGTACGAGGGAAAGTGGGAAGAGGCGGAAGGCTAATAATATATCCCCTATGATGCTCTAGGCCAATAGGGGGTGTTGTGCTTGTCGCAGGAAGCAGTGTTCGCCAGCATCGAGGAGGCTATAAGCAAGTCTCTGAAGCTGGGTAGGGGTAAGAGGTTCAAGCAGTCTGTGGAGATTATAGTGGCGCTTAAGGATATAGACTTGAAGAGCCCGCAGGCCAGGATAAGGGAGACTGTCTTCCTTCCAAACAGGCCTCCCAAGGAGGCTAAAGTGTGCGTCGTTGCTCATGGAGACATGGAGCTCCAGGCCAGGGAGGCGGGAGTCGAGGTCCTGAACCGGCAGGATCTCCAGAACCTCTCGCAGAATAAGAGGGAGATTAAGAAGCTGGCCCGGAGGTGCTACTGGGTTCTTGTAAGGGCCGATCTTATGGGCCTCGCAGGCAGGATACTTGGCCCCGCACTAGGGCCTAGGGGGAAGGCTCCCGTGCCTGTGCCGCCCAACGCGAACATAAAGGATTTGATAGAGAGGTATAAAGCGGCCGTGTGGGTTAGGATTAGGAACCAGCCCCAGGTTATGGCCAAGATTGGTACTGAGGATATGAGCCCTAAGGAGCTTGCTGAGAACGCGCTCGCCGTAATACAGGTTATAGAGAACAGGCTTGGTAGAGGTAAGATCGCAAGGGTTTACGTGAAGAAGACTATGGGGCCGCCTGTCGAGGTCCCCGCTCTAGGTTGAGGGGGGTGTGAACGGTGAGCCTTGTAGGGCAGATGTATAAGAGGGAGAAGCCTATACCCGAGTGGAAGACTCGAATGCTAAGGGAGCTTGAGGACCTCTTCAGGAAGCACAGGGTTGTGCTGTTTGCAGACCTCACAGGCACGCCGACATTCGTTGTGCAGAGGGTGAGGAAGAAGCTTTGGAAGAAGTATCCTATGATGGTGGCTAAGAAGAGGATTATACTCAGGGCTATGAAGTCGGCTGGCGTCGAGCTTGACGAGAATCTCTTGGACGATCTAGTCAGGGGTCAGATGCTCCTTGTCTTCGCAGACGGTAACCCCTTCAAGATCGTTAAGGAGGTGGAGAAGGAGAAGGTTGCCATGCCCGTCAAGCCTGGGGATAAGGCTGAGTCGGAGATCAGGATACCAGAGGGGATGACAAACCTCACTCCCGGCCCTATACTGAGCGTCTTCGGGAAGCTGCGCATCCAATACCAGGTGAGGGGTGGTAAGATCTACATAGCCAAGGAGACTGTCGTGGCGAAGCCGGGCGACACAATAAGCGAGGACCTGGCCGGGCTCCTTATGGCGCTTGGGATAAGGCCTATTGAGAAGGGGGTTAGGGTCAAGTTCGCGTTAGACGGGGGCGTGCTTATAACCGAGGAGCTCCTGAGGCCGGACATAGATGCTCTCAGAAGCGATATCCTGGAGACAGCGAAGGAGGCCCTAGGCCTAGCCGCGGAGATAGTCTACATCCCAGTGCCTGAAGCCGTCGAGGCAGCCATAGTGAAGGCGGCGCTTGCTGCCTCCGCGGTGGCGGCGGAGACAGGGTTTATAGCGCCCGGCACTGTAGAGGATGTTGTCAGAAAGGCTATAGCCGAGGAGGCGGCAGTCGTGGCTCTCCTGGGCGACAAGGCGGGAGAGCTGGGAATAGAAACGGCCGCCCCGGCGGCAGCACCAGCAGCAGAAGAGAAGGCCGAGGAGGAGAAGAAAGAGGAGGAAGAGGAGAAGAAGGAGGAAGACCAGGAGCTCAGCGGACTCGACAGTATCTTCGGCGGCTTCTAAACCCTTATTAGGGCGAATAGGAGACTTTCGGGAGAGGATTAGGGTGATACGACATGGCCCAGGAGGGGAAGGCGTATATACACCTCGCCCTAGCCATCTACTACGCGGGCGGTAAAATAGATGAGGAGACACTCAAGAAAGCAGCCGAAGCAATAGGGCTACAGGTAGACGAGGCTAAGATAAAGATGCTGGTAGCCAGCCTGGAGGAGGTGAACCTGGAGGAAGTGCTGAAGCAGGCCGTGGCAGCCCCAGTAGCAGCCGCGGCGGCCGCCCCGGCGGCAGCACCAGCAGCAGAAGAGAAGGCCGAGGAGGAGAAGAAAGAGGAGGAAGAGGAGAAGAAGGAGGAAGAGGTCGACCTCTCCGGCCTCTCAGGCATGTTCGGCTTCTAAGGAAACCGGCAACACGCTTGACAGCCGAATCCACCACTCCCCATCCAAAGCCCCTTGGCACAGCTTTTCCCCCCAGCTCTCCCATGTTTTGGCTAGTCCAACGTTGCGATCCATGTTCGGCTGATAATTAAGACAAATTTAGCCCTCTCGCACTACGTTCTTATGATTCAAGGGGTGCAGAGGCCTGGTTAGTGTAGACCCTTCAGAGTATCAGCTAGAGTTCTTTAGGGAAATGGGCTTCCTTAGGAAGGAGGGCTCTAGGTGTAGAGAGGCGTTCTGGACTCTAAATCCGGAGTTTAGCGAGCCGCAGGACGCGCCCTGCGTTGAATACTGGTTCGACAGGGTCAAGTCTGTACCTGGCATGAGTGTGGGGGAGGCTCGTGAGGCTTTCCTTAGCTTCTTCGAGAAGCATGGCCACACGAGGGTTCCCCCAAGGCCCGTGGTTGCTAGGTGGAGGGAGGACCTCTACCTAACTATAGCCAGCATTGTGGTGTTCCAGCCCCACGTTACAAGCGGCCTGGTGCCCCCTCCCGCGAACCCCCTGGTCATAAGCCAGCCTAGCATAAGGCTTGAGGATATCGACAATGTTGGGATAACTATAGGGCGGCACCTGACCTCCTTCGAGATGGCTGCACACCACGCATTCAACTACCCCGATAAGCAGGTTTACTGGAAGGAGGATACGGTGAGGCTCGCCTTTGAGTTCTTCACACAAGTACTCGGCATACCTCCGGAGCTTATAGTGTTTAAGGAGTCATGGTGGGAGGGCGGCGGTAACGCGGGGCCGAGCTTCGAGGTGGCTGTCGGAGGGCTCGAGCTAGCCACGCTGGTGTTCATGAAGTATAGGGTTGTGGACGGGAGGTATGAGGAGATACCGCTAAAGATAGTTGACACGGGTTATGGGGTTGAGAGGCTAGCGTGGTTCACCCAGAAGACTCCGACTGCCTTCCATGCCATATACGGCAGGCTTGTTGACGACTTTAGGAGCATGCTCGGCGTCGACAAGCCCGATGACAGCGTTATGTGGGCTGCATTTCGGGTTGCAGGCTTCCTAGATCCTGAGGATCCCGAGAGCCTGAGAAGCTACTACCATAGGGTGGCCTCCGCCACAGGCCTTGACACAGACGCTGTTAAGACTATCCTCACCAGGGAGGCGAGGCTCTATAGCGTGCTGGACCACACCAAGACAATAGCACTCATGCTTGGAGACGGCATAGTGCCGAGCAACTCCGGCGAGGGCTATTTAGCCAGGCTTGTCGTTAGGAGGGCGCTAAGACAGCTATCACTACTGAACGCCGAGGCCCCGCTGGTCGACCTTGTAGAGAGGCAGGTTAAGTTCTGGATGAGAGACTTCCCACAGCTTAGAGAGAACCTGGACTATATACTCGACGCTGTGTCCCTTGAGGAGGAGAGGTTCCGCGAGGTCCTGAGGAGGGCCAGGAGCGTGGTGGAGAGGGAGATAAAGAGGAAGAGGAAGCTGGGTGTAGACGACCTAGTAAGACTGTACGACAGCATGGGCATACCGCCCGAGATAGCAGCCGAGATAGCGTCAAGCCGGGGGGTAGTGGTTGAGGTTCCCCACAACTTCTACTCGCTAGTGGCGGCGAGGCACAGAGGTCCTGAGAAGGTGAGGGGGTATGGCTTCGAGGAGGCGAAACTCCCTAGGGATGTGGTGGAGTGGGCTAGCGGGTTTGGCGAGACGAGAAGGGTGTTCCACGAGGACCCCTACGCTAGGTCGTGGAAGGCGAGGGTTCTCGGCGTCAGGGGCCGCTACCTCGTAACAGACTCCACGATTTTCTACCCCACCGGTGGGGGGCAGATACATGATACAGGGCTAGTGAGAGTTAACAACCAGCAGTACAGGATAGTAGACGTCCAGAAGGTGGGAGATGCTATAGTCCATGTCGCCGAGAGGGATATTTCCGCTGAGCCGGGTGACGAGGTTGAGATGGAGATTGACTGGGAGAGGCGCTACGCCATAATGAGGCATCACACGGTAACCCATGTTCTTATAGCCGCGGCTAGGAGGGTATTAGGCCGCCATGCATGGCAGGCTGGGGCAGAGAAGACCGAGGAGA
This sequence comes from Aeropyrum camini SY1 = JCM 12091, assembly GCF_000591035.1. Taxonomy (NCBI): domain Archaea; kingdom Thermoproteati; phylum Thermoproteota; class Thermoprotei; order Acidilobales; family Acidilobaceae; genus Aeropyrum; species Aeropyrum camini. Next base: position 1,315,924 of record NC_022521.1, on the reverse strand, counting down.
AGGGTAGGCTCGATATAACACACCACAAACCTCTGACACGGGTTGACATAGAGAAGCTGGAGAACGTTGTGAACCAGGTTATAAGGGAGAGGCGCAGAGTTTGGGAGGAGCTTGTGGATAAGAACGTCGCGGAGGAGAGGTACGGGTTCACGATATACCAGGGCGGGGTTCCCATGGAGAAGAAGCTTAGACTGGTTTTCGTGGAGGACTGGGATGTAGAGGCCTGTTTTGGAACGCACGTCAGAAACACTGGGGAGATAGGAGGTTTCAAGATCGTATCCCACTCTAGAATACAGGACGGCGTCGTCAGGCTAGAGTATGTGGCTGGTGATAGGGTTGCTATGTACGCGCGGGAGCTGGAGGAGAGGCTAGCCCGCATTGGAGACGCCGTAAAAGCATCCCGGGGGCAGGAGGAGGCTAGAGTTAGGGGGCTCTTAGCCAGCCTCGAGGAGGCTAGGGCGGACCTCAAGAGGTATAGGGAGTATTGGGTTAAGATGGTTGAAGAGGCGTATGCATCCAGAGCCAAAGAGGTCCAGGGGGTTAAGATACTTGCCGTGGAGTCGATCGAGAGGGACAGAAGGACTGTCCAGGATATACTTAGGAAGCTGACCTCAAGGCATGAGGACCTCATAGCAGCTCTCGTTATAGAGGGTGAAGGCTACACTCAGGTCGAGATGGCTGCGGGCTCTACGGCCGCGGAGAAAGTCGACCTGGGTGCGGTGGTAAAATCGGTTTTAGAGAGGGTTAGAGGCCGCGGAGGGGGGAGAGGTAGCTATGCAAGCATGAGAGTGGAGGGAAGGCTTTCCGCGGCCGAGCTGGAGAAGCTGCTGGCCGAGGCGATTGAGAAGAAACTGTAGACTTGTATGCACTACCTTATTCGAGCACGGCGCCCTTCGACCTCTCCACCAGGTTTACCACAGCCTCGAGGGAGCTTGGCACAGTCTCCACCATGGGTATTTCTACAAGCACGCAGGGCTTCCTACACACTCCAGACCTAATCTCGTTTAAAGCTTTAGACTGGATCTCTTGGACGCCTAGGCGCGAGGCTATGTCAGCGGGGAGTATCCTGTTGACGACTATTATGGACGGCTTAGCACCCATGCTCTCGAGGAACTCCACCGTCTTGCGGGCCTCGTAGACGGGGAGCGGCTCTGGAGTCGCGACTATGGCGAACGAGGTCCTCTCCCTGTTACCCAGATCCCTCGATAGCCTTGAATACCTCTCTTTCAACTCTCTCAGCCTGTCGAGCACAGGATCGTCCACCTCCGGCTCCCGCCCTATGCTCCTCGCTATGACATACCTTAAACTGACTATCCTCTCCCTGATCCCTATCAGGCTCTCGATCCAGAATGTGTAGAGCCTGGGTAGACCAAGTATCCTGAGCGTCAGCCCGGTTGGAGGCGTGTCTACAACCACATACCTAAACCTCGTGTCGCTGTAGAGCTCCAGTACTTTCCTGAGATACACCTCCTCTTCTAGGCCTGGCGCGTTCTTGACTATCTCCACAGTGCTTTCTAGGTTTAGAACCTTCAGGCCCGGCATGATACGCTTCATCAGCGTCATGTACTCGGAGCTGAGTTTGTCGATATCCCCGCCTGTGTCGAACTGCATGGCGTATAGGCTCCCTCTAACGTTGTAAACCCTGTTAACCTCCTCCAGCCCTAGATACTCCTGAAGATGCTTAGCCTGGTCTAGGCTGATGACTAGTGTCTCGCCTAGCCTCGATAAGAGGGTTGCCAACAGTATGCTGACCGTAGTTTTCCCCACACCCCCTTTGCCAGTTACAAAAACCACATGCGGACCCTCGCTGCCAGTGATAGCGGGTATGGCCTTCTCCACCAGCCCTCCTAAACCAACACCGCCCACGGCTCTCTATCCTCCTAGGCTCGCATAAGCCGCTAACCCGTCTCTATACTTGGCGTGTTTCTCAACCATAACAGCTATCTCCTCCTCCATATGAGCAGCCAGCTCTACCGCAAGGCCCAGCGGCGCTAGGGGCATTCCAGCCAGGCTACCTATTATGACTGTGGCGAAGACGTTTTCAAGCTCCTCAAGCTCCATCTGCAGAGTATCAATAGCATGGCCAGACATCATAGCCCTTAGGGTTATTGCCAGCTCGTGGAACATGCCTTTAAGCACTTCCGAAAGCTTATAGACAGCCTGTACGAGGGATACAGGCATGACTTGTCATCCCATTAGTTAAAAAGTGTGTTGATGCAGGGTGAAAAAGAGTAGTGGCGGGTAAAGAATTATGCCTGCTGCTGCGTCGCAGCAGCCTGGCCGCTGAGCCTGTTAAAGTTGATCACGAACAGGGCGAACAGCAGCAGGCTGAGCAGTAGGGTGAATAGTATCATGGAGCCTGCGCCCACCTGCTGTATAACAGGCAGTACTGGCAGTACCACAAGGAGCCACCACGCCAGTCCCGCAGTCACTGTTACCCAGAGGAATAGGGAAGGCAGTAGTATCAGCAGTCCTGTCCCGCCCCTCACGTTTAGCACGCCGTAGACCCAGAGGGCACTTGTCAGTAGGGCTATGGCGGCGAGCATCTGGTTTGCTCCGGCGAAGGCAGGCCAGACTACGTTATATGCTGCCCTGTATCCAGTGCCTATCTCGAGAACCGGGTACGCCATAGCGCTGCCTATTATCACCACTACTAGGCTAGCCACCCACTTGTTGGTGATTATGGAGTATAGGTTCTTATCAACGTTAGCAAGCCAGTCGAATAGCTCCTGCCAGGCGAACCTGGCAAGCCTTGTACCCGTGTCGAGGGTGGTGAGGACGTACATGGAGAGCATGAGGCTTGCGAACAGGGTGAAGAAGCTGTATCCCGTGTCGAAGCCCACTCCGAACATCTCGAACGTCTTCGCAAGCGTGTAGCCGTAGCCCACCGCGTATCTCGGTACAGCAGCGAGCTCCAGCATGTTGTTCTCTATAACGCCCTTCTGTATAAGCTCTGGGGCGTTCCACGCGAAGGATATCGGTATTATAACGGCCAGGCCGGAGAGGGCTCCCTCGAGGAGCATTGCACCGTAGCCTACGAAGAGGGCGTCAAGCTCGCTTGCTAGCTGCTTGCTCGTCGTGCCCGAGGCAACTAGGCTGTGGAACCCGCTTAGGGAGCCGCAGGCTATTATGAGCGGTATGGCCGGCCAGAACGGTGTTGGCTGGCCAGCTATTATGTTGGGCTGGAAGGATGTGTACGCCGGCCCTTTGAGGCTCTGTGTTCCGAGTAGTATGGCTGCTATCGCAGCCAGACCTAGGCCAGCCCAGAGTATGTAGGCGTTTAGATAGTCCCTAGGCTGCAGTAGATACCATACTGGCAGGCTAGCCGCGAGGAGCGCGTAGAGCCCCAGTATTATGACCCACCTGTGATAGGCTACCCAGCCTCCTTCTCCGGGTGGGAGGCTCGGGTCGAAGGTGCCGATCACCACGCCGTGGTTGTAGGAATATATGAACGCGGCGACGACTAGAACAATTGTTATAGCTGTTGACGGCCCCATACCAAGGCCCATCCTATACATCATGATGCCTAGCAGTAGGGCTAAGGGCATGAAGAGTATAGATAGCGTTGCAACCCTCGGGTCTCTAGCGAAGAGCGATGCTGCTATGCTTGCGAAGGCAGCGTAGACTAGTATCAGCGTGAACAACACGTATATCAAGAAGAGGTACCTAGCCCTTCTCCCCATCAGATTCTCGCCAACGCTAACTATAGAGATGCCCCCGTACCTCACGCTCGCCATTAGGGATAGGTAGTCGTGGACGGCCCCCATGAAGACGTTGCCGAAGAGAACCCAGACTAGGGGGAGAAGCCAGCCGTAGGCCATAGCTATGGCCGGGCCGACTATAGGTCCGGCCATAGCTATGCTGGCGAAATGGTGGCCGAAGAGGACGAACCTGTGGGCGGGTACGTAGTCTACCCCGTCGAACTTCGCTATAGCTGGTGTTTCCCTCTCTGGGGACGCCCTAACGACCTTCTCCTGGAGTATATTCCTACCGTAGAAAAGGTAGGCCACAGCATATATCGCCAGTATAATAGCTACCAGGATTAGTATAGGCATACTCACAGCAAATCACCTCCCCGCCGCCTTCTTAACAGCTGCTGGCGTCTCGCCGAAGAGGAGAGCAGGGCCTATCAACACGGCGAACCATCCAAGTATCAGGGCGGCAGCGTCCGCGGAGAACTTCTCCGTAGACCCTATCGTCTCGTTCACAAAACCCGAGTATATAGCATAGAGTATCAGCAGCACTCCGACAGCGGTGAGGAGAGCACCTGCTGCCTGCTTCGGCTCCACTAAACCCACCCCCACATAGTGGGTAATGCTGCTCTAAGTTTCTATAATAGAATGTTCTATAGTTAATAAAGTAGGGTAAGGAGAATGTATATAATCCTAAAAATTTCACTGGATAATACTGAGAGGTCTATTAAACTCCATCCTCGCCACGGGTGACATAGACTCTACTCCAGCTCCTGGCCAGTGTCCCCAGCATTAGCCTCTGGGAATCACATACAAATCCACGGGCCTGTCTAGGGTGGAGAAACAATTCAGCTTTGTAGACCAATTATTGCTATAGTGGGTGAGGCTTATTAATGGCCCGGTCTGTTATAGTCTCGGCAAGCGCGGTCTACTCTCATGAAGGTGATTACATGGGGGACTATGTTCTCGTGGAAAACGGGCGTGTGGAGACTGTTAGCAGGGGTGAACCCCAGGTTTCTGTGGGGAAGAAAATGTCTCTCGAGGGGGTCCTCCTACCTCCGCTGGTCGATGCCCACCTGCACATGCGCTCCTTAGGGGCTAGCTTCAGGATAGTCAACCTAAAGGGAGCCGCTTCCCCGGAGGAGGTTGCCAAGAGGCTAGCAGCGGCCGGTTCGCCCATAGCGGTGGGCAGAGGGTGGAACGAGGAGGAGTTCCAGCCGGGGTCTAGCCTTGATAGGAGGGTTTTGGATTCTTATCTAGGTGATAAGCCTGCCCTCGCTGTTAGGATTTGTGGGCATGTAGCCGTCGCAAACTCCGCCTTCATCAGGGAGACGGGGATCGACAAGCTCTACCCCAATCTTGTCGATAAAGAGAGGGGCCTTCTCCTCGAGGACGCCGTCTCATACGCAGTATCCGTAGCCATGAAGACGTTCAATAACGAGGAGCTCCTTAGGGACGCGGCCGCAGCGCTAGCCTCGGTAGGGGTGTTTGGGGTCTCTTCAATGGCGTGCAGCGAGGATGAGGTCCTCGCCCTATCTAGGGTTGGCGATACACTGGAGGTTAGGGTGGCGTGCTATCTGAGGCGCGGTGTAAATCCGCCGGCTAGAAGGGAGGGTGTGAAATGGGGTGTTGTGGGGGTGAAGCTTTTCGCCGACGGGAGCCTTGGGGGGCGAACCGCCTACCTGAGAAACCCCTACATCTCGGGAGAGCGTGATGGGTGGCGAGGCTTGAAACTACTCTCCAGCGGTGATATAGAGGAGGCTGCAGTATCCAACAGCTCACTGGGTCTTGCAACAGCGGTTCACGCTATAGGCGATGCCGCGCTGGACGAGGTCCTGGAGGGTTTCAGCAGGGCTGTTTCCAGGGGTGTAGAGCCGGGGATGCTTAGGGTAGAGCACGCTAGCCTAGCCTGGCCCAGCCAGATAGAGAGGCTAGCCAGCCTTCGCGTGTGGACTGTTGTGCAGCCTATGTTCAGGGTTAGCGACTGGTGGCTGGAGAGCAGGGTGGGGGCTGACATGCTTCATGCAGCCTATCCCTTCGCCTCAATGCTCAAAGCCGGCGTAAAGCTCGCGATATCGACCGACGCTCCAGTAGAGACTTACGACCCCGCTGAGACTTTCAAGGCCGCGATAGGCTTATGCAGCTCGAGGCTCTGCAGGGAAAGCGAGTCCCTCACGCCCAGGGAGACCCTCAAGCTCTACACCCTAAACTCCGTCCTAGCCTCGGGAGGCCCCGTATTAAGCCTTGCCAGGCTCCAGCGGGGGGTGCCGGCGCTTTTCGCTGTGGCTAACGTTGACATCCTCAACTCTGGTCGCAGAGAGCTGGAGAACTTGAGGTTTAAAGGACTTAACCTCGAGAGATAGCTGTTTCCGAGAACACCGCAACAACTGCTAGCTATTGGAGCGGCTGGCTGAGGCTGATAGTAGCTCTCTCCCCACGGATGGGCGACGGCTGGAGCGAGTATCCTGGTTAACCAACACCGCTGTAAGGCAGCGGGGACGGGAGCTAGCAGTACTTATATATTCTCAACTCTAGGCCGCATATCTTCACTATTAACACCTCCATTTTAAATCCACTAGAATAACACAATTCAGTCTAATAAGGTGGGGAACGGTATGGTATTTCCCTTCGCCTCCTCGGAGGATTTTAGGATAGAGCTTACGGAGGAGCACGAGCTGTTTAGGAAGTCTATAAGGGAGTTCGTAGAGTCTAAGGTTTTGCCTCGCTGGAGGGAGATTAAGGAGACTAATAGAATACCAGAGGAGATACTAAAAGAGGCTGCAGAGCTCGGAATCTTCGGCGTAGGTATACCTGAGGAGTATGGCGGCCAGGGTGGAGGCCATCTTATGACTGCTCTTTTGACGGAGGAGATAGCGAGAGCTGTTCCCGCGCTAGGCGTGACTATAGGGGTTAACCACCTCTTCGCTGTCCCTATACTCCTCTTCGGGACGGAGGATCAGAAGAGGAAGTATGTGACCCCTATAGCACAAGGGAAGGCGAGGGGCGCGCACGCCAACACAGAGCCCACTGGGGGGAGCGACGTAGCGGGGATAAGGTCGACTGCCCGCAAGGTTAACGACCATTACGTGATAAACGGTAGAAAGGTCTTCATAAGCGGTGCCAAGGATGCCGACTACCTCGTAGTATCCGCCAGGACCAGCCCGCCGAGGGAGGATAAGAGGTGGTGGGGGATAAGCGTGTTTATAGTTGAGAAGGATATGCCCGGTCTTAAAATAGGGCAGCAGTTTAAGGTTCTTGGCATGAGGGGCGAGCAGCCTTACGAGGTTATACTAGAGGATGTTAAAGTCCCCGCCGAGAACTTGGTTGGAAATGAGAACGAAGGTTTCAAGGTAATAGTGTCGACATACGACTACACAAGGATAGGTATAGCGGCCCAGGCTGTGGGCATAGCGCAGGCCACGTTCGAGAAAGCCCTAAACTACGCGCTCCAAAGGGAGGTGTTTGGGCAGCCTCTGATACAGTTCCAGATGATAATAGACAAGCTTGCTAACATGTATATGAAGCTAGAGGCGGCACGCCTCCTCACTTACTGGGCGGCCACGCTGGCTGATAAAGGCAAAAGAGAGTTTATAGTAGCAGCCAGCCTCGCGAAGGCCTTCGCAACAGAGGCCGCTGAGTGGATAGCGAGGCAGGCCATACAGATCCACGGGGGCTATGGAGTAGACCCTGAGACCGGTGTTGAAAGGTACCTAAGAGACGCCATAATAACGACGATTTACGAGGGTACAAACGAGATACAGAGGCTGACAATAGTCAGACAGCTCGTCAGGCAGGCCTTCGGCCTTAAATTCTAGCCCAGCTAAAGGGACAGGCCGCGAGAAGTATCTCCAAATCCAGCACCTTTTACCGGTTTAAGTAGAGGAGCCTAGAACGACTAGAATCCTAGAACAAACTGTTTCCCATAACCGCATCACCCTGTTTCTATAGTAGCATGGTTTTCACCGGCTATGGCCCCACCTCACACCACCCAAGGCCGGGAGCACCCGCTCCCACCGCCCAAAAAGCTCAGGCTAAAGAAGCCGTATAGGCGGAGAGAGTATGGGTCCTACCAAGACAAAAGAATACACATCTCAGCGGGGAAACCAAAATCTTACGTTTCCTACTTCCTTCCTTAAAATCCGAGTGTTTATCGCCAGTTCGATTCTAAAAGATCGCGTGGCCTTGGTTTACAGATCTAACCTCGAAGAACTGGCCTAGACCCAGGTCGTCTCTCACAACCTCAACGTCCTCGAGAGCCGTCCAGGGTAGGTTAACGTAACTGTAGGCTTCTTCGGCGGCCAGAGGTAGTACCTGGAAGCCTAGGGGAGCCTCTATTCCCCTCACAAGCTCTATCCTACCCACTATATCGTCGGGCATCTCAGCAGTTATAATATAGAGTTTTCTCCCCGATCTAACAACAGTGACCCTACCCCCGCTGAATGTAGATATCTTCCTCCTGAGAGCATCTAGCGGGAATGGTATGCCTGCTGTGGGACTAGCTCCTGATAATGGCTCTTCGATACATCGCACGGCGGACTCCACTATCCTAACAGATGCCTCGAGAGACTGGATCCCATCCTTTCTTCTGGGCCCGGGCCCCGCCGAGTAGAATATCATGTAGAGCCCTAGGTCCTCAACAAGGGTGCGCGCATAGTCTAGGAGTGCCACGTCGCTCCACTCTATCGAGGGGCACGAGTTGTATAGCAGAGCGTAGAGCCCGGAGAGGTCCTCGTCAACAGGCCCCTCAGCTATGCCACTGTACGAGAGCGATAGCAGAGCCTCCTTTGCCGCTCTCCACGACTTTAGTATAACCCATCTATAGTCTCCAGCCGCCATATCGCTCCACACGCTCTTGAGCGTTGACCTGGCCAGGTCTAGTAGAGCTTTAGCAAGCCTTACTCTCTCCCCGGGCAACTCCTTCGGGCCCCTTGATACCACTGTATACTATGTAGAGTTGAAATTAAGTGGTTCTAGCCTGCTAATAGGCTTATATAGCGCTACGGTGAAAGGCTTAGACCCCAAACCTGCAACCCTATCCAGCGGGGACCCCGTGTTGGTTGAGGTGAAAATTATAGACACAACGCCCGACCCGTTCTCGGGGAAGATGGGCAGCTACATACTAGTATCGCCGGATGGCGAAGCCGCTATGATTGACAGCGGGCCAAAGACCTCCTGGAGTCGAGTCGGCGAGGAGATACGATCTATGGGGGTCAGGCTGAAATATGTTATACTCACCCATATACACCTCGACCACGCTAGCGCAGCTGGCAGCATAGTGCGTAGCCTGGAAACCGTGGAAGCCGTCTTCGTCCACCCCAGAGGCGCCCGCCACATGGCTGATCCCGAGAGGCTCTGGCAGGCGTCAAAACAGTTTCTCGGAGACTATGCAGACTTCTTCGGCAAGCCAGAGCCTGTGCCGGAGAATAAAATCGTAGTGCCTGGTGACGGGGAGGTCCTCGAACTCTTCGAGGGGGTTAGGCTGCACGTTATCTACACGCCGGGCCATGCATCGCACCATATGAGCTTCTACCTGCCCGAGGGGAATATCATGTTCACGGGAGACTCGGCTGGCGTCTCCCTGCAGGACGATGACGGAACGTTGATAGAGTTCCCCACAACACCTCCCCCCTTCAAGCCGGTGGAGTATGTAAATAGTCTGGAGGCGATGGCGAGGTTCAGGCCGGAGAGGCTGGCGTTCGCCCACTATGGCGTAAGAGGAGAGGGCATGGAATACTTGAGGTGGCATAGGGAGGATATTATAAGGTGGATCAGGGAAGCTGTCGAGTATGTTTCGAGAGGCGGGGGTGACGCGGAGGAGCTCATGAGGCTTCTCGCAGACAAGCTTGAAAACGCTGGTAAAGCCTACAGGGCCAAGAACCCCATAATCTCGGAGTTCATGTACAGGGGGACTATACTGGGCTTGCTGGACACCGCCATTAGGGGGGAGTGGAAGAGGCTCCACTTCTAGGTCAAAACGCGTCACAGCACAAAGAGCGCCGCAGCCTGCACGGCGAGCAGAACTGCTAAAACTGCCTCTGGCAGGCCTAAAACCAGCCTCCTCTTCACACGTCTCAGCCTAAACCCCCTTAACTCCGCGGATATCCCCACCCAGACGGCCCTCTCCAGGGAGACGTTTAAGAGAGGAGCTATTATCGACATGTAGTCGCCTGGCGAGATGGGTATGGTCCTGTAGCCCCGCAGCCTCCTAACTGCCATGACCTCGCTCAGATCCCTCCTTATCAGAGGGAAGAGTCTGAGGGCGAAGGCAAGGCTGAAGGCCAACCCCTTAGGTAGCCCTAGCTCCTCGGTAAGGCTCCTCAAGGCATCTCTAGGGCTTACCAGTGAGACGAGGAGGAGCCCGGCGCCGGCAAAGCTGAAGACTCTCAACGCTATAACAGCCGTCGTCTCCACCGCGAACTGGGGTATCTCGACTACCCAGATCTTAGCCACCACCTCTCCCGGCTCCCTGGCGAGCCCTGTATAGTATATTGCTAGGGCGTTGAGGAAGGTGCCAATGACTGTTAGCGGTATTAGGAGCACTAGAAACCTATATCGAGCGAGGCCTAGCAAAAAGCCCGGCACGCCTGTGATTAGGAATGTAGCCAGCAGCTCCCTCCCACTCCCCACTATAGCTATAACGGTCACTAGAACGCCATAGATGAAGAGAGCCCATGGCCTAGGTTTAAGCCTGGCCACCGCCTTCAACCCCAGTGCCTCCAGGCCTCCTCCATAGCCTCAACAGCCCTGCGCTTATCGACCTCCGAGACTATTCCTTCCCTAACCATATACACCCTATCGGCCGTGTCGGCCACAAGCCTAACGTCGTGGGTGGCCACCACAACGGCAGAGTCAGTAGACAGCTCTAGCATGGCGGATCGCACACTCTCGTAGGCACTCTTGTCGAGCCCTGTAGTCGGCTCGTCTAGAAGAGCTAGTTTTGGCCTATACGCCAGGGCCACCGCTAGACCCACAATCCTCCTCTGCCCGTGGCTAAGGCTGTAGGGTGAAGAGTTCTTCAAAGCTCTATACCAGGAGAATCTGGAGAGCAGTCTTTCAGGATCGCCGCCGCCCCTGACCCTAGCCTCAGCCACCTCCCGCTCCAGCGTTGGTGCTACGAAAACGTAGTCCGGAACCTGAGGCACGTAGAAGCTCCTGCCTTTAACGCTAACCCTGCCCTCAATAGGCTTTAGCAGGCCAGCCAACGTTTTAAGTAGAGTAGTCTTGCCTGAGCCGTTGGGGCCAACTATAGCAACAACCTCCCCCCTACAAGCCTCGAACTCCGGTACCTCGACTGTGTAGCCCCCTCTATAGCCCGCTACAAGTCTACGTGCGGAGGCTATAGGCTCCTCGCAGACACTCCTACCCTCAGCAACACTAGGTTCTCCCGCGTCCACGCCAAGCTTCTCCAGAAGTTTTACGTCCGCCCCTGTGCCAGGAGACTCGTAGGCCATGGATCCGTCCCTAATTACTATAACGCGGTCGACCAGGTCCAGGAAGTAGCGTGCCTTATGCTCTATAACCACAACGTGCTTACCCCTATTCTTCATCTCCGCGACGAACCCTCTGACGCTGGCTATCGCCCATGGGTCGAGGCTCGCTGTAGGCTCGTCGAGCAACAGGTAGTCTGGGTCGTGAGCTATAGCCGCTGCTATTGTCACCCTCCGCTTCTCACCGCCAGAGAGGTCCTCTATGCTGTGGAACTCCTTGCCAGACAAGCCTACCTCCCTAAGCATCTTCATAGTCCTCTCTTCAATATCCCCGAAGCCGAGGTTCTCTAGTGTGAAGGCGACCTCGTCATATGGAGTGGGCATAGCCACCTGTTTTTCTGGATCTTGCAGCACAACGCCGACAAGCCTGGGGACCTCGTTGAATCCGCTGGGCGACAGCGGGTTAACCCCACCTAGCGATACGCTGCCCTCGACCCAGCCCTGCAACAGGTTTGTCAAGACCCCGGTGGATGCTAGGAAGAATGTGGTCTTTCCCGAGCCTGAGGGCCCGGCTATCATGATAACCTCTCCCTTCTCAACACTAACTTCAACGTTTCTCAACACAACCTTGCCCTGAGTGTACCCCGCACCCCTTATCGCGGCTCTGAGCAACACTATTACCACTTGAAAGTAGTAACAGGAGTTAGACTTTAAACACTGGCATATACACGGAGGCCTCAATCCCTAGGGCGCCTAGCAGCGTAGACAAGATCCTTGCCGACTGTCTCCCGAGTGGTTAGTAAAAACCAATATTACCACTAGTAAGTGGTAATATTTTTGACGGTGTTGGCTATGTCGGTGGGGGCCGGAAGCACACACGCGACCAGAACCTATTACTACTATATAGTGGACTTTGCCAAGCTAGGTGTAGTGGCGGTAATAGCTTCTATAATCTTCTACCTAGCCTGGTACGTCTACGACTTCGGCACTACACTGCTGGGGCCGATACTCGGCGTTATAGTCTCCTACGGCCTATGGTATACAGGCGCTATAATGGGAGCTGTCCTCGTCAGGAAGCCGGGCTCCGCCTTTCTAGGAGAAACCCTCGGAGCTTTCCTCGAAGCAATACTCCCCACGCCAGGGGGCTTCACAAACCTGGTCTACGGCGTCCTCCAGGGTCTAGCAGCAGAGCTTGTATACCTCTACCTAGGCTACCGCAACCTCACGGTGATAACCTCAGCCCTTGCAGGAGCGGCTTCTGGTGTGGGAGCTTTAATAGCTAACTTCGCACTCTATAGGGAACTCATCTTCGAAGTATCGCCGAAAGAGGGGGCTATACTTGTGGCGGCTGTAGCTCTAGCCTATGCAGCAAGCGGAGCCTTATGGGCCGCGATAGTGCATAAGACCCTGGAGACTACGGTAGCGAGGAGAGCCTAAGATACGCAGCGAGACACTATCTTTTTGACAGTATTACTCAGCACTTTTAGCTACTAAAATTAATTAAACAATCTACGGGTATGGAGCCTTGGTTCTAGTCGACACCGTGGGTGTAACAGAGCTAATCATAATATTCCTTATAGCGTTAATAGTGTTTGGGCCCGAGAGGCTCACAGAGATAGCGAGAAACCTTGGGACCGCAGTAAAAGAGTTTAGACGCGCCATGTCAGAGGCGGGTGAGGAGAGGAGGAAGAAGGGTCTGGATTAAGGCTGGAGTCCGGGAGCCTCCGAGGCCGCCGCTTTCCTAGACCGCGCCCCAAACCATACAGCCAGCTTCAATGCTATGAACAGGGGTAGAGTTAGAACGAGCATCCCAAGGCCCGTGCCGTCGGGGCTGATAACCGCGCCTAAGGCCAAGAGGCCGAGGAGCACCATCCTACCCTTATCGCCTGAGAGTATGTTTGGGCTCACTATCCCGGCCCTGACGGCCCCATATAGTAGAACGGGTGTCTCGTACAGTAGGCCAACCCCAACTATAACGAGTATGCTTGTCTGCAGTATGTTATTGACATCGGCGAACGCTACCAGCTTGTCACCTATAAGCACAACGCTTGTGATAAAACTTATAGCATAACCTAGGGGTAGAATAACCTTAAACGCTATTAGAGCCCCGAGAATGAAGAGGCCAACTGCTATGGGGCCGAGTGTCCTGACAAACCTGTCCTCATGAGGGTAAAGCGCGGGCTTTATGAACGCATAAAGCTCGTACGCCAGGAGGGGGCTAACCACTAGTAGCCCCATGAGGAGCGCGGTTTTTATAAGCAGGGAGAGGCCGGCGAAGGGGCTCGTCTGTATGAGCCTCACCTCTACATGGTACCCCAAGACGTCTACAGAGCTGGGTACCACCGAGTTTATAAAGTACTTTGTGAACACGGTCAACAGCGGAACATAAGGGGTTATACTCACCGGGACCAATGGGACGATTATCGATGCCACAACAAAAGCTATAGCAACCTTTCTCAACCGCATTATAAGCTCTTGAACGTGGAACCATACGTCAGCCTCGATATCCCTATTCTCCTCAACCCGCTCCTCTTCAGCGACAGCGCCCGCACCCAATCCTTTCTACTCCCTAGTATATCAAGTATATCTCATCCTAGGCTTAGATATCTTAACCTCCCAGAACGGAGATGCCTGGCTAGGTATGCCGAGACTTTAGTAAGATAGCATATTAACATAGACCCTCCATATAAATAGTTTGGATGGTGGGTGTAATGATAATACCAGGAGTTAACGTCCTCCTAGGCCAGGCACTGATACCAGTAGGAGTAGCACTGCTAATCATACTTATACTGCTGTCGATGAGCATAAAGATAGTCAGGGAGTATGAGAGAGCTGTCATCTTCAGGCTTGGAAGGCTTATAGGGGTTAAAGGCCCTGGGCTATTCCTCATAATCCCCTTTGTAGACACCCTTGTAAAAGTCGACCTTAGAATAGTGACTGTTGACATTCCGGAGCAGAGGACTATAACCAAGGATAACGTGACTGTTGGTGTCGATGCCGTCGTCTACTACAAGGTCTTCGACCCGGAGAAAGCTGTTGTTAGGATAGAGAACTACCACTACGCTGTAGTCATGCTGGCGCAGACTACTCTCAGGGACGTTATAGGACAGGTAGAGCTTGATGACCTCCTCACTAAACGTGAGGAGATTAACAAGAAGCTACAGGAGATTCTGGACCAGCTAACAGATCCGTGGGGGATTAAAGTAACGGCTGTCACGATAAAGGAGGTTAAGCTGCCGGAATCCATGCTAAGAGCGATGGCGAAGCAGGCCGAGGCAGAGAGGTGGAGGAGGGCTAGAATCATAGAGGCCGAGGGAGAGAGGCAGGCTGCCAAGATAATGGCTGAGGCAGCCGAGTTTTACGAGAAGCACCCGGCAGCGCTGAGGCTGAGGGAGCTGCAGACACTCATAGAGGTGGCTAAGGAGAAGAACCTGGTGGTGGTGACACCACTTAAAATGGGGACGGATGACATGATGGGCCTCATGGCCCAGAGTATGCAGGGTAGGATAATAGAGAGGAGAGAATGAGGGTTTGGAAAGGCATGAAGGCGGGTGGAGTGAAGCGGTTTTTACCCCTTCTGGCCGCTGCAGTCCTCCTGCTAGCACTAGCCCTAGTCTACTCCTCCCCGCATGCGCAGGCGCAGGAGACAGGTGAGACTACAACCGTGGCTGCCAGTGAGCAGCAAGTCCCAGGTAAGGCTGATTTCGAAAGTCTAGTTGAGGAGTGTAAGGCTTACGAGAAGAAGTATGGTATCATGCCGGAGGGCACTCCGTATGATAGGGTGGTGGGCCCTAAGGCTCTGGTTATTAGGATAGAGGGTACTATTGATAATGCTATGAAAGACTACCTTGAACAGTCTATCAGGAGGGCGGAGAGCGAGAACGCGGTTCTCATAGTCGAGCTTAACACCCCCGGCGGCTTCGTGGATGCTGCCACTGAGATGGTTGTCACCATATCCAAAGCCAGGGTCCCAGTCGTGGGGTATGTCGTTGAGAAGTGGGCGGAGAGCGCAGGAACTATGATACTAATGTCCACGCATATAGCTGCTATGCAGCCCGGCACCATAATAGGCTCTGTACAGCCTATAGCATACGACCCCACCACCGGCAGCTACCAGCCCGTTCTTGACTCGAAGATCATTAACCCTATAGTCAAGACCTTATGCGAGCACGGGGCGACCAGAGGCAGGAACCCCGAGGCCCTTGTCAGGTTCGTCCTGTACAACGACAACTATGGCGCTGAGGAGGCTCTGGAGAAGGGTGTTATAGACCTTATAGCCCAGGATAGGGGCGAGCTACTCCGCCTCCTCGACGGGAAGGTGGTAAGGCTGCCTATAGGCGAAACTGTGCTCATAGACACCAACGGCAGCTACGAAGTCCTCGAGCCCGACCTGAGGATAAGAGTTCTACACTCCCTCTCCGACCCAATGCTCTCAGGCATACTCTTGAGCATAGGCGCTTTGGCCCTGCTATTCAGCATCGCAAGCGGAAACCTCCCAGGCATTGCGCTTGGGGGCTTCCTGCTTGTTCTCGGCCTCGTGGGCTCGGGCTTCAGCCCTAACACAGCCGCCCTAATACTCATAGTGGGAGGGTCGATACTCGTCTTCATAGAGCTGTACACACCAGGATTTGGAATAATAGGGGGTACTGGCATAGCCATGCTAGTCTTCGGTGTCATACTACTCCCAATAAGAGGCGAGGGATTCGCCGTCAGCGAGAGCTACACGGAAACCCTCCTCTACACTACCTACGCCCTGGGCATCACAATGGGCGGCCTCACAGCGTTTGTCGTGTACAAGGTTGTCAAGGCTAGGAGGGCTCCCCAGGCTTTATGGAAGCTTAAAGGGGCTGTGGGAGAAGCGGTGGACGATATCCCAGAAGGCGGGACAGGCTTTGTATTAGTGGAGGGTGAGTATTGGAAGGCGAAAGCTGTTACACCGGTGGCTAGGGGAGATAAGATAGTTGTTGTCGATAAGGAGGGTCCGTACCTGGTGGTGAAAAAGGCAGAGGAAGATGCTGAGAAAAAGGGGACACTCAAGCGCTAAGCTCTAGAGGGCTGGAGCCGCGGCCACCTTAACTTTTAGGCCGAGCTTCTCACCGATGATTAATGCAGCCTTCTCCCCGGAAAGTAGCATGGCACCGAAGGTCGGCCCCATCCTCGGCAGTCCGTACACCTCAGCTACAGCTATACCCGCGATAACAAGGCCGGGATACACCTCACCAGTCTTCTCTACAACAAGATCCTCACTCCTTTCAACCCACATTGGGCCTAGCCTAGAAGCATTTACTAGCCCCCTCTCAGCCAGCTTCCTAGCTACCACGGCGTCGTGTCCAGTAGCGTCGACGACATACTCCGCCCTCAGGCCCACCGGATCTACACATGTTATTTGACGTGGCAGGGCCTGGACAGGGCTCCAATTAACGACGACTCCTGAGACCTTTCCGTCCTCTACTATAACGTCGTCGAGCATCGTTAGGTTGAGGACCTCCGCTCCGGCTTCCAGGGCTCTTGCTACCAGTTTTGCGGCTAGGAGAGGCCCCTTAGTACTGAAGAGGCCCTGCTTCACGGTCTCATAGGGGACGCCAAGCTCGTCCAGTATTCTCTCGGCTGGAGCCCTTATTGTTACAGGGTTCATGAAGTAGCCTCCCAGCCAGAGCCCGCCACCGAGGTAGTTGTTCTGCTCTACTAGGAGAACTCTAGCTCCCGCTTCTGCCAGCCTCCACGCGGCTGTGAGCCCGGCCGGTCCAGCGCCGACCACTATAACATCGCTCCTGAGATGCCTCTTTAGAGTGTTGTAGAAGCCTTCTAGTATGGCCTCCGTAACATCGGCCTCATTAACCTTCGCGAACATCATGTTACTATTCACCAATAGTAATTATCACTATAACCAAGGCTTATCGTTTAGTATGTACAAGGCAGCCTCTATAGGCATGCGGAAGACCGCCGAGCATATATGACCCTGCTTTCGCTAAATTAGGCCGGCTCACCGACAATTCTTATCGCGGTGCGGCGTTTTGGGCGAGACTATAGCTAGAACCATGGCAAAATGGGTTTACTCTCTGAAGTTTAGCGATATACCAGGCGAGGTAGTGGAAGAGGTTAAGAAGAGAATAGTGGATACAGCTGGTGTAGCCGTGGGAGCCTTTAACGAGGAACCAGTGAAAATCTCCAGGTCAATAGCATTGGGCACTACCGGCTCGAGAATATCCTCCCTAGTCTGGGGCACCCTAAGCTATGCATCAGCAGACCAGGCCGCATTCACCAACGGCTGTGCAGCCAGGTATTTCGACTTCAACGACACCTATCTGTCGAAGGAGGCTCTCCACCCGAGCGACACTATACCAGCCCTCGTGGCTGCGGCCGAGATAGTAGATGCAGACGGTAAAAGCCTCGTTGAGGGTATAGTAGCCGCCTACGAGATAGCCGCCCGCCTTGCTGACAGCTACAGCGTTAGATCCAGGGGTTGGGATCACACAGTGTATATCGGGATAGCCAGCGCTGCCGGTGCAGCCAAGATACTTGGTTTAGACGAGAATGGTATAGAGCATGCAATAAACATAGCAACGACCACAGGCTTGGCCCTTAGGCAGACTAGGGCGGGGGAGCTTAGCATGTGGAAAGGCTGCGCCGCCGCCCATGCAGCCAGAAACGGTCTCTTCTCAGCGCTCCTAGCATGGAAGGGTATGACAGGTCCTAGCCCGGTGTTCGAAGGCAAGTTCGGGTTCTTTAAAGTAGCTCTATGCGGGGACAAGTTCGAGCTGGCGCCGCTCGGTGAAGGCGGGTTTAAGGTCATGCAAACCAGCATAAAATACTGGCCAGTAGAGTACCACTCCATGAGCGCGGTAGAAGCTGCCCTCAGGCTGAGGGAGAAAGCTGGAGAAATAAAGCCAGACGACATTGAGAGCGTCGAGGTTGAGACGTTTACCGTAAGCTACAAGATAATAGTTGAGGACCCGGAGAAGTGGGATCCAAAGACGAGGGAGACGGCAGACCATAGTCTACCATATATTGTTGCTGCATCCCTCTTAGACGGTCGTGTATGGCTGGAAACGTTCAAGCCGGAGAGATTTCTGGCCGAGGATGTGAGGAAGGTGATGAAGAAGACTAGTATAAGGGTTAACCCCAAGTATGACGAGATATACCCCGAAGGCATAGGTAACAAGATTAGAGTTCGCCTAAAGGACGGCCGCACACTAGAGGAAGAGTCAATATATCCGCCGGGCCACTTCAGGAACCCGCTCGACAGAGGTGGAGTTGAGGCAAAGTTTAACAAACTGCTAGAAGGCCTAGTGCCCGAGGAGAGGAGGAGGGAGTTCCTGGGGGACGCGTGGAACATAGAGAACCTCAGACGCCCCTTCGAAATATTTAGGTCACTCTCGGTGATGGAATAAAATAGTGGCGTAGAACTCTCCCTCCCCTATTTATATCTATACTCCACTTTCTTATCTCCTCACTGTGTAGACTGCAGCCGCGCTTATCACGGCACCAGCTATGAATGCCAGGAGCGCCAGTATACCATTCCTTTCAGACCTAATCTTGTAGAATTGCAGCTCCTCCTCGAGCTCAGCGATTTTAGCGTTCCAATAGTCGTCTCTGCCCTGGAGCTCATCCAGCTTCCTCTTCAGCTCCTCGTTCTCACTCCTTAGATTATCCAGACTGCTCCTAAGCGTCTCGATTCTGCTGTTCAAATCAGCTATCGTTCTTTCGAAGCCGAATCCCGTGGGGACGCTGGCCTTGATACCTGGATAGATGCTAGCCACCTCGTCGAACACGTCTGTCGAGATTATAGCGTAGGCATCGTAGACGGAAAGTACGAGGGATGCTTTGAAAGAGTCTTTAGAGCCTGGTTCGAAGATTTGGTTTACGAAGCCGAGGACTAGTGTTAGCTGTGTTGCCGTTTCGCCTTCTCCAGCCGATACTTGGTAATTGGGGTCTACCACGGCCACTGTGTCGCCATGCACATCCTTAAGGCCAAGCAACACCCTGGGCTCTCCCTGATATTCCGTGACTACCACAATACTCTCAATGCCAGAAAAGGTAGCCCTACTCTCTAGATCGACTGCCTCTATCTTAGCTTCTCCCCCACTAACTACGGTGTACGCTGTCTTATAGAGAGACCCCTCCTCAACGCTAGAGGCGAAAACAAGGGCGGGGCCTCCGAAGGGGCTTTGCAGCTGTACTCTCTCCCCACTATCATTAGTTATCTCCACCTCGACATCTATCTGCGGCTTGTAGGAGTAGAAAGTTAGACGGGCCTCGACTACTGCGGCTCCAACCGTAGATCTCAGAGCTACTGTAGAGAAAGTATCGGAATCTACCGCCGAAACCACCTGCCATCCTCCAACCGGTGACCCTAACCCCTGACTACCCACAGAGATTAGGTAAGCCTCCATACCTGCGCCAGCGTCCAGCAGAGTCCTCGTCCCGCCATCGACTGTTCTTACATCAACATACACGAACCGCCCTGTCTCAAGGTCTATCCTTACAGTGTAGAAGTAGCTGTTGACCGATAGTATGTTTTCCTCCACAGAATACTCTACAGCGACCTCGTCGGAAAGGGCGTACGCCATCGCAGGGTAAGTGCTAGTGAGGAGGGCGGAGATAGCCCACGCCAGCAACGCCAGCTTAAAAGCCCGCCTACTCCAAACCATTTTCATACAGCACCTACTTGAATCGTTAAACGTTCAGCCTTTAACTATTACTATCGGAAAATCCGAAATAGATTGTAAAACCTCCGAAGGAGCGGAGCCGATGCTGAGTAGCCGGGAGTCGAACCCTCCCATAGCCTGCGGGAGGGTTGTGACGAGTCTGCTAGACGCTGAGGACCTAAGCAAATCACCGTCACCATATTATACGAACTCTGATCCGGTGGTAGCGGTCTGATAAAGGAATTATCGTCATCTCCATATCCCTCAGTCTGGGGAGTAGTCTTCATCCCGTCCTAGAGTCCTGCTTTAGGATTTATCAGCATTAGGCCTGAAATGCTTAAAATCCCGACCGCCCAATAATGAATAGTCATTATACATCCAATATCCAATACAGCGTTCATTGTAGCAGAGTTGAATAGGGTATGGAGATAGCGATAGCCACGTACCACACCCTGTACACAGGAGCTTATGGCACCGGAGTATTGACTTCGCCGGACCGTCTTCTAGAGTAGGGTTGCCGTGTAGCTTGGGGCTTACCACTATCCGGTTTAACAGCTTATGTCATATACTTCTATTTCCTCCCCCATCTCGTCTAATTCTCTTCTCGTGTGGACGCAAGCCTTCTCTCCGTGAACTCGATTTTGAGGCCTTGTTTTTCTGGTATCTTCTCGGTTGTGTTTTAGTGAAGACCTCTCCAGGCTCTCCTTCGCCATCTCATCCTACCCCTGTAGACACGGTTTTAGCCTTCTTGTTAATATACTCGAGGACCTTTTCCCTAAGTATCATGAGCATCCTCCTCTTGTCCTCCATTAGCACAACATCGCTGTAACCCCTCACCACTATGCTATGAGCCATCGGCGAGGGATAGGGGAGGGGGCCTCTAATCACTATTTCTATCTCGCCTTTCCTCACCCACTCGAGCACCTTACTGGCTGCATCTATATCCATATAGTCTTCGAGAATCTCTCTGAAAGTCTCTTTTATAGGCGGGCTATCTCTCATCTCCTCTAGAAAGATCTCAAGCAACTTCTGGCTGTTCAGCTGAAGCCTCTCAGGGCTAACCTCCCTTCCCTTGTACCTCCTGAGCACTATAAACATTCTCGCCGCTACATGCTTGAACCTCCTTTTCATAAGCTCCGTCCTCGCGATAGACTCTTCCAGCATATACCTTATGTTCTCGGGTGTCACATCGTGTACAAGCTTCTCCAAGAGGCTTTTATTCGGCTTACTGGCTCTGGATACTGTTAGCATGAACCCGTTGTCAGTGACAGCAACCCTGACAGGAAGGCTCAGTCTGCGTGAGAGCGCTACGGCATAGGCTCTCGATAGAGCATCGTTAACCCGCCTGCCAAATAGAGTGTGGAATACTATCCCCCATCCATCCTCATATGGGAAGTACTCTATTAGCACCAGCTTATCGGAGGGTACAACACCTACATAGTCTAACTGCTCAAGTATGTACTCCACAATAGTTCTGGCAGCCCTCTCCTCCAGCATGTACTCCCTAACAAGCTTCTCCACGGCGGCCTCTGGATCGCTCCTGGCCAGGCCGCTGAGGAGCCTCCTAAACTCGCCTACCTTCAGGGCGCTGTCGAAGCTCAGCGGCAGCATCTCGCTGAACCAGCTGGGGACTGTGGGCCTAGCATCGTCAGCCCTCTCAACTATTACCTTCAATCCCTCGCTCTTTAAGAACCGATACGTCCTGCCCCCCAGGACAAATACGTCTCCCGGTACCAGTATTTCCACGAACTCCTCCTCAAGGTCTCCAACATATTTTCCATCCCTAGTGTAGACCCTGATCTTAGTCTCATCTGGTATCACGCCGACGTTAAGCAGGTATATCATCCTTGCACTCTTCTTCCTTCCGAACAGGCCCTCCTCCTCGTCTAGCCATATCTTGGAGTAGACTCCCTCACCCTCGAGACCGTGCTTGCCCGCCAAGAACCTTACTACCGACATGAACTCTTCGAAGCTCAGGTCCTTGAAGTTGTAAGCCCGCTTCACAACCCTGTAGGCGTCCTCGAGGCGCCACTTCTTCTCGATGCTCATGCCAACAATGTGCTGGGCTAGGACGTCTAGGGGCTTCATGGGGATCCTAGCACGGTCTATAAACTTCTTCATAGCGCAGTCCGCAAGCACAGAGCACTCTATCAGATCGTCCCTGTCAACAACTATCAACCTACCCTTGCTCACATCCCTAATCCTATGGCCGGCCCTACCCACCCTCTGTAGGAGACGGCTAACGCTCTTCGGGCTGCTTAGTAGAATAACCAGGTCTATATATCCTATATCTATCCCGAGTTCGAGGCTCGTGCTAGATACAACAACCTTCAGCTCTCCTCTCT
Source organism: Aeropyrum camini SY1 = JCM 12091 (assembly GCF_000591035.1). Classification (NCBI taxonomy): domain Archaea; kingdom Thermoproteati; phylum Thermoproteota; class Thermoprotei; order Acidilobales; family Acidilobaceae; genus Aeropyrum; species Aeropyrum camini. Next base: position 1,293,812 of record NC_022521.1, on the reverse strand, counting down.
TAAGCCTCTCTTCCACGTCCAACCTGAGGTTTCTAGACAGGCTTGAGTGGTGGGCCTCTATCTGGTCCTCCCCAGCTATCCCCTCCTTTACCAGTATTTGTTTAAGCTTGTGGACAACCCTCTCGGTAGCGCTGCGCGTGTTCGTGAATATCAAGGTGGTCCTATGCTGCTTTACAAGCTCAGCTATCTTCCTGTATATCGCCTCGTTAATCTTGTCCGGAGGGTCTCTTAGAAGGTCTACATCAGGCGTTATAACCCTTATGTCTAGGGGTTTTGCGAACCTGGCGTCTACCACATATACATCTCTAGGCCTCCCGTCATTATTAAACCCTCCCAGGAAATTGGCCACAACGTCTAGGGGGGCTATAGTTGCGGAGAGGCCTATCCGCCTCAACGGCCCCCCGCCAGCCTCTCTAACAAGCTCCTCAAGCCTTTCCACGCTAACCATTAGGTGGGCGCCCCTCTTGTTAGATGCTAGCTCATGTATCTCGTCCAGCACGATCCACCTTACCGTGGATAATCTTTCCCTGAACTTCGGGGCCGCTAAGGCGGCTGCCAGGCTTTCGGGAGTTGTTATAAGTACATGGGGCGGGTCTCTAACCATCTTCTGCTTCTCATAAGGTGTAGTGTCGCTCGTTCTAACAGCCACCTTCACTTTAGGAGGCTCTAAACCCATCTCCCGAGCCTTCTCCCCTATTCCCCTAAGCGGCTCCTCGAGGTTCCTCCTTATGTCGTTGTTCAGAGCCCTTAGGGGGCTCACGTAAACAGCTAGTATGCCTGCTTCTTCCCAACCGTTCTCCAGAAGATACAGAATTTCATCTATGACTCCCAGGAAGGCCGCAAGTGTTTTACCGGTTCCTGTGGGGCTGGATATCAACACGCTTTTCCCCTGCTTAACAAGGGGAATAGCATGTCTCTGGGGCTCTGTGAACGAGCCATAGGTTGATTTAAACCACTCGGCTACATAGGGTCTGAGCATCGACAGTATCTCCTCGTCGCTATAGCCCTTCTTATTCAACACTAGCCTTTCTAGCGCCAACCCTTCTACACCTTCTCGGCCGCCCCTTCACCCGTAGTTAATGGGGGGTTCCAATGGTTATGTGAGAAAATCGCTAGCCTCTAATTTCTCTTAATATCTAATCTACTGCTCCCGCTTGCCACACTCAATATTGCCTGTATAAAGTATGTTAAACCCTCTACAACCTGCAAAATGTTTATTAGCATGTCCGCTCTACACTGGGAAATCATGTGTGGTTAGGTGCCATGGAGCCAGGTAAACTTAGAGGTTTTTCTCTTTGACATGCGAACATTGCGTGTCAATTTCTAGGAGAAAAACTTAAATATTCTATTTGACATAACTTTTACGAAGGCACACATGCCTGAGCCTGATCCCCTGAGAGATATAAGCGGGCGTGAAGATGAACGGCTCCTCGTCCACTATACAGACGTGGCAGGATACATGAGACAGGTCGAGGTTCCGCTGAGTAACCTTGATAGAGACTACGTGGCATCCTTCGACGGCAGTAGCGTCTATGGCTTTACTCCAATTGAGAACAGTGATCTACTCTTAAAACACGTGCCAGAGACTCTAGTCAGCGTTCCCTGGAGAAGCGGTCTTTGGAGGACGATAGCCGCTGTCTACAGCCCCAGAGGGGAGAGGAGCCCGCTGGATCCTAGATTCGCCGCTGAGAGGGCTGAAAATGCGCTCTCATCCATGGGCTACCGGGTTAAGGCGGGGGCGGAGATAGAGTTCTTCATTTTCGATAAGGTTGGGGCAGAAGTTCTAAACCCCACTAGAGGTCTAGGCTATGCTGTGGAGAGCAGGGAGCAGCCTGGTAGAGAGGATGGGATCTTCAGCCAGATCAAGAAGTCGTATCATATGCCAGAGCCTTCGGACAGCCTCCTAGAGTATAGGCTTAGGCTCGTAGAAGCCTTGAAGAAATTCCAGGTTGACGTTGCTGTGTCGCACCACGAGGTCGCTGTGAGCCAGGTAGAGGTTTCAGTAGGTTCTAGAGGGAGCTTAGCAAGGCTAGCCGACGACATAATAACGGTTAAGTGGGTTTCCAGGGTTCTAGCCCGGATGGACGGGAGGGTGGCCACGTTCATGCCAAAGCCTATATACGGCGACAACGGGTCGGGCATGCACCTCCACCTCAGCCTATGGAGCCCCAGCGGGGAGAACCTCTTCGCTGGCGATGGGGAGGAGCATCTCTCGGAGACAGCCCTGCATTTCATTGCAGGCATCCTCGAGCACGCCCGCAGCCTAAGCGCAATACTATCCCCCACTACAAACTCGTACCGCAGACTAGTTGCTGGCTATGAGGCCCCAGTATATGTTGCGTGGGGCTGGAGAAACAGGAGCGCCATGATCAGGATCCCCGCAACCGCTGGCAACAGAAGGGCGGTCAGGATAGAGGTTAGGAGCCCCGATCCCACGGCGAACCCCTACCTAGCCTTGGCCGCCCTGTTTATGGCCGGGCTTGACGGCATAAAGAAGAAGCTCCAGCCCCCAGAGCCCTATGAGGGCAACCTCTACAAGATCAGCCCCGAGGAGCTGAGGGAGAGGGGTATAAAGACGCTACCGCGAAACCTGGATGAGGCTCTTGACGAGCTGGAGTCCGACAATGAGTATCTGAGGCCTGCCTTCACAAGGGAGCTGCTGGAATCTTACTTAGAGGTTAAGAGGAGGGAGGCGGAGGATACTAGGCTATATCCACACCCAATAGAGGTATATAAGTATTTCAATCTATAACACTATACAAACCAATTTCTTCCACACTCTCGAAAGCGCTAATACATAATAAACTGTAAAGAACAAGTCAAATACTTGGGGACCAGAGGATGCCCATAGGCATACCAAGCCTCGGCGTACCCGAGCTGGTCTTAATCCTTCTAATACTGCTAATAATATTCGGTCCTTCAAAAATACCCGAGATAGCCAGAAACCTGGGTCTAGCAGTGAAGGAGCTGAGGAACAGTATCTCGGGCGAGAGCGAAGCGTCCTCCACCCAACAGGCTAAGAAGAATGCTGGCGGCGAGAAGGAGGAAAAGGGTTAGCCTCTCCCAAAGCCTATAATAACGGGAAACCCGGAAACTTAGGAGCAAAATATATTTGCCTTTTTTTACGGTTTTATATAAGCACTAAATACATACTTTACTATCGGTGTATAGATTAATGGTTAAGTATGTTCTTGAGAAGGGCCCTGCATTTACAGTCCTTAAAGTCGAGCTTAACGAGGGTGAGAGCGTCTGGGTAGAATCTGGCTCGTACATGCTGAACAGGGGAGATATAGAGGTTAAAACCACCATGGGGGGAGGCATAGTCCGCGGCCTTCTAAGGGCTGTGGCTGGCGGTGAGAGCCTTTTCTTCAACATCATAACAGCTAGATCAAAGAGCGAGGTCTGGATAGCCCCCCCAGTCACCGGGGATATAGCCGCTGTAGAGCTCAGCGGGGAAGAGGTGTACATACAGGATTCAAGCTATCTAGCCCACATCGGTGATGTGGAGGTAAGTGTTGGATGGAGAGGCTTCAAGGGGCTTATAGCCGAGGGTGAGCTTGTCTGGGTAAAGGCTAAGGGTCATGGCACCGTCTTTATAAACAGCTTCGGAGCCCTAGAACATATAAAAGTCGGTCTAGGCGAGAAAATTACCATAGATAATGGTCATTTCGTGGCAATAAAGGGGGGAAGATGGAATATTAGGAAGTTCGGAGGCTGGAAAACCTTCTTCCTGGGAGGAGAAGGCGTGGTAGTGGACGTGGAAGGGCCAGCAGACCTTTGGGTCCAGACTAGAAATCTCCCTGCGTTCGCCGGTATCCTAGGCAAATTCATACCAAGCAAGAAATAAGGCGATACAACTTTAGATCCCGCCTTTTGAAGCCTCCCCAGCATCCAGTACACATAGGGGGCGGCGTAGGATGCCTACTATAAAGTTTTTCGAAGCAAAGTCTCTTGTCGACAGTAAGGCTGGTAAAGCAGTCGTCGAGGGGGACAGGGAGTTTGAGCTTGCTACCCTTAACCCCTCTTTCATGCTGTCACTGCTTTCGGCGTGTATAGGGAAGAAGGTTGCCGAGAATGCCAGCGTCGATAGAGTTAGCGTTTCTATAGAAGCTTATGTCGACATAGATAAGCTTCTCGACGGCTCCGAAGAGATAGAATATATAGTCATAAGGATCAGGGCTCCCGCTCCCAGGGAGGTGGTTATGAAGGGTGTTGAGAACTGCCCGGTGCTAAGGCTAATAGACAAGTCCAAAGTAAAAGATGTTATTGTTGAAAATGCCCCCAACACAGCTGAAGGTTGAGGGCGTCCTACCGGGTTGGCGCCCTATTTTCATACGTTAGAGTGTTAACGCCTACGATAGTACTCCCTGCTCCTTATAATACTTCTCGGCGCCTGGGTGCAGTGGTATAGGCACTATTGGTGCCTTGTCGAGGCTTATGTCCTTGGCCCTTGCGTGGACAGTCTTTATCTCGTCTAGATGCTCGAACATGGTTTTAAGTATCTCATAGGCTATATCCTCGGGTACATCCTTGTCTATAACCAGAAGCGCTGTGACTGTAAGTGTAGTTACATCCTCCTTTTGGAAGTCGTAGCTGCCGGCTGGTATCGTGTATTTCAGGTAAAGATTACCTAGACCAGCGTCCTTCAACTTCTGAATAGCGTCGTCTGGGACCTCAACAAGCACAACGTCAACCTGTGTTGCTATCTCCTCTATCTTAGGCGTGGGGACTCCCGCTACTATGAAGAGTACGTCGACGGTGCCTTGCTTCATTGCGCTGCTAGCCTCGGCGAAGCCGAACTCTACTTTGTCTATCTTATCCCAAAGTCCCAGAGCGCTGAGTATGGTGTATGCCGTCGCGTATAGGCCGCTGCCTGGGTTTCCTACGGCAACCCTCTTGCCCTCTAGATCCCAAATTGTTTCTATTCCTGCTCCAGCCCTAGCTACTATCTGTATAGGCTCTGGATAGAGTGCCGCTAGCGCCCTGAGGTCCTCTACAGGGTTGCCCTCGAAGTCCTTAAGAAGCTTGCCGTTGTAGGCGAAGTAGGCTACGTCGCTCTGCATCATGGCTAGCTGGTAATCGCCTGCTTTTATGCCCTTAGCGTTTGCCACGCTGGCTCCGCTCTCCTGAGCTTCTATCTCGACTTTATCACTGTATTTCGAGACGACCTCTGCTATCTTGAAGCCCAGGGGATTATATATGCCACCGGGTGATCCGGTGCCCATTACCAGCCTAACTTCCTGTCCGCCTTGTAGCAGGAGGTATCCTGCTATTAAGACGATAACTATGACTACGGCTGCCCCTGCAATCATTAGCCTCTGATTCATAGCCAAGCATGATCACCCTGTTCATATTGTGCTATAGATCACTATACCTTAGATCCGAGTGGCATACTTAATAGAGGATAATGATGTAGTATATATGTAAGCTTCCGATAGTTAAGCAGTGAAAATACAATAAAGTTCACCGGCGTAGATAGTCTCAGCTTTAACCAACGGATCTTCTAGTGTAGATGAGTCCGGCCACGTAGCTTGCCAAAGCTAAAGCCACTATCACCGGGTTCAGCGTTACCGACAATGCGGAAAAGAGCACCATAGCCGCTCTAAGCGGCTTGTTGCTGAGGGGCCTGTCGAAAACCCACCCTATAAATCCGCTTGACGCGACATGTATGATTATAAGCACTACTGCTATAGTGTATGCTAGCCTTATAGCCTCATCCACCCCCCAACTGTCAACCGTTACTATCAATATAACTGGCGAATAGACAAACACGAAGGGTAGTATGTACTTTGCAAAACCATAGATGGTAGCGTTTATCGCTGTCCTCCAAAAGTCTGCGCCAGCTAGCACAGCCCCTACAAACGCCGCTAGAGCTACAGGAGGAGTTATGTCCGCCAGTATCCCATAGTATAGGACGAACATGTGTGACGCCAGCGTCGCCTCCAGCTCGGCATAGCCTAGGCTCTCCTTCAAGTATCCCGCTAGTGTACCTGCAAGTATAGTGGCCGTTATAATGTAGTTAGCTGTCGTCGGCACCCCCATACCCAGTATTATGCTGAACACGGCTGTAGCTATCAGAAGCAGCATTAGTATCCCCATGCTGAGGGTGAGGAGCATGTCTCCCAGAGTTTTATGTAGGTTTGTAAATGTTATCATAGACTGTATAACGCTGGCTGTAGCTGCCGCAAGGAAGACGGGTATGCTATTTTTAAAGCTAGACTCTACAGCCCTGACAGTAGCGGCTGCTAGCTCCCTAAGGCTTCCGCTAAACAGGCCGCCCACTAGTGCAATAATTATTGAAGTCCCGCCTGCGAAGAATAGTGACTGCGCAAGCCCCATTGGGGTCGAGACCAGCGGGATGACGACGGTGAGGGCCAGCAGCAAGAGTATTAAAGTGTTGGGTAGCCGCACAGCCCTCTCGCCGTAGATGATCGTGTCGATCACATACACAGCCACCGTGGCCAGTATACCCGCCATCACAGCGTGATGGGGGGCGAGCTTCAGGAGTCCCACTAGGATAAGCGGTATGGGTAGGAGGTAGTAGAGCCTGTAGAGTAGCGGTCTAAGGGGCGGTAGCTCGCCCTCTGGAATCCCCCTGAGGCGCCTCTTCTTAGACTCCTTATCTACGAAAACGTAGATGCTGTAGAAGTAGAGTATAGCGGGTAGTAGCGCTGCCACCACAACCATGCCATAGGGTATGCCCACGAACTCCGCCATTATGAAAGCCGCAGCCCCCATAATCGGGGGCATCAGCTGGCCTCCTGTGGAAGCAACAGGCTCTATAGCCCCTGCAACCTCTGGAGGGAAGCCAGCCCTCTTCATGGCTGGTATTGTGAAAGTTCCGGTGGTAAGCGTGTTGGCTACGCTACTTCCGGATATCGTGCCCATCAGGGCGCTTGAGACAACGGCAACTTTCGCAGGGCCCCCAGGCTTTCTACCGAAGAGTGCTGTCATCAAGTCCGTAATATACTTTCCAACTCCAAGCTTGTCCAGGAACGAGCTGAAGAAGAGAAATATGAAAACGTAGTAGACCATGACAGTGAGAGGTACACCCAGGAAACCCTGGTTCTGGCTTATGAACGCCGTTACCAGCCTCCTAAAGACTTGTAGCCCCTCTACACCGAAGGGGGGATGGGTGTATGCATAGATAAATCCGTAGGCTGTGAAGACAGCCATTATCGCGGGAAGAAGTATACCCAGGCTCCGTCTAGTCGCCTCCGCCAGGGCTATCAGTATAGCGAGGACGAGAGCGAGATCCAGCCATGAGAGCTCCTCTATGGTGAACTCCACCGTCTTGTACCTGGCGTAAAGGTAGACGACATAGAATGGGGAGAGGCCGGCTATGATAGCTAGAACATAATCATAGAGTGGCACCGTGTCGTAGGGGCCCCTAGCCCTGCTTATGGGGTAAATTATGAAGGCTCCAGCTATTACGAGGCCGAGTACTATAGCCTTCGCAGGATATAGCTGGAAGAATATATCAGGGTACTTGTAGAAGTTAGGCAGCTCTAAACCCATGCTCTCCAGAAACCTGTAGAGCACTAGACCGAACTGCATAACATAGAATACCTCTAGAAACGCCATGAACGCCGCAACCGCAAGGATAATCCTAGCCGAAAGACCCCAAAGCTCCCTCTCGCCGATAACCCTACGAATAACCTCGGAAGCCCTATCAGAACCCACGCCTCAACACCACTGCACCCAATCCAGGCAACATAGCAGCACTCCCCGCCCCCAGACCCTAGATATATCATTTGCAAACACGCGGGTAGGCTGAGGCTAGCTATCCTACTAACATAGTCTAATCGGAGTATCTTCTAGGCCCCCGGGTAATAAATTGTTAGGAGGCTAGACTGTGTGTTGTGAAAGACTAAATAGCTGGGCGGGGTAAGGTAGGCGTTGGAAGCCTGGGCTCGGCCCTAGTGTTTCGGTGGAGAGTGTTGGGTAGTAAGGGTGAGGATGGACTTTGGGGCGACGCTCTCTCCCTGTTCGTAGGCGGCGCTCAAGGCGGGCTTAGGAGAGAGTTCCATAGTATAGATCCCCTGATAGTCTCTCAGGCCAAGGGCTCTAGGATAAGGGATTATATGGGGAGGGAGTATATAGACTTCCACATGGCGTTCGGCGCCATAGCCCTAGGCCATAATGACGACTACGTTGTAACGCGGGTTAGAGAGCAGCTTGACAGGCTCATCCTCCACGGGGCTGGTGTCAGCGATGTTGAGATAGCCTTTGCGAAGAAGCTAATCGGAAGGTTTCCCATGTATGATAAGGTGTTGTTCACCAACAGTGGCAGCGAGGCAGTAATGATTGCTATCAGGCTTGCGAGGGCATACACGGGTAGGGACCTCATCGTCAAGTTCGACGGCAACTACCACGGCTGGCACGACTACTCCATGTACAACGTCAAAACCCCCGCCTACAAGGGTAAGACCGCTGAATCGAAGGGGATTCCGGATGCAGTAGCATCGACAGTCGAGGTCCTCCCCTATAACGACTTAGAAGCTGTAGAGAGGTTCATGGAGAAGTTTGGCGACAGGGTCGCCGCTTTCATACTAGAGCCTGTGGCCCACAGCATGGGCGTTATACCGGCGGAAAGGGATTTCGTAGCAAAACTTAGAAGGTTGTGCGACAGCCACGGTTCGCTGTTGATCTTCGACGAGATCATAACCTTCATAAGGGTGAGCGACAGGGGCATGCAGGACTACTTCGGCGTCAAGGCAGACTTAACCACTGTTGGCAAGGCTATAGCCAACGGCATGCCCGTCGCCGCACTATTAGGCGGCGGCGAGGTCATGGAGCTGCTGGGCAGGGGGGTTGTAAGCAGCGGGACGTACTCCGGCCACCCCCTCTCTATGGCGGCGGGGGTGGCTACCCTGGAGAAGGCGGAGAGGGTTGGGCTAACCCGCGTGCTGAACCGGAAGGCCAAGGACCTCGCCGGGATTCTACGGGATCTGGCGGAGGACCTCGGGGTTGAGGCTGTTGTATCTCAATTCGGAGGCTCGGTAAGCATATACTTCGGCTTGGACAGTAGGCCCAAAAACCTGGAGGAAGCACTTAGAGCTAATGGCAAAGCCTATAGGGCCTTCGCAAGCGAGCTAAGGCGACTTGGTATACTGGTTACGCCAAACCCGCTGAAGAGGATGCACCTAGCGTACTCCCATGGTGGGGACGAGTTTGAAGCCTTCCACAGAGCGGCGGAGAAGGCGTTGAGGACTGCCAGGGAGTATTTGTGAGGAGAAGAGCCCGCGGCTTAATAGTCGCCGTTAAGGGGTTTTTAGGGCTAGAAGGCGGCAGCCTCTCGTGTCAACCGGTCTGCCGTCGAGCTTTATATCAACGTTTCCCCAAACCCCAAGGTTATAGACTACACTCTTCCCCCTGTAGACGTTGAGGCTGGAGAACACTAGTACTCCATCCTTGAGATAGACGGAGCCGGAGCCGCCTAGGTCCTCGAGATTATAGGGTGTGCCGGCCCCGGTCTCGGGGATGCGCACCTCCCTGAGCCAGAACCCTCTTCTGCCCACCGTCATTATGTTGGTCTCAACCTCCTTGTGTACACTGTGGAGGAAGGATATTTCAACCTCATCCACGGTTTCGGACCAGGCTTTCGAGTAAAAGGTGGAGCTGCAGCGTATAACTATATCGTAGCCAGCCTGGCTGTCGTCAAGGCTGGCCAGCCAGAAGAGGGAGAGCGATATTATTGAGAGCGCGAGTAGGAGCCTTGGAAGGCTCAAAAACGGTCGCCCCTAGGCTTTCCCCGGGCTACACGGTCTTTACGTTTACTATGAACCTCTTGAAGAGCCTCCTAAACTCCTGGGGGCCTACTATCGGGCTGCCATCCTCCCGGCTTATTGGCTGGAGAGCCGGGGGGTTGTCTATTCTGTAGGATGGGTTCCTCTGTGACAGTCTCTCCTCGTACGTATCCTTCAGGGGGTTGACGTAGAACACGCCTACGGGTATCCGGGTGCCCCACTCCTCCGCCTTCTTGATAGCGGCCGCCTTCTTCTCTTCATCCTCAGAGGGGTCCCTCACTATGGGGTCCCAGCTGGGGTCGTCCTCCAGCTTGTATAGCCTGTCCTTGTAGAACTCCGCTGTGTATATGTCGTTGTAGGTTACGCACGGCTGGAGAACGTCTATAACCGCGGAGCCCTTATGGTTTATTGCCGCTTTGAGTATCTCCTTGAGATGGTCTACCCACAGGGAGTAGGCTCTGGCCACGAAGGTGTAGCCTGATGCTATTGCCAGGGCTATCGGGTTCACAGCGTCCTGGAGGTTGGGGACTGGCAGGCTCTTGACCTTCTCCCCCCTCCTCAGCGTCGGGCTGGCCTGGCCCTTCGTCAGGCCATACACCTGGTTGTTGTGTATCAGCACTGTGACATCCAGGTTCCTCCTGCCTAGTGCCACGAAGTGGGCAACGCCTATGCCCAGCAGGTCGCCGTCTCCGCCGTTTATGATTACCTTAAGCTGTGGGTTAGCGAGTTTTATCCCTGTGGCGAATGCTATGCCCCTGCCGTGTATCGTGTGGACCCCGTTGACGTTTATGAAGTGGGGTGTCTTGCTGCTGCAGCCTATGCCGGACACCACGACTGTCTGCGAGGGATCTAGGTTCAGCTCGGCGAAGGCCTTCTGCATGGCAGCAAGTATGCCGAAGTCGCCGCACCCGGGGCACCAGTCGGACCATACCTCTGTCCTGTAGGATGCTACACCCCTACTTGCCATAGCTCAACACCACCCTATCCCTACCATTCTTAACTATGTCCAAAACGCCCTCCACAAGCTCGTGGAGGTATATGGGCCTCCCCGTCCACTTTAAAATATGTTTTCTAAACACGAATCCCGTCTCCATCGTGACTATCTTTGAGGCCTGGCCAAGGTAGTTGGCCTCCACAGCAATAACCCTCTCTGGCTTGAATCTGGAGAGGACCTCCGACACCCTCCTCTTCGGCAGCGGGCTAAGCATCCTGAGATGCAGGTAGGCGGCGCTCACACCCTTCTCCCTGAGCCTCTCTATCGCCTCTAGAGCCGGGATCTTAACAGAGCCCCAGCCGACGAGCAGCACGTCAGCGTCCTCCCCGCCATAGTATTTCACCCTGAAGTCCTCAGGTATCTCCCGGTCAGCAATCTCCATCTTCTTCCACCTCCTCTCGTACATGACCAGCCTGTTGACAGGATCCTCGTCAATGTGGCCGAACTCATCGTTCTCATCGCCAGTATACCATGTTATCGCTCCCGAGCCGAGTACAGGCCTCTCGGCTAGCGGCTGGTCCCTGGGGAACCTCTTGAAGGGGCCTGGAGGCGCCTTGAAGAGCGTCTTGCCCCTATCTATCTTTATAGACCCCCAGTCGGGGAAGGGTATGGAGGCTACCATATTGGCCAGGAACTTGTCCAGCATGTGTATAACGGGCATCTGGTACCTCTCCGCCAGGTTGTAGGCTTCTATAGCGTCGTAAAACGCCTCGAGATGGTCGCCGCTGGAGAGTATTATCCTAGGGAACTCGCCGTGGCTAGCGAATAGGGAGAAGAGGAGGTCTGACTGGCTCCCCCTTGTTGGCAAGCCGGTGCTGGGGCCTCCCCTCTGGTAGTATGTTATTACTATGGGCACGTCATTCTTCCCCGCCCAGCCTAGGGCTTCGACCATTAGGCTGAAGCCTGGGCCGCTCGTCGCCGTTGAAGCTCTAGCACCTGTCAGGGCCGCGCCTATCACACTGCTTATAGCAGCTATCTCGTCCTCTGTCTGGAGAATCGCTATGGAGCCCAGGCTCTCGCCATCAACCTTGAGGCCCTCGAACTCCTCCAGCAGCACGCTCTCATCGCTGGCCGGGGTTATGGGGTAGTAAGCCTGGTACCTTATGCCCCCCACAACCTTACCCATAGCCACAGCATCGTTGCCCGAGGCGACTATGTACTCCCCGGTCTTGGGCTTGGCCGGCTCTAGCTTAAGCTGGGCTCCATACTCCTTCTCCACCTCATCCGCCACACTCGCTATGAAGTCCCTGTTTATCTCCAGCACCTTAGGCCTGGAGCCGAACCTCCTCTGTAGGCCAAGGTCGAGTGCCTCCCTGTCAAGGCCGGTGAGCCCTGCGATCGCGCCTATGAGTATGCTGCTCCTAAACCTCTGGGCCTGCGCCCTCGAGAGGCCGTGCTTCTTTATCAACACGTCGAACAGAGCCGTGAAGCTAAGTCCTATAACCCTAACACTCCTCTCCTTCTCAAGATACTCCACAACCTTCTCCACGGTGAACGGCTCAATACCAGCCTCCTTATACTGCTGCATCAGCCTGCTCCTCAGGTCGGGCTCCATACTCGCTATCTGCTGTAGCCTGGTGCGCGCCGTCCCTAGATCGTAGAGCAGGAAACCGCCGTTCCCAATGTCGTCCCAGTGGGTGAACACGGTCTCTGCATCCATAGCACCCAAGAAGTCCACAGGGTAGTAGAGAGGCCTGGCCTCGCCACTGCTGGACACCCTTATGTGTATATAGCTGTGCCTGCCGACAATGTTGCTGAAATACTCTCTATTGGCCAGCACGCCGTAGCCCAGGTTGGCATAGGCGGGGGCTAGGACCTGCATTGTCGTCTCCAAGCCCGAGCCCTGAGCCCCCCCTACTAGGAGGATAACGTCCTTTCTCATTTTAGAAAGCACCACCCTCCATGGGTTCTACACGTATTCAATATTGTAGAAATCCTACGTAGACCTTTAAAGTTTAAAATTATATCATGCCGAGATTGAACCTATAAATATGTTATGCTGGCCAAGGCGGCTCGATCCGGGAGCAAGCTAAAAATACATATACCCCAGACTCCTCTAGCCTTAACGGGGTGAATTGAGAATGTGCATGACCCCGAGTAGCGAGGACATACAGCTTTACGATGAGGCTAGGAAAGCGTTCAAGGAGAAGAACCTGCAGAGGCTGAAGGAGATCTACAACAGGCTGCTCGAGATAGATGCGAACCCGGAGATAGTATATATAGTACAGAGGATGATAGACGAGCTCGAGGGTAAAAAGGAGGAGGCCAGGCAGGTCTGAAAACCCTGGGCGCCTGGGGGGGTCAGGCGACTAGCTCTCCAGCTATTTTGTTAGCCTCTCTCACTACCTCGTCGTAGTCTGGCTCGTTTAACGGGTTGTCGGTTACCCACTTGTAAGCTACAGTACCGTCGGGCTTGACTATGAACACAGCCCTCTTAGCCACCATCTTTAGCCCCTTCAGGTCCTCGTGGTAGACGTTGTAGAGCTTTATAACCTCCCTGTTATAGTCTGAGAGCAGGTTGAAGGCGAGCCTGTTCTCATCCTTAAACTTCTTGAGGCACCATGGGCTGTCCACGCTTATGGCGAGGACCTCCGCGTTAGCCTTCTCCAGCTGGGCCATCTTGTCCCTGAATGTGCACAGCTCCTTTGTGCAGACGGGGCTGAAGGCCGCGGGGAAGAATATGAGGACCGCGGGCCTCCCCTTTTTGAGGACCTCGTAGAGGCTGACTGGCTCGAAATCCTGGTTGGGAAGGGTGAAGTCTGGCGCCTTGTCTCCAAGCTCAACCAAGCCTTTCACACCGTTAAACAAAGTCTACCTCCAGAGCCTTTAAACAACAGCAGCACGGCTATACATTAATTACGGAGAAACCGGACTCGTAATAGCCTGATAAGCCCTTAACACTGATAACCAGGCCCGCCCACCCTCCTACAGGTTGGTGTAACTACAGTTGGAACATCCTTGGATACCGAATTCGCACAGGGCGGTGCTGGATGAGATGTTGGAGGCTATGGGGGTCTCTTCTGTCGACGATCTCTACAGGGATATACCCCCCTCTATAAAGCTGTCGCCGGAGGAATGGGACTCGCTCCCGATAGGAGAGGGGAGGCCCCTCAGAGAAGCCGAGGTTCTTGCCAGGATAGAGAGGCTTCTCTCTAGGAACAGGTACTTCACAGACCCTCCGCCGTTCATGGGCGGGGGGGTCTGGCCCCGCTACATCCCCTCCGCAGTCAAGGCCCTTATAAGCCGGGGTGAGTTCCTCACAGCATACACACCCTACCAGGCCGAGATAAGCCAGGGGCTGATGCAGGCCCTCTTCGAGTATCAAAGCCTTGTGGCGGAGTTGCTTGAGATGGAGGTTGTTAACGCTAGCCTCTACGACTGGAGCAGCGCCGTGGGCGAGGCGATTCTCATGGCTAGGAGGGTGACGAGGAGGGAGAGGGTTCTAGTCCCGGAGACTATGAACCCCCTCCACCTGGAGACGGCGGCTAGCTACGCCTACGGCGGCGGGGTTAAGATAGAGGAGGTTAGGGTTGATAGGGAGACGGGGTTTATAGACTTGGAGGACCTGGAGCGTAAGCTCTCGCACGGCGACACCGCAGCCCTCTACATGGAGTATCCGAGTAGCTACACCGGGGTTATAGACGAGAACATTGAGGCTGCTGGGGAGGCCGTGCACAGGGCGGGAGGTCTCTTCATCCTGGGCGTTGAACCTGTGAGCATGGCTCTCCTCAAGCCGCCCGGGAGGCTTGGAGCTGATGTGGCGGTTGGCGACGGCCAGCCCCTAGGCCTCGGCCTCAACTATGGGGGCCCTTATCTCGGCGTTTTTGCCGTGAGGTGGGAGGGCAGGCTCGTCAGGCAGATGCCCGGGAGGCTTATAGGAATGACTGTGGACGCCGAGGGCAGGAGGGCCTTCGCCATGATACTCCAGACCAGGGAGCAGCATATAAGGAGGGCGAAGGCGACGAGCAACATAACAACCAACGAGGCCCTCATGGCCATAGCCGCCGCCGTCTACCTCAGCCTACTAGGCCCCCAGGGCCTCAGGGAGGTTGCAGAGGCCTCCTGGTACATGAGCCACTATGCCGCCAGAAAGCTCTCCGAGTTGGAAGGCGTTAGTGCGCCCCTCCTGAGAGGCGAGTTTATAATGGACTTCACGGTCAGGCTACCCATAGACGCTGCAGAGGCTAGGAGAAGGCTCCTCGAGAAGGGGGTGCTGGCCGGGATACCCCTGGGGGGCTTCTCCTTCTTCACTAGAAACGACATGCTCCTCACAGTCACCGAGGCACATAGTAAACGCCATGTGGATCTACTGGTTGATCTACTCGACAGTGTACTGGGTGGTTAGGGTTGGTGTGGAGGCAGTCTAGGTGGGATGAGCCGCTTATAACAGAGATGTCTAGACCGGGGAGGCGGGGGGCTCTCCCTCCGCGGCCCGGGGAGGATGTGGTAAAGGCTGTGGGCCCCATTCAGCTGCCGCGGACTCTAGCCAGAGACTCTCCCCCGAGCCTCCCCGAGGTGAGCGAGGTTGAGGTTGTGAGGCACTACACTAGGCTCAGCCAGATGGCATACGGGGTAGACAACGGCCCGATCCCCCTAGGGAGCTGCACGATGAAGTACAACCCCCGGGTGGCTGCCCGGCTCGCCTTCGACCCCCGGCTCGAGACTCTACACCCCCTCCAGGACGACGAGACCGTGCAGGGCGTGCTGGAGGCTATTTACATGGTTCAGGAGTGGCTGAAGCACATAACCGGTATGGACGCCTGCACCGTCCACCCAGCCGCGGGCAGCCAGGGGGAGCTTGCTGGGGTTTTGATGATTAAGAGGTTCCACGAGATACGGGGGGAGCTAGATAAGAGGAGGGTTATAATAGTGCCCGACTCCGCCCACGGCACTAACCCCGCCAGCGCCGCCATGGGGGGGTTCCAGGTTGTCGAGGTGCCAACCGGGGATGACGGTAACGTCGATATGGAGGCCTTGAAGGCCGCTCTCGGCGGGGACACAGCAGGCCTCATGATAACCAACCCCAGCACCCTCGGCCTGTTCGAGGAGAACATCCTCGATATAGCCCGCCTAGTGCACGAGGCGGGAGGCCTCCTCTACTACGACGGGGCCAACCTCAACGGCATCATAGGCAGGGCGAGGCCGGGGGATATGGAGTTCGACATAGCCCACGTTAACCTGCACAAAACCTTCAGCGTACCCCACGGCGGCGGCGGCCCCGGCTCCGGGCCCGTGTGCGTGAGGAGGGTTGAGGCTGCTCCCGGCGTCACACTGGAGGACCTCCTACCTGGCCCTAGAGTGGTGTACAGCGAGGATGAGGGGTTGTACAGGGTGAGGCCGCCTGGCAGGTGGAGCGTGGGCAGGCTTAGAGCGTGGATAGCGAACACCCTCGCAGTCCTCTGGGCCTACGTCTACATACTGGCTATGGGACCCCAGGGCCTCAGGCTTGCGGGTGAGGTTGCGGTTGTAAACACCAACTACTTCATCAAGCTAATGGAGGGCCACTGGGGCTACAGCCTACCCTACGCCCCAGGGAGGCCTAGGAAGCATGAGGCTGTCCTCAGTGCTAAGCCTCTGAAGAGGGAGACGGGCGCCACTGCGGAGGACGTTGCGAAGGGCCTGTTAGACGCCGGCCTCTACGCCCCCACAATCTACTTCCCCCTGATCGTGGAGGAGGCTCTCATGATAGAGTTCACCGAGAGCGAGACGAAAGAGAACATAGAGGCCTACGCAGCCAGGCTAAAGGAGATAGCGGAGGAGGCCAGGAGAGACCCATCCACCCCCAAGAAGTGGCCTAGGAACACCAGCTCAGCCAGGGTGGACAACGTGAGGGCCAACCACCCTAGAACCGTCACGCCCACCTGGAGGGTTGAGGTCCTCAGGAGGCAGGGCAGGCTGGGGCCGCTGAGGTAGAGTTAACTGCGCCTTAACTCAACCACCCCCGAGATAGAGGTTGAGTTAACGGTAGAGTTAAGCACCCAACGGTTGAAAACAGGTTAACCACCCCCCTAACCACCCCTAGGTCCCTGAAGGCGGCTAACCCTATGTAGACACGCGTCCATCAGGTAAGGGTGGAATAGAGGTTACCTGGGATAGCCCATAGCCCCCTTTCCAGATAGGCAGGGCGCGGCGGGGTATTACCTCTGGGGAGAGTTGAAACACACCCACACCCCCCAGGTACTCCTCCTACACGGCTGCACGTCTAGGTCCTCCCCCGTTGGGCTAGATCACGGGCGCATATCCCAATGTTTTCTTTCCCCAGGGTATTACCTTATTCGGGAGTTGCAGCGTTCAACCCGACCCCGAAGATAGTACCGTCTCCGCGGATGACATTCAGTTTTAAAGCCGGCATATAGCCCATGGAGCATTATCTACGGTGTCGGCCGTCATCCGAGTATCACCATGGCCTGGGCCTCTGCCTGGCACGGTAGGGTCGGGTGTATTAGACGGTTGATCCACGGGTGCACTATCCCCTCAGCAAGTCTCTTACTATGTGCAGCTGTTAATGCCCCTCTCTCCTGCGCAGGATATCAGCCCTCTAGACCGTATACTCTAGCGGGGCGGGATGAGGTGTGACTCCAATTCTGAGCCGTTCGGGCCGTGGGGAGATCCACCCCTATCTGACCGCTTCCCATGGCCCGGTGGTGGTGTAGAGTGAGGCTTATACTCCCGGTGAGCAGGGGGGCTGGTAATGTTGAGGCTGCGTTGACGGCCGCCTCTAGGATATGGGAGGAGCGGGGGTTCGACTCCGCGACTCTGATACATGTCGGCGCCCGGGATGCCGCCCGGAGGGTTAGAAGCCTTGTCGAGCAGCATCTGAGGGTTGACGTGAGCATCGAGGACCTCAGCAGCCACGCCATCCCCGAAGTCCAGGGGGAGAGGACGCTCCCCGAGGTCCTCAGGAGGATTTTCAGGGAGAAGTTCTGCGGGGAGGAGGGTGTCGTGGTTATATCCAGCGCGGGGAGGAGGCTTGCGGCTAGCACGGCGCTGGCCAGCGTCTCTGCGGGGTGCAGGCTCGACGTCGCCCATGTACACTTCTACTGGGGCCCCTGGACGGGGCTCATATACCCGTATGTGCCTCGTAGGCTGGAGCCGATTATCCTTATGCACAGCGTTGTGGGGACTGTGGGCGGGCGTGGGAGTGTGGCCAGCAGGTTCCCCGACCTAACCTCGAGGGATAGGGAGTGCGAGACGCCGTGGGGAGGCGATCTACCGCCTCTACGCTGCAGCGTTGCAGAGCTCGCGCGCCGCCTCAACAGTGTGCAGGCGTTCAGCGTGGCGGGGCCTCCTCTCAGGGCGGAGTGCGGTGTGGCCAGGATTGAGGTCGACGGCCTGGAGTCCATCAGGCTTAGGCTTTGCCACCCCCAGGACGTCGCTAACTCTGCTGCAAGAGTCGCTAGACTCGCCGCAGGCCTGGCTGACAGGAGGGGCGAAGCCCTTGTTCAACTGCCAGCGTGGATGGGGGCAGCGAGGCTTCGGGGTGTAGACGGCGCGTTAGGTGCAGGGGTTATTATAGATACCAACCTAATCTACTTCGGCATACACAACAACGCCCTAGAAGGCCTCAAGGTCTACATACCCGAGTGCGCAGTCCTCGAGGTGCAGAAGAGGGTGGCTAACGCCGTGAAGAGAGGCGGGCCGAGCAGCTCAAGCGCGGTTGCAGACGTCTTAGCCTACCTCGCCCTCCAGGACCTGCTTGCCTCGGGCGCCAGCATAATACCAAGCGGCCCTCCCCCCTGCGACGTGGGGATAACCAGGATAGACCTGACGCTGCTCGAGGGGAAAACTCTGGCCACTGGCGACAGCGGGGCGTACAAGTTCTGGAGGGGGCACCCGATAAGCAGGATATCCCACGACATAGTCCAGGCTAGCTTCGAACCCCACAGCGTGGAGCTCGACCTCAGGGTGGACCCCTCGGAGCCCGCTACCCTGGCTAGGCCCTACTACTCCCTCTACCAGGGTATGATAGCGCTCGCGCTGCTGGCTGAGGCCGGCGTGTCGGGGCCTGTCAAGATCGAGGCCGAGGATGGGAGTGGCGGTTTGAAGAGGGTTAAGCCGCCCCTTGGGGCCGTTAGGAGGTTCCTGGGCCTCGAGGCCGGATAGCCCCAGCCTTCTGTGGAGGGCTGGTAAACATTCTAACCCGTGGAACACCTTCCAGCACTATGGTTGGGTGTGTCTGTTGGGCGAGTGGCTGAGGGTTAGGATGAGGGCTGTCCTCAAGAGTCTTGATGTTGTGGAGAAGACGCTCGACATAATATACGGGGTGCTGGGTGACTATGGCTGTAGCCCGGGCTTCAGAGCCCCCACTTGGCTGCTTGCATCCTGCAGGAGTGATAGCCTGGTCAAGGCTAGCGTTAGGCTCAAGATGCCCCTGGGCGGGGGGTCTCTGGAGCCGGGGGAGATTGTTGTGGAGGTGTCTTCGAGGGATAGCAGCAGGATAGTGGAGCTCGCCGAGGCGGTGTTCCTGGCCCTCAGGAGCGAGGGCCTCCCTCTGGAGCTAGACTAGCCTCGTACACACCCTCTATATCCGGCACGTAGGGCTTGGAGCCGTCGCCGTACTTCTCTAGCGCCTCCCTGATCAGCTCCCTGATCCTGGTGAGGACCTCAGGGTAGCTGTAGCCGGAGCCGGCTAGGCGGCCTTCAACCACAGCTGGCCTCCCCGCCACCGACACCCAAACGGGGAGGGCCCTCCCCGCTAAGATGTCCTCTAGGCCGGCGTCGTAAGCAGCGAAGTCGCCGTCGTGCAGGGCGAGATACGCCCTGTAGCCGCCTATAGTAGCCTTGTAGAGTATCTCCTGCAGCCTGCCAGGGTACAGCCTGTTGATGAGTGGCAGATGCCTGGCCACCGTTCCTATGAGAAGCGGCCAGTCGCTGCCGAAGCCGTCGACCCCCTCTAGCGTTGGCCTCGTCCTGCGGTAGAGTATCTGGTTCGACGCCGGGCAGGAGATACACCTGACACCTGTGGGGAGGTCCTCGACCTCCATGCAGTGCACCGCAACTATCCTAGCCGGGTAGGGCCCTCTGCCCAGTACTTCCACGAGCCTCCCAGACTCGGGGACCCCCTCGCTTAGATGCATACCCACTATACTCCTCCTCCTCCTGGCCGCGGCCTGAAGCGCCCTTCTAATGCTCTCCGGCCTGGCGGTTCCCAGGCTATGGACGAAAACGCCTATCTTAGCCAAACCATCTCTAAGCAGTCCCTCCAGCCTCTCTATCTCAACCTCCACCTCACCAACGCTCGGCCAGCCAGCCCTGTCCATAACAGTGGGTAGGAAGATAGCCCGCGGCCTGGCGGGCAGGCTTAGCCACCCCCTGACGTTGGCGGAGAGCCTGCCAGTTGCGGCCACGAGCGTCGCCCCCTCGAGCAGGGATCTGGAGAAGGCGGCTGCCGCCAGCCTGGAGGAGAGGTCTAGATCGCTTCTAACAGCAGCCTCGTCAACCCTGAGGAGCCTTGTCTCGAGCCACTCATAACTGTTGCTCCAAACCCTCGAGGGCGCAAGCCCAGCATCGACCACCTGCGTGTGCATGTGGCCGTCGCTGAACCCCGGAACAACCACTGTCTTGAAGTAGAGGTCCTCCTTGTAGGGAGCCCTAAACCCCTCCACTATCCTACCATACACCACAGCAACATCAGACTCAATAAACCCCATGGTCCCAACCCGTCTGGAGGGCCGCGCGCCCCCGAGCCTGGCGGCGCAGGCTGGGGGGCTTGCTTCACGAGGTGTGGCAGGCCTCTGCCGTGTGGGAGGCGCTGCTTTTATCTAAAATATCTGGCATTCCGGTGTTTATAAGCCTTGAGGCCTCCAGCTCAATGGGGGAACTCTAGGGAATAATGTTGTTTATATCCAGCTTAAAGACCTTGATTCTCCACAGCATTAAGATCTCTGGAGGCGTGTAGCCATGACTGTCTTGCTTATCCTCCACTACCTCCACCTGCTCCTAGCCTCCATATGGATAGGCTTCCTGGTGGCCGCCCTGGTAGCCTCATTCAGGGGTAGAGACCAGGTCCTGGCGGTTCAGAAGACCCTGGGCCCAGCGGCTATGGGTAGCCTGCTGCTCCTAGCTATTGTTGGCATAGGCATAGCCCTGGCAAAGTACGACGCCGGCCCTGGAGACTGGTTCCAGTTCGGCACCCACATCGGGAGAATTGGGGAGAAGATAGTCTCCTGGATTGTAGCTGCAGCCACAGGCTTCTACATGGTTCACGTGGCGGGGAAGAGGCTAGCGGAGGGTGAATCAGGCCTCGGGGGCTACCGGGCTTCCGCCTTTCTAGCGCTGCTGGCCAGCCTAGGCGCCGCTCTGCTGGGCTCCATGCTCACCCTAGGGGTCTAGCAGCCTGAACCTTACTTTATCCCCGTCGGAGATCTTCAACACGTCCCTTAGATAGACGTCCGCAACTATCTCAACCACGTCTCCCTTGTAGACTGTTATCTCCGGCCTGACTATGTGGCCCCTTACCCCTCCCTCGATCTCCACGGGGAACGCTATGACCGCCGCTAGCCTCTCACCCGGTATACGGGGGGGTTCTATCCTAACGCCCCGCGCGCCCTCTATACACTCGCTAAGCCTCTCCGCACCCTCCCCCATCTTAAGGTTAAGCGTTCCAGGGTAGGGTGTATAGCCCAGGGCTCGTCTGAAGTTTCTGGCGTATATGCTCACATAGAAGGAGCCGTGGCCGAGGCCGCTGAAGACTGTGCCCTCGAAGACCCCACAGTCCAAAGCCCGCTAGCACCTCTGCGGTGTAGAGGGGGCTTTACTTGCCGGTGATTAAGCCCAGTATCCTGGGCTGGGCCTGGAGCCCGTCCTCTATGTAGCTCTTCACCAGGTAAACGCCCAGGTAGACTACAGGCGTGTCGAGCACGGCTATCACGAGCTTTATTATATACTGGCTGTATATCATGGCCCATAGGGTCGACAGGCTGACCGGCTCTATGCCTGAGGCTGCGGGCGAGAGGAGGGGGATTATGTAGAAGGCTAGGGATAGGAACACTACGGTGTCGATTAGCTGGCTGGCCCATGTACTCATGTTGTTTCTGAGCCACAGCCACCTGCCGCGTGTTAGCCTCTTCCAGAAGTGGAAGGACCATACGTCGTGGTACTGGCTGATCAGGTAGGCTGTGAGACTAGCTATTATTATGTTGAACCCGGCCATAACGACCTTAGCATACTCATCCTGCTGTACTGGGCTGAAGGGCGCTGGGGGGGAGGATATGGCCGCGTATGTGAGGAAGAGGGCGACTATCTGTGAGGCGAACCCTGCGGCCACCACAGCCCCAGCAGCCCTCCTACCGTAAACCTCGCTCACAATATCCGTAACTATAAATGTCACGGAGTACGCCACCACCCCGGCGGGACCGACGAGGGTTATGAGCCCAGGTATCTCTATCATGAAGAGCTTGGCCGAGAGATAGTTAGCGCTGACTAGCGCTACAGAGAACACAGCTGCAGACAGTATGAGGGGCCACACACTCTTGTCTAGCCTCTCCCCTTCCTCTTCCATGAAAGTCTACACCCTGAAAGGTCTACGCATTTGCAGAGCCTAATAAGGCTGGCCCGCATGCTTAAACTGTTAAGCAGACGCCTCACCGGTTTAGCCTCAAATACCCCTGACACTCCTATGATACCCGGGGAGAATAGAGGATTCTACAGTAGCCCTATAGGCTATAGCGTGTTCCCTGGCCGGGGGGCCGTAGGGGTAGCAGTGTTGAGCTCCGGATCTAGGGTTTACGTTCTAATGCGCAGCGTCTATGGCGGTAGGAACGCGTTCGCCCCGGTAGCCTCAGCACTAGCCGCCTCTGGCTTGGACGTCAGGATTAGGATTGTGGAGTCTAGCCCCGAGCCCATTGCTAGAGAGCTTCTGGCCAGGGGGAGGCGTGTTGTGGTTATGTACGGGGTCACCAGCCCTGCCTTCCTAGAGCTGGCAGGGGAGATCCATAGGGTTTCGAGGATTGCACCCACAATCGTAGGGGGCCCGCACGCCGCGGGGGCTTACTGGCAGGTCCTCAGGCTCGGGGCAGCGGCCGCCGTCGTCGGCGACGGGGAGATAGCGGCGGTTGAGGTAGTGGAGAGGGTTGCAGAGGGTATGGGGCTTGAGGAGCCCCCCTCCAACACTGCGGTTAGAAGCGGCGGGAGATTTAAGGTGGGGCCGGTGGCGCTGGCTAGTCTCGACGACTACACTCCCCACTACCCCCAGCTCGGGCTCTACCCGCCTATAGAGATTATGAGGGGCTGCAGCTACCGCTGCAGGTTCTGCCAGGTACCCTGGGAGTTCAAGTCGCAGGTCAGGTTTAGGAGTGTCGGCTCTGTTGCAAAGGCGGCGGCCGACTACGTGGCCGCTGGCAAGCGTGAGATAAGGTTTATAGCGCCAATAGGCTTCGCCTACGGGAGCGAGGACCTAAGGACGCCGAACCCCGCGGCCGTGGAGGAACTCCTGTCAAGCGTGAGGGCGGTGGGGGGCAAACCCTATCTAGGCAGCTTCCCCAGCGAGACGAGGCCCGAATTCGTCACCCCCGAGATCCTACGGGTTGTCAGGAGGCTGGCCTACAACAGGAGGATCTCTATAGGGCTACAGTCGGGCAGCGACATGCTTCTCGAGAGGATAGGCAGGGGGCACGGTGTTGACGAGGCTGTGAGAGCCGCTGGATTGGCTTTGGAACACGGCTTCACGCCAGTAGTCGACATAATATTCGGGATGCCCGGGGAGGATGAGGAGGATGTGGTCGAAACGGTCAAAGCCATGTACAGGCTCTCCGAGATGGGTGCTAGGCTCAGGCTACACCACTTCCTACCCCTACCCGGCACGCCCTTCGCGAGGATCCCTCCCAAGCCGCTCCACCCCCTCTATAGGAGAGCAGTGCTGAAGCTCCTCGGGCGGGGCGTCCTCGAGGGCTACTGGAGAGAGCAGGAGAGGCTGGGGCTCGAGATCTACTGTATGACGGCGCTAGACCCGGCCCCCACCAGGGAGCCACAGCCCCTCAGGGGGTCTGAGAGGCTATGCTCCAGCGTGTGGAAGGCTATAGCGCCGGCCAGGCTCGAGCCCTACTCGGGCGTGGTGGAGGGGCTGGAGCATAGGGCGTAGTATGTTAGGACTATCTATTTACCTCCACTTAAGAATGTCTACGACCTTCGACTATACTATTGGTAGAAATTATGGCTACAGCAAGGGCGGGGGTTCTACGCAGCCCGGTTTACATTGTGGACGGTGTGAGGACTCCGGTAGGCAAGTTCGGCCGGAGCCTCAGAGACTTCAAAGCCGTTGACCTAGCCGCCCTAACCATAAGGGAGCTTCTAGAGCGCACCAGCGTCGACCCCAGCCACGTCGAGCTTGCTGTGTACGGCCACGTGATAAGGGCTGGCACCCACATGAACACGGCTAAGCAGGCAGCCATCAAGGCCGAGCTAAGAAACGATGTGGAGGGCTTCAACGTCGACATGGTGTGCGCCAGTGGAATGGCCTCCGTAGTGAAGGCCTCGCTGCTCATAGACGCCGGGATGTACAGCATAGCGCTGGCGGGCGGTATGGAGAGTATGAGCAACGCCCCCTTCATAGCCCCCCCATCGATACGATGGGGCGTGAGGCTGATCTACCAAGGAGCCCTTGAGATGAAGGACGCTATGGTGAGCGACGGGCTATACGACCCCCTAAACCAGCTGGTAATGGGGCAGGAGGCGGACGAGACCGCCTGGGAGTACAAGGCGGATAGGGAGGAGCTAGACTGGATAGCCTATGAGAGTAACATGAGGGCGGCCAGGGCGTGGGAGAGGGGTCATATGCAGAAGTACACCATACCGGTCAAGGCTGGAGGAGGCGTTGTGTTAGACTATGACGAGGGGATAAGGCCCGATACGACCGTGGAGAGGCTTTCAAAACTACCCCCGGTCTTCACTCCCAGGGGGCCCCACACCGCCGGGAACAGTAGCCAGTTGAGCGACGGGGCTGTCTCCCTCCTCGTAGCTGGCGAGGATGCCGTGAGGGAGATGGGTCTCAAGCCTAAGGCCAGGATCGTGGGCTGGGCATACGCCGGTGTTGACCCCCGCAGGTTCCCGGTGGCCCCGGTCTACGCCGTTAGAGCGCTGCTGGATAAGCTCGGCTGGAGGGTAGAGGATGTGGACTACTGGGAGAATAATGAGGCGTTCGCCGTGAACAGCCTGATAATGAATAGGGAGCTGGGAGTGCCTTATGAGCGGCTGAACGTTGTAGGCGGCTCCATAGCAATCGGCCACCCGCTGGGCTCGACCGGGGCCAGGCTCCTTCTGCAGCTGGCCTACACTCTCGAGGAGAACGGGGCTAGGCGGGGCGTGGCCTCCATATGCCATGGGCTAGGCGGGGCGGCTGCGGTTGCCATAGAGAGGGTCTAGCCTAGGCTGCACTCCCGAGGAGAGGCAACCCTGGGAAGCATAGCCAGGACCTCTGCAGCCGTAGGCATGTTACTGCTACCTCTCTTAAGCACCTTAGCAGATCCTGCAGCCACAGCCAGCCTAAGCGCCCCCCCAATACCCCATCCAGCCTTTACAGCGATATTGAAGGCTGCGTCGAAGGCGTCTCCAGCCCCGGTCACATCGATCGGCTCTAGCACCGGCGTCCTGTCTAGCGTAAGGCAGAGGCCTCTCTCGATTACAGTGGCACCGCCTCTACCGTGCTTCAGCACCAGCCTCCTCAGCCCAGATTCCAGGAGCCTGCTAGCAGCCTCCAGGTCGCCGTTACCGCTCATCCCCCTCAGCTCCGAGGTGTTTATGAACATCCAGTCCACCCTCTGGAGTCTGTTCCACAGGCTCTTCGGCCTCTTGAAAGCCTCACCGCCTGGGTCGTAGCTTAGGGTGCACCCTCTTGGTGCGTAGTCGAGAGCCTGGGGGGGCACGCTGGCCATATGCACATGGCACTCGCCCCCCGCCCCCTCAAGAGGCTCCTCCTCGATATATTTGAGCAGCTCCTCGTTGGCACCCCTCATCGACACCATGCTCCTGTGAGAGTCGCTAGCCACAACCATAACAACGACAACGCCGGAGGGCCTGTCAACTGTCCTAACCCTCGATACATCCACCCCCCGGCTCTTCAGCATGTCCACCACGCCGAGCCTCTCCATCTCCCTGCCAGCAACAGCAACCAGAACGGGCTTTTGGCCTAGAAAGGCGACCGCTATGGCATAGTTAGTGGCCGCCCCGCCCACGCCTATCCACGCGTCACGGGCGAACACAACCTCCTCTGGCCCTGGAAGCCTGTCGACGGAGAGGCTAATGTCCAGGTTGATGTTGCCTACCGCTATGTGCGTCTGCACGCCAGGCCCGGGTAGAACCATTTCTTACCCCTCCTCTCCCTCTCCCTGTCCCAGCGGGCCAGAATGGCCACCGCCTCTGAAGCCACCCTTGCTGCGTCTTCAACGCCAGCGTTAACGACGAACTCCCCGCTGACCCTATTAGCTACGACAGCGCAAACGCACCCAGCCCTGGCGCCGTAGAGCTGGGATAGGGTGAAGAGGGCCGACGCCTCCATCTCGAAGCCTAGAGCCCCCGCTGACCTGAGTTGCGGTATCACATCTGAAGCCGCCGGCGTCATATAGCCCCTGAACCCCGGCCTCCCCTGTCCTAGGTAGAAGCTGTCCGTGCTGGCCACAATCCCGACCTTATACCTAACCCCCAGCGTCTCAGCAGCCTCCACCAGAGCTGCCACGACATCATAGCTCGCCGCCGCGGGGAACCCGGGGGGAGCGTACTGGCCGCTGGTACCCTCCATCCTAACCGCCGCCGACCCTATAACGAGAGTGCCAGGCCTAAGATCATCCCTTATACCCCCCATGGTGCCAACCCTTATAAAGGTCTCAGCCCCAACCCTCAGCAGCTCCTCAACAGCGATGGCCGTGCTAGGGGAGCCTATCCCGGTGCTCGTCACGCTTATCGGCACACCCTTGTACCGGCCGGTCCAGGTCCTGTACTCCCTATGGTGCGCCACCAGCCTGGCCTCATCCCAGAGGCGGGCTATCAGGTCCGTCCTCTCCGGATCTCCCGGGAGGAGAACGTAGCGGGCAACGTCGCCCCTCTTAACCCTCAAATGATACTGGAGCCCCTCCTCGCCCTCGGGCCGGGCGGCGCTTCTTAGACGCTCGTCGCCCAAGGCCTAAGCCCCCACACTCTATTACTGTAAACCAGGTTTTAGATAGTGTTGGTGGGTGTGCGGCTTGGGCATTATACGATTCGGCCCTGCGGGCAAGCCTGTGGATTTTAAAGGGGACATAGTCAAGGTTCCAGAGTTCCTCAGGAGCATAGGTCTAGACGCCCTTGAGTATGAGGCCGTCAGAGGCGTCAAGATAAGCGAGGCTAAGGCGAGGCGACTGGGCGAGGCGGCCAGAGAAAACGGTGTCACGCTGAGCATGCACGCCCCCTACTATGTAAACCTCTCCAGCCCCGACAGCAGCGTGGTTGAGAGGAGTATAAAGAGGCTCTACGACTCTATGGTGGCGTCGGAGTGGATGGGAAGCTACGCGGTTGTGGTGCACCCGGGCTACTACAAGGGGCTAAAGAGCAGGGAGGAGGCTGTCAAGAGGGTTATAGACGCGCTGAACAGGCTCGTGGAGTCTCTACCCAGCTGGGTGAAGACCCCCTGGATAGCGCCCGAGACAATGGGGAAGCAGAGCCAGGTGGGGAGTTTGGAGGAGACTGTGGAGATATGCCTCAACACCCCCCGGTGCAGGCCCTGCGTTGACTGGGCCCACCTCTATGCCAGGGCCGAGGGGATGTTTGTCACAAGCGTGGACCAGGTTGTCAAGGCTATAGAGTACATAGAGTCTAACCTGGGCAAAACCGCCGTCGACCCCCTCCACACGCACTTCTCCAAAATAGAGTACGGTAGGGGTGGGGAGAGGATGCACCATACACTGCGGGAGGAGGGCTACGGCCCCGACTGGAGGGTGGTGTGTAAGGCGTACAAGGAGACGGGTATAGACGCTGTAGTCATCAGCGAAAGCCCGATACTCGAGAAGGACGCCCTCCTCATGAAGGCTATATGCCAGGGCGGAGAACCCGGTTGAGGATAAGAGCCCCGCTCCCAAGCTGAGAGGTTGGTGGAAAAAGTATGGGCAAGATTGTTAAGGTGATTCTAGACGACCTGCCGCACCATCCCCTACATAAGATGTGGCTCGAGCTGGCTGAGAAGATAGCGAAGGAGCTTGGCGTCGAGCTGGAGGTCAAAAAGGAGGACTACGTGTTCGCCATGGAGCACGGCGACACCGACGATCTCGGCATGACATGGCTCCCCCAGCTCTTCGTGCAGCTGGAGGATGGGAGTGTCAAGCTTGTCATGAGCCAGTTCCCCTTCGACCCGGCAACAGGCAAGAGCGACCCTGACAAGGCCTACGAGGAGGCCAAGTCCAAGGTGGAGGCTATAGCTAGGGACCCCTAAACCGCGACCGGGCCCCTGGCGGGCGTCATTGGTATTATTTCCATGCCGCCCGCCCCCAATAGATCTGGGGGGCGGGTTTGCCGGGTTCTGGAGCGACGCTTGTTTCATTCCAGCTCCTAGACGTTTCCTACGAGATGAGAGGATCCACATCCGTCATCATTCTCTGGGGGCGGGGGGCCGACGGGTCTAGGATTGTGATTTTCTACAGCGAGTTCAGACCCTATTTCTACGTTCTGCCGGACGGCAGTGTAGGGCTGGACCAGCTTACCGCTATGATAAGGAGGCTCTCAAAACCCTCTAGCCCTATAATCTCGGTTGAGAGGGTTAGGCGGAGGTTTATAGGTAGGGAGGTGGAGGCTCTCAAGGTTACAACCATGGTTCCCGCTAGTGTCAGGGAGTATAGAGAGGCTGTTCGCAGGCTGGGGGGCGTTGGGGATGTCCTCGAGGCCGATATACCATTCGCCCTCAGGTTCATCATAGACTTCAACCTATACCCTATGAGGTGGTATGTGGCTGAGGCTAGAGAGACTGCCGTCCCACACGGGTACAGTGTAGACAAGGCCTACGTCCTCTCAGGGAGTATACGTGAGGACGAGTCAAGGGTTCAGGAGGACCCGCTGAAGGGCTTGAGGGTTCTAGCGTTCGACATAGAGGTCTATAGCAAGATGAGGACGCCGGATCCCAAGAAGGATCCTGTGATAATGATAGGGTTGCAACAGGCTGGAGGGGAGGTTGAGATCCTAGAGGCTGAGGACAGGAGCGATAGGAGAGTTATAACAGGGTTTGTCGAGAGGGTTAGAGAGGCCGATCCAGACATTATAGTCGGCTACAACCAGAACAGGTTCGACTGGCCCTACCTGGTTGAGAGGGCTAGGGTCCTCGGCGTGAAGCTAACTGTGGGGAGGAGGAATGTGGAGCCTCAGCCTGGCCTCTACGGACACTACTCCGTCTCGGGCAGGCTGAACGTCGACCTCCTAGACTTCGCGGAGGAGCTGCACGAGGTCAAGGTTAAGACTCTCGAGGAGGTTGCCGACTACCTGGGCGTCGTGAAGACGGAAGAGAGGGTGACGCTGGAGTGGTGGCAGATTGGCGAGTATTGGGACGACCCGTCCAAGAGGGAGATACTCAGGAGGTATTTGAGGGACGATGTCAGGAGCACCATGGGTCTAGCGGAGAAGTTTCTACCCTTCGGGGCACAGCTCTCACAAGTCTCTGGACTCCCCCTTGACCAGGTTATGGCTGCCAGCGTTGGCTTTAGGCTGGAGTGGAGGCTTATACGCGAGGCCGCGAAGCTCGGCGAGCTAGTGCCAAACAGGGTTGAGAGGGGCGAGGGCAGATATGCGGGCGCCATAGTACTCAGGCCCAAGCCCGGGGTTCACGAGAACATAGCCGTGCTAGACTTCGCGAGCATGTACCCGAACATAATGGTAAAGTACAACGTGGGCCCCGATACACTGGTCAGGCCTGGGGAGGAGTACAGCGAGGATGAGGTGTACATAGCGCCTGAGGTAGGGCACAAGTTCAGGAAGACACCGCCAGGCTTCTTCAAGAAGATACTGGAGAGGTTTCTAAGCTGGAGGAGGCAGATCAGGGGTGAGATGAAAAAGTACACGCCTGACAGTCCCGAGTATAAGCTCCTGGACGAGAGGCAGAAGGCTATAAAGCTCCTCGCCAACGCGAGCTACGGCTACATGGGATGGCCCCACGCTAGATGGTATTGTAGAGAGTGTGCCGAGGCCGTTACTGCGTGGGGCCGTAGTATCATTAGGACGGCTATTAGGAAGGCTGGTGAGCTGGGGCTTGAGGTTATATATGGCGATACTGACAGCCTCTTCGTTAAGAACGATCCCGAGAAGGTGGACAGGCTGGTAAGGTTTGTCGAGGAGGAGCTGGGTTTCGATATTAAGGTCGATAAGGTTTACAAGCGGGTGTTCTTCACCGAGGCTAAGAAGAGGTACGTAGGGCTTACTGTAGACGGAAAGATAGACGTTGTGGGCTTCGAAGCCGTTAGAGGCGACTGGAGCGAGCTAGCGAAGGAGACACAGTTCAAGGTCGCCGAGATAGTCCTCAAGACGGGTAGCGTAGACGAGGCTGTGGAGTATGTTAGGGGGATTATAGAGAAGCTCAGGAGGGGCCAGGTGGACTTGAGGAAGCTCGTCATCTGGAAGACCCTAACCCGGCCTCCATCCATGTACGAGGCCAGGCAGCCCCACGTAACTGCGGCCCTGTTGATGGAGAGGGCCGGCATAAAGGTGGAACCTGGAGCTAAGATAGGGTACGTGGTGACTAAGGGCTCGGGCCCGCTCTACACCAGAGCGAAGCCCTACTTCATGGCTAGCAAGGATGAAGTTGACGTCGAGTACTACGTGGACAAGCAGGTGGTGCCGGCTGCGCTGAGAATACTGCAGTACTTCGGGGTGACTGAGAAGAGGCTCAAGGGGGGAG
The DNA here is from genome assembly GCF_000591035.1 of Aeropyrum camini SY1 = JCM 12091. Lineage (NCBI taxonomy): Archaea > Thermoproteati > Thermoproteota > Thermoprotei > Acidilobales > Acidilobaceae > Aeropyrum > Aeropyrum camini. The sequence goes on along the minus strand of NC_022521.1, from coordinate 1,263,232 downwards.
GGAGGCAGAGCACCCTCCTCGACTTTATGAAACGGGGGAAATAATTCCCCTCGGCGAAAGAAATCTAGTACGGGCAAGGCCGAGAGAGGCTTAAACCCCTCGGCTTGCAGCCGTGCTGCAGTTAGTCAAGTGATAATGTGGCGTGAACGGGGTGTATGTGGATATGAAGTATCTTATCAGGGCTAGGCTGGAAGTTGACGGTAGGGTTGAGAAGCATGATGTAATAGGCGCCATATTCGGCCAGACAGAGAGCCTCCTGGGGTCGGACTTCAGCCTGGAGGAGCTCCAGAATAAGGATAAGCTGGGCAGGATCCACGTAGAGCTTAAGTACCAGGGGACTAAGACGGTCGGCACTATATCGGTTCCTAGCAACCTAAGCAGGGTGGAGACAGCGATAATAGCCGCGATGCTGGAGACCATAGACAAGATAGGCCCCTACCCGGCTAAGATAACAATCGAGGAGATACGGGACCTCAGGCTGGAGAGGCTGGAGAAGATAAAGCAGAGGGCCCGCGAACTCCTTAAACTTATGAAGGAGAAAGAGCCTGACATAAGGGAGGTGATAAGGGAGGTTCTGCAGGAGGAGCACGCCAAGGCTCAGGTGGCGAAGCTCATCGAGTACGGCCCCGAGAGGCTGCCGGCCGGCCCCGGCGTCGAGAAGGCTGACACGATAATAGTGGTCGAGGGGAGGTCGGACGTTAACACTCTTCTCCGCTACGGTTACACCAACGTTATAGCCCTCGGCGGCGCCAGGGAGAAGGTGCCCGAGACCATAAGGCGGCTGGCCGAGCAGAAGAAGGTTATCCTCTTCGTCGACGGGGATAGGGGAGGGGAGCTTATACTGAAGAACGTCCTGCCCCAGATGAAGGTGGACTATGTTGCTAGGGCGCCTGAGGGGAGAGAGGTAGAGAGCCTCACGGGGAGGGAGATCGCCCAGGCTCTCAGCCAGATGAAGCCTGCTGAGATAGTTGCCAGGGAGCTGGGAATAGAGGCGGCAGCCCCGGAGAAGCCCGCCGGGGAGGCTATGAAGCCTGGGGAGGAGGCGGCAGCCGAGGCTAAGGAGGCTAAACCCGTTGCAGAGCCTAGGGAAGAGAAGGCTGAGAAACCCCCCGAGGAGAGGCCGCCCACCGTCAAGTTTACCATACCTAAAGCCGTGTTAGAGGCGGCTAAGGAGCTCAGAGGCACGCTGGAGGCTATAGTCTACGATAAGGAGTGGAGGGAGATAGAGAGGCTGAAGGTTAGGGAGCTTTACGACTATATAAGCAAGAGCGAGCCCGGGAGGATATATGCTGTGGTGTTCGACGGCATTATAACCCAGAGGCTCCTCGACATAGCCTCCGAGAAGGGCGTCGGCATAATTATAGGCAACCGGATAGGAAACAAGATAACCCACAAGCCCACCAACGTGAAGTTCCTGACTTTCAGCGACCTCTTCTAACCCCGCAACCACTCCCGCCCCGCCAAACAACCCCTTTATAATCTATGTTTAGGTTGTGGGGTAGGGTGCGTCGCCTCCTTGCTGATCCTTGTTACTGGCACCCCCGGCACCGGTAAGACTAGTGTCGGCCGTCTCATAGCTAGGGAGACGGGGTGCAGGTTTGTAGAGTCCTCCCCCCTCCTAGAGGCCCTCGGCGCTACTTCTAGAGACCCTACTGGCAGGGCTACCTTGATGGTTGAGTGGAGTGCTGCGGTCGACCGTCTTAGGAGCCTGGATATCGGGTGTTGGGTCGTCTCAACGGTAACCCCCTCACTCTGGCTGGAGTCTCTTGGCCTTGAGGTGGCGCTAGTGGTGCTTCTCAGGACAAACCCTCTACTGCTTGAAGAGAGGCTAGAGGCGAGGGGGTGGCCTAGGGGTAAGGTTGTGGAGAATGTTGTTGCAGAAGCTTTCGGGGAAATAGCATGGGAGCTGGTGGAGTATGGGTTTGAGAGTGCGACCATCGAGGTGGATACAAGTCTCAGGAGCCCGAGGGATGTTGCCAGAGAGGTTTTCGACCGGGCCGAGAGGTGGGATACTGGTATCAGTATCGACTGGTTTGAGAGCGTGGAGGTGGCCAGCAGGGTTGCAGAGCTACTTGGGAGGGGTTATCTTAGCGAGTACCGGGTATCCTAGGCTGGGGGCGTAGACGACAGCCTCGCCCCTGCCTAGGTGGGGTAGCCTGGCTGCTGTCTCCCTGGGGAGGCTTAAGGCCGAGGCCACAGACTCCAGGTCTCTCCACCACCTGAGGGAGTGGATTATCTTTGTGTTAGTGTTCGACACCGCCCTGAGTGGGAGCAGGTAGGGGTTTTGGGTGGCGAGGGCTATGTAGAGGCCGAACTTACGAGACTCGGCCATCATTACGGAGGGGAACGACTCCTCCCCATCGAAAATGTTGTGGGCCTCATCTATGACCAGCATGAGCGGCCCTATATCGCGGTTGAGGACCTTGTGCTGGAGGTATGCGGCGAGGAGTATGGAATAGGTTTTCCTCAGCTGCACGTTCCTTATAGAGCCCGTGTCCACTATGTAAATCCCCTCGCCCCCCAGGGAGGGCCCCTCCCCCTCAGCCAGGCTCCGGCCTGCACGGCTTGCTAGAGGGCCGAGCCTCCGCATCAACCCCCTCTTAACCTCTCTATCCCACCTAGAGTTCTCCTCCAGCGCTTCAATTATGCTGTAAAGCTCGGCCAGCCCCCGCGGCTCGCGCTCCTCAAGAATCTTGAGCAGCATGTAGTGCTGTGGCTCCGTAAGGCCGAGGGCGCTCGACAGTAGAGCCGCCTTAACGCTATAGTCCCAGTCGAGGCTCAGGGGGTTTATACCGCCTTCTCGCCCCGGGTCTATCACTCTAGGCCTACAGCCAGCCCCCTTGAGGATGCTCCGGTACTCCCCGTGCCAGTCGGCCACAACAACAGGAAGCCCAGTATCGGCGGCGCCGCAGGCTATCGTGGAGAGCGTGGTAGTCTTCCCGCTTCCCGTGCTTCCGAAGACCCCTATATGCCCCTCGATATCGCCCCTGTCAAGGTATAGTGGCTCGGGTGTTGGGGTGTCGAGCCTCACACCTATCTTGAGGAGAGAACCTCCACCGGGGGAGGGTGGGGCTGCCGGCTTGCTGGCCGGGGCCACTAGCGGTGGTGTAGAGCCTCTAACACCCAGGAGTCTCGAGAACTCCCTGGCCAGGCCCCCTGCCTCTCCAGCTTCCAGGGGTGCAACCTGGACTCCGGGAACGCTAGAGGCTATTATGGAGGAGAGAACCTCGAAGTCAACCCTCAGCTCGTCAGGGCTGTCGTTAGCCACCGCTACGACCACCCGGGAGTAGCCCCTGTATACTGAGGAGATCACAATATACTCCGACCCAGACTGCCTCGACCTAGAGAGTATCAGCCTGGAGACCTGTGACGCGGCCTCTAACCCCCCACGGCTTATCCTAACCTCCATAAGCCTAACCCCCCCAACCCCACGCCCCTCCCCAGCCCCGCCCTCCCCACGAAACAAGCCCCCGAGAACCCCAGCAATAGTAAAGCCCCTGCGGTGCCTTGCCGCTGCCATTGCAACAGCCAGTGCTGAGGAAGCGAGCACTAGCCTGTAGGTTCCTAGAGTGAGGACCTCGAGTGCACCCGCGCTGAAAGCTACGGCGAGCAGCCTCACGTGCATAGGCGCATCCCTAACCCGATCGACAGCCCTAGACAGGATGTCCCTATACATCCCAAACCCCCTACTATACACTCTGGATGGGGGTGGCGGTCAGGGGGGCGGTGAACCGGTTTTACTCCCGAAAGATCTCCCCTCCTGTAAGCCTGGGTGGTGTTGCGAGTTGGATATCGTGGCTGTTGATATTGGCGCTACATGGGTTAGGATGGCTCTTGTCAGGGATGGTGTTATAGAGGGTCTTAAGCGGGAGCGCAACCCCGGTACGGAGGAGGGTTTAGCCCGCGTTCTCAGCAGCCTGGCCAGGGAGCTAGCCGTCGGGAGGGGTGAAGTTGGGAGTGTGGGTGTCGCCTCCATAGGACCGCTGGACCTCCAGAAGGGCTACATTGTTGGCAGCCCTAACATTAAGTCGCATATAATACGTCTTAGCACCCTGCTCAAACGGCTCTTCCCAAGGTCTAGGGTGGCTATTGCCAACGATGCTGTTGCAGCCGCCTGGGGCGAATACCTCCTGGGCGTTAGGGCGGGGACTCCTGACCTTGGCTACATAACCATGAGCACGGGCGTGGGGGGAGGCTTCGTGGTAGGCGGGAGACTCCTGCTCGGGTCTCGGGGCAACGCGCATGAGGTGGGTCATATGGTTGTCGACATGTGGTGGGAGGGGGGTAGGTGTGGCTGCGGCGGTGTAGGGCATTGGGAGGCTATTGCCGGGGGGAGGTGGATACCCAGGACCTCCCAGGTCCTAGCCAGGGGCTGGAGGGGGGCGGAGACTAGGCTCTATAGGGCGGCTCTGGAGGGTAGAGTGGGGAGTGCTAAGGAGGTGTTTGACGCGGCCGCTGGGGGCGACGATTTCGCGCTACACGTGGTAGACTATGTAGCCAGGGCTTCGGCCGCTGGTATAGCGTCTGCGAAGGCGGCGTACGACGTGGACGTGGTTATTATCGGCGGCTCCGTCTACCTGAACAACAGGCGCCTACTCAAACCGCTTATAGAGAAGCATCTGGAGGCCTACTCACCATTCTCGTCAAAGATAGACGTCGTGGACGCGAGCTTCGGGGAGAACGAGGGTATAATGGGCGCCTACGCCATAGCCTATAGAAAGCCGGAGGACCTCCCCCTCTTTTAGCGGCCAGCCATGGACCCGGGGGGCTGCAGGGCATGAGGATAGTAGCCCTTGAAGGAATAGACGGCTCCGGAGTCTCCACACACTCCAAGCTTCTCCACGGGAAGCTTGTGGAGGCTGGCGTCCCGTCATGCCTCTGGAAGGAGCCCACTGAGGGGCCAGTCGGCGGGCTGATAAGGGGGTTTCTGAGGGGTGCAGGCGGGGCTGTTGACAGCGATGTTATGGCCCTGCTGTTCGCCGCCGACAGGCTCTGGGGGCTGCGTCTAGGCGTGGCCGAAAGATGCGGGGGGCGGCCTGAGGTCCTAGTGGTGGATCGTTACAAGTACAGCAGCCTAGCCTACCAGGGCATAAGCTCCGGGCTAGAGTGGGTTGACGCGATCAACTCCAAGGCGCCTGAGGCTGAGGTATTGGTGTACATAGACGTTCCGCCCGAGGTTGCCATGAGGAGGATAACAGCCCGCGGGAGGAGGGAGGTTTTCGAGACCCCCGACTTCCTATCCCGAGTCAAGACCATGTACGAGGAGGTCCTGAGGCTCGCCAGCGGCCGAGGCGTTAGGGTGGTGAGGGTTGAAGGGGTCAGGGGAGGGGTGGAGAGAAGTATTGAGGATGTGCAGAGCGAGATAGCTGCCAGGGTTTTCGAGGCCCTAGGGCTTCCGGGGCCCTAGGATCTCGACGAGACCATCGCTATAAACCCTCAACCTGTCCCCGTCCCTAACCCTCTCGAAGAACTCCGGGGGGAGTCCATCGTAGAGGGGTATGCCTGCTAGCACGCAGCCCGCTATAACTATGGGCTCCGCCTTCTCCATGAGTATGGCCAGCGGGGCTACCCCGTTCTCCTTTAGGGCGTAGATCACGTAGCTACCCACTGTGCTCCCCCGGCTCCTCCTGATAACGGCAACCTTCCCGGCGAGGCTCTTGCCGGAGCTGGTAGCCCCGGTCTCGGGATCCACCTCGCCGTAGAAGCTTAGGCTACCTATAACAACAGCCGGGCCCTCAGCCTCCCCCCCGACTATGGGCCTCGACCTGAACCTGAGGACCTCCACCTACAGCCACCCCTAGGTGTAAGAGTACCCTACGACACTAGCTTTGGGAGGGCCTCTATAGGCGCCAGACCCACCTTCACGCCCTTCCTCGAAAGGTAGAAGTACGCCTTGTAGCTGTTAGTAGCCACCCCAACTCCCCGAGCGCTGCTGCTGAAGGGGCTCACTATAAGGCAGGAGTCCCTCACAAACCTCACACCCAACCCCCTGAGCCTCTCTACCAGCCCCTCCCTAAGGGCCTGCAGGTATAGGCTCCTGGAGACCGAGACGACCGTCCTCCTACCGGCCCTCTCCCCAGCGTTCGACAACGCCCTGTAGAGCCTCCTAAGCTCCTCGATGCTGGCGTGGGGACAGCCGACGTAGAGTATGTCGGGCTCGAAGCCGGGGGCCAGCTCCTCCATCCTCCTGGCTAGATCGCCGTAATCCATGGTAACTACCTCCTCTACCGCGCCCCCCGGGTCCCCGGGTGTCACGCCGGTTATGTGAACCATCGCCAGGCTTCCTGCCGAGCCTACTGCTGCTGAGAACTCCTTCAGCGCCGCCTCCCCGCCCAGGGGGGCGTCTAGGAGGGGGGGATGCTCGTCCCTATGCTGTGCAGCTATAACCTCCCCAAGCACCCCCGCTTCAGTCTCGTCCAGCACCTTCGGGGTCTCAAGCCTATATGCCACCCTAGGCTTCCTCCACTCGGGGTCGTGAGCACCATAGAAGTACGTCCTGCCCGCTATGCCAGCCATCAGGGCCAGAGGCCCGCCTTCACGGTTTGTGTGTATCCCCAGGACGCTGTTGGCGTAGGCCACAGCGCTGGACTCGCCCCAGGCTACACTATCTCCCTCCCTGAGCCCAACCCTCCTAGGCACCTCCGTGTAGTAGGGTGTGCACGTGAGTATCAACTCCGCACCCATAGCCTCCAGAGCTCTAAGTATCTCGCTCTGGGCCTTCACAACCCTGGGGCTTAGACGCACCATGGGTAGCGCGCTAGGGTCTTCAACATCATAGCTTACAGGGTTGACTGTGGTGGGAACGCTGAATCTAGCCCCGATCTCGGCTAGCCTGGATAGGAAGCGGAGCCCAGCGTCGCCTATCGTCATGTAGCTTGCCCCCGAGACGTGTGCATGCTTTATAGGTATAAGCCTCTCAGCGCCGACAGCCTCCCCTACCTTTACTATAACCTCCAGCGCCTTCGCCTTGGCCTCCCCCTCTTCACCGGCCAGTATCCTCTCCTCCTCCCTCGTCAGGTACAATACCCACCAGCCCAATACCACAATCTCATATATGCGGGGTTAATACTTTGGTTTAGAGCTAAACAATGTTTATACTGGGTGTAGATGGCTTGGGAGGGGGGGAGATCAAGGTCAGGCTTGTGCCCGAGGGCGTGGAGAAGGTTGTAGAGGCTGGCAGGCCGCTTAAGGCGGGCGAGCTGCTGAGGATTTTGGGTATGAACGAGGAGGTGGCCGTCGTGCTCAGGGACGGGAAGCCTCTGCTCCCCGAGGACCTCGTATCCCCAGGGGAGTCTGTGGAAGTTGTGAGGGTGCTCTCCGGTGGCTAGGTGCAGCGTCTGCGGCGCACCCGCGGTAGCATATATCAGGTACCAGAAAAGGTACATGTGCAGGGACCACTATCTCGAGTTCGTCGAGTCGAAAGTCGAGAGGGCTATACTGAGGCACAGGCTTGTTAGAAGGGGGCAGAGGGTTCTGGCCGCCGTATCCGGCGGTAAGGACAGCTCTACACTTCTCGCCGTCCTCTCGAGGCTCTCGGGCAAGCTAGGCTTCGAGCTGGTGGCTCTCTATATACATCTGGGCATCTACGACTACTCGGAGAAGAGTAGGGAGGCCTCTCTCAGGCTCGCCCGCCAGCTTAACGTGCCCCTCATAGTTTTCGACCTTAAGGAGGTCCTCGGCGCTGGCATACCTGAGCTCGCACGGGCCTCTAAACGGCCGCCCTGCAGTGTATGCGGCATGGTTAAACGCTACGTCATAAACGCCGCCGCAGTGGAGCTGGCGGCTGATGCTGTGGCCCTAGGCCACAACGCAGACGATATAGCGGTGTACAACCTGAAGTCCTTCCTCAACCAGGACCTCGAGGCGATATCCAAGCTCGGCGTCAGAACGGAGAGCATACCCGGCGTGGCAGTGGGTAGGATCAGGCCGCTATACTACGTGTACGAGAAGGAGAGCTTCCTCTACTCCCTCCTAGCGGGACTCCCCTTCCTCCACGAGGAGTGCCCCTTCGTAGACAGACGGCAGATGGAGGTGGAGCTGAAGGAGACTGTGAACCAGCTCGAGGATAAGAGGCCGGGGCTGAAGCTTCAGATGGTGTCCAAGCTCGCCAAGAGGGTTGAGGACTATCCTAAGCCCGGGGGCTCCATAGGCAGATGCCCCTCCTGCGGCCTCCTATCCTCAGGTGGGGAGTGCAGCTTCTGCAGGGTGACTAGGAGGGCTCTTGGGAGGCCTATGGGGCCTGTCGTCAGAGAGTGGTTTAGGAGGAGGGCGGAGGAGCTGGGGCTAGGGGCTAGCCGGAGGAGCTCCTTATCCTGATTATCTTCGGCTTGCCCATTATAAGCCAGTACTCCACTGTGACTCCCGGCTGCAGCTTAGCGGCCAGCTGCTCCTCCTCCTCGCTACCCCCGGGCTTCTCAACCTCGAACGTGTCGTAGGTCTCCAGATCCATTATCTGGAGCATGTCACCCATGTCAGCCAGCACCTGGCCCAGCCTCTTCTCTATCACGGGAATCTGGACCCTGGTGTCAACAGGGGCCACCAGGCTCTTCTTCTGCCCGGAGAAGATGCATATAGCAACAACATGGGCCTTCGCGCTCCCGTGCTTCCCAGTCTTAGCCCTGCTCATCTCCACGATCCTGCAGGGCTCGCCGTCAATAACTATATAGCTCCCCTTCTTCAGGTCGCCCAGCGTTGCATAGTTTACGCTCATCCTGCAGCACCCCTAAGCTACTAGGCGCCAGCGGAAGGTTTAAATATTGGAAGCCGGGATGGGGCCCGCGACTGTCCACTATATAGTCCGCCGCAGGCAGTATATAGAGTATTGAGTGGTGGCTGAAGCGTTGGATAGCAGGGTTGCCTACAAGAGGAGGCTACAGCTCACGGGGCGCTCCACCTATATCGTGAGTCTCCCCAAGGAATGGGTGGAAACCTGGAGGCTGGGTAGGGGGAGCGAGGTAACCCTTGAGGTTATGCCCGACGGCAGCCTCAAGATAGCACCCGCTGCACTGGAGAGGCCTGCAAGGAGAGACAGGCGCGTCATAGACCTTCGTGGTAAGAAGCTTGACCTTTCTTTCGTCATCAAGAGTGTAATAGCCTCCTACCTGGCAGGCTACGACGAGGTCCTCCTACTCTTCGGGGATAGTAGTGTTGACGCCGTGTCGAGGATTAGGAGTATAGTAGAGTCCAACATACTCGGCTTCAACGTTCTAGAGGAAGGCCCGGGATACATAGTGTTCGTCTCCGTGGTCGACCACAGGAGCATGGAGTTCTCACGGGCCCTATCAAGGATGGCCAGGATAGCGTCTGACATGATTAGCGACGTAGCCAGGGGGCTGGAGAGCGGGGATAGGGGGCTGCTGGACCTTGTAGCCGAGAGGGACCAGCTCGTCGACAAGCTCTACCTCTACATGGCCAGGCAGATGACTATGGCGTCCAGCGGCAGGCTGCCGCTCAAGGACCTCGGCGTCTACTCGCCCGCCGAGATAGTACACCTCTTCCTCGCAGTCAAGAGCATAGAGAGGGTGGCCGACCACGCCACAATACTATCCCTCAGAGTCTCAGCCAGCCTAGGCGCAGGCATGAAAGTCGAGAACGGCCTATCAAGCCTGGTTATGGAGGCTGCCGAGGGCTTCTCCAGGAGTGTAGAAGCCCTCATAAAGGCCGACGCGGCCCTAGCCGCGAGCATAGCCCCCGCGCTGGGAGAGTATAGGAGTAGGCTAGAGAGCATGACGGCCCAGGAGTTCCTAAGAGGTGGCGGAAGCCTCCTACGCTACCTCGTCATAGACAGTATGAGAAGGATAACAGGCTACTCTCTGGACATAGCGGAGGCGGCGCTAGACATTTCAGCGGTAAGGGAGAAAGCTAAAAGTGAGGGGCCGTGAAGAGGGAGTTTTCGACGGACCCTAGCCAAAACCCCGGGGGATGATGCGAGCCCTAGGCCGAGCCCGCCGTCGAGCGTTTTTGCGGTTTTACAGGTAGTCCTCCACGAACTTTCCATTCTCGAATATGACGTCGCCATCTGCATAGACCTTTGACTCCCTCCTCAGATCCTTGACCATGTCCCAGTGTATCGCCGACTGGTTTCGCCCGCCAGTGCTGGGGTAGGCCGCTCCGAGGGCCATGTGCATTGTACCGCCTATCTTCTCGTCGAAGAGTATGTTCTTTATGTGCCTCTGTATGTCGTAGTTTAGCCCGAAGGCGAGCTCGCCCAGCCTCTTTGCCCCCTCGTCGGTCTCCAGAATCCTTTTGAGATGCTCCTCTCCCTTTAGGGCAGACGCTTTCACCACCTGGCCCTTTAGGAACTCGAGCCTTACACCCTCCACCTCCACACCCCTCCATACCGCCGGGAAGTCGAACGTTATCACGCCATCGACACCGTCTTCATGCGGTGCTGTGAAGACCTCGCCCCCGGGCATGTTCTTCTTGCCGTCATCGTTTATCCACGTTCTCCCTTCAACCCTGAACACTATGTCTGTGCCCCTGGACACCACCCTCAGCTCGGACGCCTTGCTGAGGAGGGCAGCCACCTTCTCCTGCCACGCCGCCTGCCTTCTCCAAGCCGCAACTGGATCGTCCTCGTGCAGCTTCAGAGCCCTAACTACGAAGTCCTCGAACTCCAGAAGACCCATACCAGCCTCCTGGGCCAGGCTTGGCGCGGGGTAGGCCGTCACAGTCCATCTTAGGCTGCCCTCCCCATCCCTTTTCATGAAAAGCTCTGTTAGGGGTCTAGACGCCCTGCTACGCCTCGCAACCCTCCCGGGGTCCACCGTTGCCAGGGGCTTGGTGTGTAAGGGGCTTATGATGCTTATTGTTGCGTCCACCTTCTCCAAGATATATACATCTATCGGTGATATGTAGTCCAGGAGCTCTTCAGGGGCGAGCCTGTACATAGCCTCCGCAACATAGTCGTCCCTCAGGTTGAGCAGGGGGTATGCCCCCCGCGCGAGGACCTCGAGTGCAACCGCCCTGGCAAAATCAACCGCAGGCTGGCCGAAGGACACTGCAACATCGTCCCCTTTGGAAGCCGATACACAATAGTCTACGAGGAGACGAGCCGCCTCACCCATCCTGCTATAAAACCTGTACACGGCGGCACACCCCAACTATGCAGCCACACCTAGTGTTTTGCAGCTTGGTGGTGTTAAACTGTCGCCCACGGCCTAGTCGGCTGGGCTGTACCTCCTAGGCTTAATGGGTTTTTCCAGGCAGATCATGCCCCCCGTTATCTTCTCTATCAACCCCCTGGTGGACGGGGTTAGGTCGAGCCTGAGGGCCTCGTCAAACGTGTAGAACCCCGCCTCCTCAGCGTCATCCCCAGCTCTTGGCTCGCCCCCCAGGTCCTCGAGGAGCACAGTCACAAGAACATAGTGGTACCTAACCCCCTTCTCGTCCAAAGTTATAGCATCGTCAACGTTAACCACACCCAGGGGGCGGCCCTTAACACCGGTCTCCTCCTCCAGCTCCCTCACAGCAGCCTCCTCGAGAGTCTCCCCCAGCCTCACATGCCCCCCGGGTATGCTCCACTTGCCCCTACCCGGCGAGTACCTCCGCTTCACCAGCAGGATCCTCCCACCCCTTAACACTAGACACCCTACCCCAACGACAGGCTGGCTGGGATAGAGCCTCGCCACCCGCAAGGCACCCTGGGTCAAATACATAAGGCGTCCAGCATGCAGGCTAGGGGCATCTTGTGGAGCCCCATTTAAACCCGGGTATCCTCCCCCTCTTATACCCCGTGTTAGCGTTTAGAGGCTTGGTGGCGTCTAACCCCATCTTCGCTGTGAGGCCGTCGGCTGCGCTCGGGTCGAGGGTCGAGCCCCTGGCCCGGGGTATTACGACCAGGTCCTTATCGGCCTGGAAGCGGGTTGCTATCGCCCACTCCACCTGCATGGGGTCGTCGACGTCCACGTCTCCATCAACAACTACCACGTGCTTGAGGCTTGGGTGTGCCGCGAACGCCGCCATTATCGCTGTCTTCCCGTCGCCATCGTGCTGCTTCTCAATAGCAATCACCGCATGGAGCCACCCCCCACTGGCGGGGGTGAGCCTCACGGCCCTAACCCTGGGTATGGCCCTCCTCACCGCCTCCCATATACTCGCCTCCCTGGGGAAGCCCATCAGGTTAACATGCTCTAGGCTCCCCCCCATTATAGTGTGTGTATACTCCCCCTCCCTATAGTAGGCTCTCTCGAGCCTTACAACGGGCTGCCTCCTCACTCTATCGTAGGTGAGCAGGGCGTCGACATAAGGGCCCTCCTCAACAAGCTCTCCAGTTATCCAAACATCGGCCACCATAGCCGCTCCCAGGGGGACGGGGTTGCCGTGAACGGGGCTCTTGTAGACCTTCATAGACCCCCCGAGCATGCCAGCTGCCACTCCAAGCTCGAACACGCCCAGAGGCGGGCTTGTGGCGGCGGCTAGCAAGACGGCGGGGTGCACGCCCACAATTATGGTGGCTGGGAGGTCCTCCCCCGCATCCCTAGCCCTCCTGTAGAGGTGCCAGAGGTGGCGTGGAACTATGCGTATGGCAGCCTTATCCCTGCCTAGTATTAGGAGTCTATGTATGCTGGCGTTGCAAACGCCCTCGTAGCAGGCTATGACGATGCCCGACGAGAGATACTGCCCCGCCTCGCCCTCGTAGAACTTAGCCGCGGGGAGCCCCTCGAAGCCTTCCGGCAGCTCCTCCAGCGGCGGGCTATCCACATGCTCCAGCCTCCCGGGGCTGGTGGAGGACGCTATTATCCTGGCGTACGCATCCTGGTCGGCCGAGACCCCCAGTGCTTTGTAAAGCTTCTCACGGGTATCTACTATGTTAATGGCTACGGGCTGCCTGACACCCTCAATCCTCGCCAGAAGGGCGGGGCCGCATCCCTGAGTCTCGGCTATTAGCCTGGCTACCTGGTAGTCCCTGGAAAGAGTCTTGTCAACATACTTATACCCTACATTCTCCAGAAAGCTCTTCAGACTCGCATCCTCCATCTCGATAGACCTCTGTAAGCTATTGTAATCGAAGCAAGTATATCCTTATCAGAGAAGAGGCCCGAAAGCCCTCCAGGCGGCTCGTACGGCGATCTAGTGGAGCCCCACTCCTCGACGATGATGTAGCCGAGGCCAGCTGCCGCCAGGCTCTTCTCAGCCTCCTCGAAGCTGGGGCCCGAGCCTAAATATACGGCGCTCCCCTCGTGGGGTATTCTGGCTAGAACACCCTCTACAGCAAGGCCCAGATCCCCGCAACCTCCCTTCCACTCCCACAGAACCAGGCCGTCTGCCAGGGCGACCGCGGTGCACATCCTGCCGGGGTCTATACCGACGGCGACATGCATGAATCCCGATCCCGGATGGGCTAGGGCTGTGTAGAGGGCCTCCAGGGGGTCCTCTCCGGAGACCAGGCGCCTGCAGCCCAGCTGGGCTATAAAACCCTCGGCCCAGGTCCTCTCCGGGCTACCTAGGGGCGGTAGTACGGCTATCTCGCAGCCCCCACGCGGGGGGTGGGGGTGGCTGCCGGGCACCTCCAACTCTATCCCCTGGCGGGCGAGCAGCTCCATATGCTGCTTCACAACCCTAAGCGCGGAGGGCCTGCCGTCTAGCCAGAGTATACGTTTCACAGTCCTGCCCAGTACGCAGCACCCCCGCCGAGAGGTTTTGAAGGCCTGTCAACAGGGCCTGCTGTATCCATTGGTAAATTATTAACCATTACCCCAAAGATTATATAGGCCTCGGGAGCTCGTTGGGGCCGAGTGCGAGGTGCTGGAGTTGCCGGAGTTCGAGATTCTAGAGTCCTATGTTCTCTTCGGGGAGAGGAGGTTCAGGGTTAGGGAGAGGGGTAGCGGTATAGTGTTCAACGTTGCAGCCTCCAACGATGAGGAGGCCCTTAACAAGGCTAGGGAGATGTTCAAGAGGATAAAGGCTGATAGGGTGCTGAAGCCTTGAGGGGGAGTGCTAGTACGAGGCCCCTCGTCACGGGGGTTATATTCATAGCAGTAGGCATAGTCCTAGGCATAGCATACCCATACCTCCTCCTAGACTCTAACATAGAGAAGTTCCTGGCCATAGTCAGGTACACTCTCATAGCAGTATCCATAGTTGTCGGGGCTCTTTTTATCAGCACAGGATCAATACTAATCTACGGGTGGCTGAAATTCCATGCTAAGAGTAGTGGCGAGGAGTAGGAAGGACGCCAAGGCAGCTAGGGCTGCGTTAGACAAGTTCATGGGAGGATGGGGCATAGAGGTGGAGAGCCTCGGCGGCCCCAGGGGCGGCGCGCTGGAAGAGGCTATACTGGAGGAGGCGAGGCCATTCACCGTATTCCTCATGGGGAGGGAGGACCTCGGCCCCGATAGTATAGAGAGCCTGGAGAGCCAGCTCCCCCCATTCTCAGAGGTGGCGGTGGTTAAGGGGTCGAGGGTTAGGAACGTGAGGATAGAAACAATATACGCCTCCCTCAACAGCGCCAGGGCTAGGCTTAGGCTTAGGACCCACTGGAGCGGCTCCACATTCATTCTCTCCCGGCAGCCCGGCGCTGTAGAGGTCGAGCACCTCCCCTACAGTCCTCAGGGTGACAGCTTCTTTGTCTACGGGAGGGGCTCTAAGGTCCTGGGCATGTTTATGCAGAGGAGCGTGGGAGGGGCTGCCCTACTATTCAAAATGTATGGGGGGAAGCATCTGGTATACGCCGGTCCCCGGCCCCTTGGGGAGCTGGTGATAGACAACTCTAAGCCTCTACCCCAGGGGAAGCTGTATAGGGGTGTTAAGCCTGTTCGCGTGGGGCTTGAAACACTAGTAGAGGCTAACAGGAGTATCCTGGCTATGCTAGAGCACCACTCTGTGGGGGTCCTGAAGAGGGCGGGTGAAGACGTTGACACGGTTATAGTGCCGTGGAGCGGCGGTAAAGACTCGACCGCAGCCCTCCTCGTTGCTGTCGAAGCGTTCGGCAGGGAGGCTGTTAGAGCTGTCTACGTCGACACGGGAATAGACTTCATAGAGAATGCGGAGTACGTTGAGAAAGTGGCCTCCTCCCTTGGAGTGGACCTGGTCTATGCGAAGGCGGACGTAGACGATGGCCTCCTAATAGAGGGGATGCCGATGCCGGACCCAGAATACCGGTGGTGCACCGGAAGGAAGCTCGACGCCCTCAGGAGAGCGTTCCAAACGCTCTCCAGCGGCAAAACAATCATAGTAACAGGGGATAGGGACGGAGAGTCGGAGAAGAGGGGCCGAAGACCGCCCCTCAGGCACGACGAGAAGCTGGGGTACCCTGTAGCTTCGCCCCTGAAACTATGGAGTGGAGGCCACGTCCAGCTCTACATACTCTCGAAGGGCATACCGCTCAACCCGCTCTACGAGGCCGGGTTCTACAGGATAGGCTGCTACCTATGCTTCGCCCTCAGGAGCTGGGAGATAGAGGTTATGAAGAGGAACGGTATAATGGATAGAATACTCAGGGAGAGGCCTGGGCATAAGGAGCTTGTGGAGAAGTTCCTCGAGTTGAAGAAGAAGGGGTTTGGAGGCGACCTTGGAGCCTGCATATGCGGGGTCTAAAGGTCGGGCAATATACTACCTCGTTACCCTACCCTCTATAACTTCCAGGGCCCTCCTCATTGTAGAGTCGCTGAGGACCGCCTCCCTTATGGGCCTCACTATCTCGACCAGACTCTCTGCTACAGCGTTCTTGAGGTCCAGGGGGTGCAGCCTCCCC
Organism: Aeropyrum camini SY1 = JCM 12091; assembly: GCF_000591035.1. Taxonomy (NCBI): domain Archaea; kingdom Thermoproteati; phylum Thermoproteota; class Thermoprotei; order Acidilobales; family Acidilobaceae; genus Aeropyrum; species Aeropyrum camini. The sequence goes on along the minus strand of NC_022521.1, from coordinate 1,247,538 downwards.
TCGGCATAGTCTCTCTCCAGCTCCTCGTAGCTCACATACTCTACAGGGCCCCCATACCTGGAGGGCCTCTCCACCCTGAGTATAAACCCGTCTCTAGCGAATAGAACGTACCTAGCTATCTCGAGCACAGGGTTACCCTGAACCTGCCTGGCTGGGCAGTAAGCCTTCCTTATCTTCCTCCTTATATCCTCGTCGCTGTCAACCACGAACACAGCAGTCTCAGGCTTGGACTTGCTCATCTTTACCTCGGCCAGTACATCATCTATCTCACCCGGGGAAGCCTCCATCCTCCCCGGGCCCTGGAGGCTAGAGATTATGGGGGTGTGGATTGCAACAGGCTTCTTCCTGCCTAGCTTCTCGGCCACATCCCTAGCCAGCATATGCGCTTTCCTCTGATCCATACCTCCAAGGGCTATGTCGAGGTCCATGTAGAAGATGTCAGACACCTGCATTAGGGGGTATATGAGTTTTGAAGCGTCGACCTCGGCCTCCTCAGCCCTCCTACCCATTATAGTTAGCGCCCTCCTAACCCTCGCCAGGCTGGCCCTCTTGGCAACCCTTATGACAAGCCCCCAGTAGTCTTTATCGCTGGCAAGCTCCTCAGCGTCCACAAACCTAACCCTCTCAGCGGGAACTCCGGCAGCCTCCATAACACGCCTCACAATCCTCGCGGCAGTCCTAATGAGTTCCATGTCCCCCCCGAGCTTATCGTTTATATAGGCGTGCCAGGTAGCCTCTAATACGGAGAAATCTACACCGGCCTCCACCAGATCCTTAACCTTATACATCCACACAAGCCAGCCTATATGGGCGACGCCGCTGGGCTCATAGCCTATGTAACCCTTAATACCCCCGCCTGACTCCAGTAGCCTCCTCAACTCGTCGACGGTAACAATTTCGACGGTATTCCGAGCAATCCTGTTGAACCTCTCTTCAACATCCACAGGCAGCCACCCCGGCTCTCGCCAACCGCTAATACTCCAAACTCGAATCTGCCTACAAACAGAGTTATAAGATATAGCTGGGAGGAGGGGGTTTGAAAGGGCCGAGCCGTAGGAGGTGTTAGGTGCGACTAGACGGGAATTAGGTGGGGATTAAACGTGTTAAAAAGGGATGTATCTCTCTTTACTGGGGGGCTGGGGGTTTACTCCTCCTCCCCGCCCTTCTTCTCCTCCTTCTCCTCCTCTTCCTTCCTAGCGGCTATGACGTCGTCGATCCTCAGTATTAGGGAGGCCACCTCTGTAGCAGCCTTCAGCGCGTTGAGCTTAACCCTCATAGGCTCTAGCACTCCCCTGCTCCACATGTCCACTATATCGCCAGTGTCCAGGTCTACGCCGTACCACTTGTTCTCAGGCCTCTCGTGGGCACTCCTCAGCTTGACGAGAACCTCTATCGGGTCGTGGCCAGCGTTGTGGGCTAGGGCCTGGGGTAGAGCCTCAACAGCCCTAGCGAAGGCCTCGACCGCCAGCTGTGTCTTGCCAGGCAGCTTAGAGGAGTACTCGTACAGCACCTTAGCGATCTCCGCCTCGACGGCGCCGCCGCCAGCCACAATCTTACCATCCATTATGGCGTCGGCCACTACGCTGAGGGCGTCGTGGAGGGCCCTCTCAGCCTCGTCGACTAGCCTCTCGAAGCCGCCTCTGAGTAGTATGGTGACGCTCTTCGGGTTCTTGGCGCCCTCTATGAACACCATCTTATCCTCTCCGACCTTCCTCTCCTCAACCAGCTCGGCGTAGCCGAGGTCCTCGGGCCTGAGATCGTCTATGTCGGTCACAATCCTAGCGCCCGTAGCCCTGGCTATCTTCTCTATGTCGCTCCTCTTCACCCTCCTCACAGCCAGTATACCCTTCTTCGCCAGGAAGTGCTGGGCCACGTCGTCGATGCCCTTCTGGGTGATCACGACGTTAGCACCGGTAGCGGCGATCTTCTCGATCTTCTCCTGGAGTATCCTCTCCTGCTTCTCATAGAGGGCCTTTATCTGCTCGGGGCTGGTTATGCTAATCTCCAGGTCTATCTCGGGCTTCTCTATCTCTAGAGGCGTGTCGAGTAGCGCTATCTTGGCGTTCTCAACCCTCCTGGGCATGTCGGGGTGGACAACCTCTTTGTCGAGCACTATACCCCTGACCAGCCTGGTGTCCCTTAGGCTGCCGCCATGCTTCTTGACGATCTGTATGTTGTTCAGGTCGACATACCACTTGTCGCCCCTCTTCTCGGCTATGGTCCTGACGGCCTCTACTGCGAGGTCCGCGAAGTAGTCTCTAGCCTCGGCTACAGCCTTGCTGTTGAGGCTGGTCTTGGCTATTAGCTTCAGCTTCTCAACATCGTCATAGGAGACGGGCTCGGCTATAGACTCTATAACCTCGCTGGCCTTCCTGAGGGCCTCTTTATAGCCCTCCACAATTATCGTCGGGTGGATATTAATGTCTAGAAGCTTCTCAGCCTCCTTCAGAAGCTCGCCCGCGAATATGACGGTGGTCTTAGTCCCGTCGCCCGCCTCATCCTCCTGGCCCTTACTTATCTGCACAAGCATCTTGGCAGCAGGGTGGGCCACATCCATCTTGTCCAGTATGGTGGCTCCGTTGTTCGTTATAGTGATGTCGCCCAGGCTATCGACCAGCATTTTATCCATGCCTTTCGGGCCGTAGGTCGTTTTCAGAATCTGGGCTATAGCTCTTACAGCCATTATGTTGGCTCTGAGGGCCTCACGGCCGTAGGACCTCTGGGTGCCCTCCTTGAGTATTATAACTGGGATACCTACAGGCTCTGTCATAGGCTGCTGAACCGCCATCTCTATCACCCGGTCAACCATAAGTTCCGGTAAACTCTAAGTTACTACGCTTCTATATAAGCTTTTTCAAGGAAGCAATGGATGGAAAAGCTTAAAAACACTAGCAGAGGCGAACATTATAAAGCCTCGCGGAAACCCTCCCTTAACGATCCGGGGATCGCAACATGGGTAAGGTTAGAATAAGGCTTGTTAAGAGGACTGCTAGAAGGCTTCTCGAAAAGTATCCTGATCTCTTCACAGGCGACTTCGAGCACAATAAAAAAGTAGTATCACAGCTCATAGAGTATAGGAGTAAGAAGCTTAGAAACCAGATAGCAGGCTATATAACACACCTCGTCAATATGGCGGCCAAGAGGAAGAAGGCTGAGGAGGCGTCTGCTAGGATATAAACAGGAGACCAACCTCCTCCAGCCTGGCTAGCTACCCGGGAGCCCTCTGCTCCTATATCCTAAATCCTAGTCTACACAAGGCTCTCAGGTTTCAACCTTGATTAAGCCTGGCTCTCTCATAGGATATTATAAGACTAGATCGTCGGGCCTAGCGGGGATAAGATTATGAATAGCGTCTATTCGACGGAGGGAGGTTCTAGCTCCACTAGTAGGAAGGTTAGAGTCAGGCTAATGGGAGGCCTTAGGGAGAGGGTTGGAAGGGAGATCATAGAGGTTGAGGGCGGAGAGCTTGGCTGGAGTGCTGTTTTGAGGAAGGCTGTTGAGCAGGTTGAGGGGCTTAAGGAGGCTATAGACGAGGAGGGGAGGCCTAAGCCAGGCTACCTGGTTTTCGTCGATGGAGTCGACTACCGCCTACTGCCAGAGGACCAGGAGGTGGAGGAGGAGGTTATTGTGCTGCCAGTAACCCACGGGGGTTCAAAGGAGGTTAGTGGTAGGAGGGTTGAGCTTATACACCTCACGTGGAGGGATATAGAGCATGCTGTTAGTGATGTCGCCGATAAGATAGTTAGGAGCGGTTTCGAGCCGGAAGTCATAGTTGGTATACTGAGGGGCGGCATTGTCCCCGCCCTCCTCCTCGCCGACGCTCTAGGCGTCAAGAATATAGGTGTGGTCGAGATTAAGCTCTACACATCCGTGGGGGTTAGGAAGCCGAGACCCTTCCTAAGACAGCCGCTCGTGATAGAGGTTAAAGACAAGAATGTTCTTATAGTGGATGACGTTAGCGACTCTGGTTTAACCCTGCAACACGCTATAGAGGCTGTTGACCTCTACCTTCCAGCCCAGGTAAAGACAGCCACACTATATATAAAGCCCTGGACAAACCTGGTGCCAGACTACTACTCTAAGAGCCTGGATAAGTGGATCGTGTTCCCATGGGAGAGGAGGGAGGTTGAGGAGGAGCTCAGGGCATCGGGCTATAATGTTTGAGATCCACACTCCCCTCATCCCCATCTACCTAGCCAGAGTAGAACCTCCTCCCAAACAGCCTGACGAGGAGTTGCAAGCGGGCGAGGATCCGGTTACCGTGTACTACACGGGGGATGAGGATCCCGGGCCGTGTAAGGTAGCTATAGCATACCTCTACATGCTTGAGGACCGTACAGCGGGATCTGCTAGAATCCGCAATCCAGCACTGCACGTGAAGATAATCTCGCTAGGACTTAAACAGCTCTCTGAGCTGAAGCCAGCCGAGAAGTTTGATGTAATATATATTGTAGGTCTGTCTAAGGATAGTCTATTGAGGCTACTCAATCTTCTAAGACTCGAAGCTTCTGAGGGCGGCAGGAAAGTATGCAGCCAGCGGGAGCTAGAGGAGGTTACCGCGTCGAGGGCTATGAGGCTTAAGCTGTGAGCAACACTCTCAACACCATGGCCATCGCTCGCTAATACCGTAGAATATGAATCTCCATCGCTACGTGAGGCCTAGCAGGTACTCGTAACCCCCTATACCGCCAGGGCTCCCCACTGGAACACCGTTCCACGCTGTCCTCGACACTCTCTCTATTATCTTGTCTAGGCTGTAGTGCGGCATATTGTTGTGCCTCATCATATCCCTGATATACATGAGCTTCTTCCTGGTAGCCTCTCTCACCGCCCCTGCGGCTAGCTCGTCCGAAAGCTCCTCGAGCGCTATTGACGCTAGGTTTAGAATGCTCTTCTTAAACGGGTCTTTCTGGCCCTTGGCTATCTCCCTGTAAAACTCGGAAAGGCTGATAGCCTGCCTCCAGAGGAAGGGTACAGCCATTCTCCTCTGGCACCCGGGAAAAAGTTATGAACGCTGTATAGGGTAGGGGGTTCAGCGTAAATGATACTGGTGTATTCACACGGTGATACTGTGTTGCTTAGAGCGGGTGCTTGTTCTATATTGCCGAGAGAGCTTGTGATAAATCGCTGATGACGTCAGCCACATCTTCAAGACCAACGCTCAGCCTCAGCAGCCCCTCGGTTATACCAAGCTCAGCCCTCTCCACGGGGTCTAGGTTGCTGTGGCTGGATATGGCTGGATAAGATATAATCGTCTCGACCCCTCCGAAACTCGGGCTGGGCGTCACAAGCTTCAGCCTCGAGAGTAGCCTGAACACCTCCCCCCTTCCCCCCCCTATCTCGAAGCTCACCACTGCACCGTAGAGCCCGTTCAGCTCCTTCCTAGCCAGCTCGTGGTCCGGATGGCTGGGAAGCCCTGGGTAGTAAACCCTCTTCACCTTCTCACGGCTCTCAAGCCACTCAGCAACCTCCAGAGCAGCCTTGGACTGGGCTTCAAACCTGGGTTTGAGCGTCTTCATTCCGCGCCACGCCAGGTAGGCGTCTATAGGCTGCATAATAGTTCCCATGATCTTTCTCATGTTCCAAAGCGGTTCAAGATCGTCATCAAAACCGCCCGATATGGAGCCGCCGACAACGTCGTTATGCCCTGAGATGTATTTGGTAAGGCTCTCAAGGGAATAGCGAGCCCCCCCCTCCAGCGGCCTATATGCTACTGGCGTCGCGAATGTATTGTCTACTACAACCCTAGCACCACAGCTTCTCGCCTCCCCATAGACCTCGCTCAGAGGCGGTACTCTGAGTGTTGGGTTGGCCATCGACTCCACTATAACCAGGTCAGACCAGCAGACGAGGTCTAGGAGGCTCTCCCATGGGGGGCCAGCCAGCCTAACCTCGACCCCGGTTATCGAGGAAACCATTTCTAGAAGGCTTCTCGTGGAGCCGTAAGTTAGCCGTTCAAGAAGAATCCTCCGAGCCCCTCTGGCTATCTCGTAGAATACTAGTGTAGAGAGTGCAGCCATCCCACTGTTGAAGGCAAGTGCCCAGCGGCCTTCCTCCAGGCTAGCCAGGGCCTCCTCGAAGCCTAGCACTGTAGGGTTGTTCTCCCGCCCATACTTAAGATCGCCTACTCTAGGATACTCGCGCTCAAAGCTGCCGGGAGGGTGGACGTAGATAGCTGATACGCTCACGGGAGGCACCACAGGCTCTCTAGCCGGGTCTTTCGAAGGCCTCCAGCCGCCTCTAACCCACCTTGTAACCCAACCCACAGCACATCACCCTACTAGATAGGCTCCTGGGCCGGGCTCAGCAACGGTAGCCAGAGGGTTCTCGCAGCATGCGCAGGCCTCCTCCATGGCAGACGCTATCTCAACCGCCGCCTCCCTGCTAGCAGCCAGAGCTACCATGGAGGGGCCAGCTCCGCTTAGTGTGAAGCCTAGTGCGCCCGCATGGAGGGCTGCCTTTCTCACCTGGCTATAGCACGGCACGTAACTCCTTCTACGAGGCTCCACTATCTCGTCAGACATCATGAGAGCCCCCATCGACTCTAGATCGCCGTTAACCGCGGCCGCTACAATGCCTGCCGCCCTCGAGAAGTTCCTCACTGCCTCGCCGAAACCGACTCTCTCCGGTAGCACACTCCTCATCACACCCGTCTTACCCTCCGGGACAGGGTTCATCGGCGTCACCACCGAGAACCAAGCCTCCAACGGGACAGTGAAGACGCGGAGCCTGCCCGCAGAGTCGCTGGCTACTATAGCAAGCCCGCCGAGTATACTGGCGGCTGCATTGTCGAAATGGGGCTGCCCAGCCGCCGCCCTCTCGCCCGCCCCTGCATAGAATACTAGCTTCTCCTTGGCGAGTTCCATGTCTAGAGCGTGAGACACTGCAACAACCGCTGCAGCAGCAGAAGCCCCGCTGCTGCCTAGCCCTCTGCCAGGCGGCACGCCCTTGTATATCCTAATCTCGACCTCGGCCTCAACACCCTCGCTATTAAGTAGCTCCCGAACTGCTTCTGCGGCTGTGTTGGAACCTGGCGAGACGCCTACCGAGAACTTGCCCTCCACCCTATCCACATAAACGCCGCCTCCACGGCCGGTGCAGATTTTAGCCTCAACCTCGTCGTAGTAAGCATTCAAAGCCACCGCTAGAGCGTCGAAGCCGGGGCCTAGGTTGGCTGCGGAGGAGTAAGCCCTAGCCCTAGCTCTGGAGCAGGCCAAAGCATCTAGACACCCCCACGGCTTTCTAAGGGGTTTTGATAATACCTCTTGACAATATAAAGATTACCCCTGGCAACACGCTTTCCGCAGCCCAATCTAAAGCTCAACAACCTACTGGTTAACGGTGAACAGCGTTGGGCGGTCTAAAAAGGGTCGAGGACCTCGAGAGCAGCCCTCCCCCCAGGGGCTCTAGGATAGCCATGGTTATGGACTTCCACCCTAGCTCAGTGGGAGGGGTGCAGTCGCATGTAAGGGATCTTACACGCCTCCTCCAAGATCTCGGTTACGAGGTAATTATAGTATCGAGGGCTCTGGGGAAGGGCGATGTAAAGGATCTTGAGGCCGAGGGCCACTACATAGTAAAGCCCCTCTTCCCCCTGGAGATTATCTTCGTCCCACCCGACCCTTTCGACCTTAAGAGGGAGATCAAGACGCTGGGTCCCGACATAGTACATTCACACCACATATACACCCTAACCAGCCTACTAGCCCTCAAGTCAGCCCGGGACCTAGGCCTGCCCAGGGTTGCCACCAACCACTCCATCTTCCTCGCATACGACAAAGTAGCCCTCTGGAGGATAGCTTCTATAGTGCTACCGACCAGATACCTCCTACCCAATGCGCAGGCCGTCATAAGTGTGAGCAGTGCCGCGGACAGGATGGTAGAGGGTATAGTTGGCGATAGCGTTGACCGCTACATAATACCTAACGGTGTTGACGTCGAGAGGTTCAAGCCATCGACGCCCAAGTCCGACTATCCTCTGGTCCTTTTCCTCGGTAGGCTTGTCTGGAGGAAGGGAGCCCACGTCCTCGTCAGGGCTTTCAGGCAGGTGGTAGACGAGATTAGAGACGCGCAGCTGTACATAGGTGGTAAGGGCGAGTTCGAGCCGATAATAAGACTACTAATAGCGCGCTACGGCCTAGAGGGTAATGTTAAGATGCTTGGAGTCGTCCCCGAGTCGGAGAAGCCGAGGCTATACTCCCTCGCCTGGGTAACAGCTGTGCCCAGCATAGTGAACGAGAGCTTCGGTATAGTAGCCTTAGAATCCCTCTCCTCCGGGACGCCAGTAGTAGCCTCGAGGCAGGGAGGACTTAAAGACGTGGTAAAGCATGGCAAGACCGGATTACTAGTAAAACCGGGCTCCTCGAGAGAGCTTGCCAAAGCACTAATAACACTGCTCCAAGACAGCGGGCTCAGAAGGAAAATGGGCGAGGAGGCCAGGAAAACCGTTCTCGAGCATTATGACTGGAGGAAAGTGGTGCCAAAGATTCTCAAAGTCTACGGCTACTACATGAGTGCGAGGCGTTGAAGACCCCGTTGTATAAACTAGGGCTATGTGTTTGGGGTTAGCGTAGTATTTCCTGCGTGGAGGAGCAGCGGCGCCTCGGTTATCAAAGTGCTCAGGCCCTCGATACTCCCCAACTTCTCCTGAGCCATGCTACTCGTATTCCCCGTCTCCCTGAGGGGCGACAGATGCCGCTTGCCTTAGGCACCCGGGTATAGCCTTGTTCTCCACGAGTTCGGGACATCTTGGCTGGGTGAAGCCCTCTCTCCCCTCCAGATAGCTGTTGAGGCTGGCGGGCTCTGTCCTGAGGGTGTTCTCCCGTAGGACGCAGCTGGGGCCTGCCCACCTGAACAGTCTGGGGTGAACCCTGGATAGTTCTCGCCAGAGAAGCCAGGCTATGTGGCGTATCTCCCACTGGGCCCTGGTGCACATCCTTAAGGGGAAGAATACTTGTATAAGCTCCCTAGCGTTCATAGTGACTACTATTCTAGTCCTCAGCGCGTCGGGAAGGATGTAACGGGCGTCCTCCCGTCTTATACCCTGCGAGAGTAGCCTGTAATAGGCTGCCGTTGCTTTTAGGTACGCATCAACAACCCCCCCTCCACCGTTCCTAGCCAGCACGCTGGGCGGCATGACGAAGGCCTTTGCCACTACCCCAAGCTTCTCACTATCCGACAGTTCGCCAGCAGCTCTCTCAAGGGCTTGTGAATACAGCATGTACGCAGCCTTCCGCCCTCCCTCGGTCTCTGACGGTTTAGGGGGACAGTTTAGACCTAGGTACTCGCAGGCTTTGAGAGCTGCTTCCCTGAGGTAGCCCTCGCTGTACCTGTGACTCAGCTGTGTATAGCTAGCCACCCTGTGTCTAACCAGCTGGTGGCTGGCCACTCTCGAGAGCCCTTCCACCATGAATGTGTAGACGCTGTGCTCCCACGGGCTGAAGTGTTGTCTCCTAAAAGTCTCGAGTATCCACTTCTCCACCTCCTCTTCTCCTATGCTCAGAAGCCTTTCCGCGGGACTGCGGGAGAGGCTAACCTTACTAGCCACGGCCACAATACGCTCTCCTTCGACAGTGTACTCTAGGAGCCTGACGGAGATGCCTAGGCTGGCTTCAACCCTGTAGGATGCCAACGACGCCCCGTGAGACTTCATGGCATGTGTGGTGGATGAGGAGATGAGGTGGGAGAGGGGGGGTGTAGACGTTTTATGGCGCTAACCATAAAAACTCTAGGAGCCTAGAGGTGGCACGTCTTACAGGTAGAGTTCTCGGTTAACTCTACCGTCACCCCCTCATCGCCCTCCACAGTCTTCACCTCAAACACCTGAGCCAGCCTAGGGTCGCGCTCAGCCTCTCTAGGGTTGAGCCTCCTCCTCGGAAGTGCCATCCTCGCCTTGCGCACCCTCCTCAGTATCCTGCCCTTCAGACCGCCTTCCTGGGCTCCGAATACTATGACCTGTCTGCCCTTGCTCTCGTCCCTGTAGACGGTGAAGCCTTTCAGACCGCCTAGCCATGCCGCCAGGTATGAGGCCTCCACATCTTCCGGCGTGGCGGTCTTCGGTAGGTTGACAGTCTTGCTTATAGCCTGGTCTACGTAGAGCTGGGCGGCTATCTGGTGTGCCAGGTGGTACCATAGGGGGAAGTCCATGCTGGTCGCGTATTTTCTAGCTAGCCTGGCCAGCTCCTCGAGGAAGCCCTCGCTCACCTTCCCCTCGAGCTTCTCCGCCACAACGTTTAGAGCCCACCTCAGGCTACCTTTATGCCTTCTAACCTCCTCGTAAACAAGCTCCAGCGCATCCCTGCCCACGCCATACCTCTCCGCCGCCTTCAGCAGGTCCTCCCTAAACCGCGATACAACCTCTAGGAAGGTCCCCACAGCCACCTGCCTCTTGTAGACCAGGGCGAAGTAGGGTTCTATCCCGCTGCTAGTGCCCGCCAATATACTTATGGTGCCGGTTGGAGCTATTGTTGTAGTCACAGTATTCCTCGGGGCCTTAGCCCCGAGCCTTCTACCGTACTCCCTAAGCAGCCTCCACGCCTCCAGGGGCTTATAGACTGCTAGAGCCAGCAGGTGCCTCGGGCTTCCCACAGCCTCGATACCCATCTCAACCGCTTCTACCGCCATAGCCTCAGAGATGCCGAAGACCTTTCTTGCAACACTCTCGAGAGCCTCCCTGGTGACAAGCCTTACACTACCGTCTCTCTCGAACCTAGCCCCGAAAACCCTCTCCAGCACCTCTGCGGAGGGCCTGGTCAGGTCAAGGCTATGATACCTAACCTTAAACCACTCCCCCTCAAACCTAGCAACCATACCAGCTTTAACCAGTGCTGGGGTGTGGAGATCTGCAAGCACCTCTGGGCTACCCTTCTCTCTACACTCCAGGCTCCTCCAGTCGAATACACTGCACTCGAAGGCCGGTGCATGGCCTAGCCTTGCACCCATCTCCCAGCTTCGCTTCCAGCTGAAAACCTCCAGACCAGCCATCAGTATTGTTGTGAACGCGACTGCCTCCTCAGAATCGTAAGGGTAGCCGAGGCCCGCCAGAGCGTCAGCCAGGCCCATTATGCCGAGGCCTATCTTGCGTGTGAACTTGTTAGCCCTGTCCTGCCTCTCGTCCGGATGCCTGTTCAAATCTATGACGGCGTCCATAGCCTCCGTCAGGAATTCGACGTCGCCGGCGAACCTCTCTAGGTCGAACCTACCCTCGGCTACGTACTTGTCAACCGATATGCTGCCCAGGTTGCAAGGTTCGAAGGGGTATAGAGTCTGCTCTGAGCAGGGGTTTGTAGCGTTCACAGCGCCCAGCCACGGTGTAGGGCTCCACTTGTTGTGGTTGTCAAAATACACTAGACCCGGGTCTCCACCGCCCCAGGCGGCTTCCACTATCTCCTTCCATATCTCTCTTGCAGGCACCACCCAAGCGTGCACGTTCTTCTGCCTCGGGTCAGCGGGCATTCCAGACTTCCTAGCCTGCTCCTCAAGCATCTCCAGGGCTCGGGGGAGGGCTTCCCTAACAACGTCTTCATACAGGTTAAGATAGGGGTTGTCCAGCAGCCACGGGTGCTTCTCTATTAGGTTGCCGAGTCTTCCAAGGCCTGTGGCCCTTGATACGCTGTAATGTATCCTATAGATACCTGTCTTATCGCTAGCGGTGTACCTAGGGTTGACCATCCACCAGTCTCCGCCCTCGATAACCGCCTGCATGAATGCATCGTTAGCCCCAACGCTTATGTTGAAGTTGGTTAAGTTTGCATCCTGAAGCGGAGGCTTCTTGGCTTGTATGAACCCTGCATCCTCTATAGTCCACCATCCATGCCGGGACAGGCCCTCCACAAGCTCCACAAGCTCGCTGGGAACTTCATAGCCCTCATCGCCCAGCTCCTTGATAACCCTGGAGAAAGCGTCAATCAGCTCCTGCACCTGCGGTGGAAGACTGTTCCTCAGGGCTACCGCAGGGTCGAAGCCAGGTGTGTAAATGTCGGGATGCCACACATGCATTATACCCATGTTGGCACCTCTACGCTTGCCACCCTGTTTAACAAGCTCCGTCACTGTGTCATAGAGTCTCATGAAGCTCATTGGACCGCTGCTGTAGCCGCTGGTGCCCCTAACCACATCCCACCTAGGCCTCAACTCGGAGAAGCTGAAGCCCTGGCCACCGCCCCATTTGAATGTCTTGGCCTGGACGGTGGCTGCATCCATAATAGACTCCATGTCGTCGTAGACGGGAGTGACGTAGCATGCTGAGAGGGTGCCTCTTGCACCATCTACAAACATGTTAAATAGCGTGGGCGAGTTGAACATGAACCTCCTCTCAACCAGAAGCCTATACAGCCTCTCTGGGTCCACCCTCTCCCTAAAGCCCAGCGCCACCCTCCTCATGACCATGCTAGGCGTCTCGAGAAACCTGCCCAGCTCATCCTTAACCATGTACCTGGCCATAAGAACCCTTATGGCGTTATAGGTGAAGCCTAAGTCGTCGCTGCACAAGCCCCCCTCTCCAACACAGCTGGGTGTGGGAGTGAGGAGGCCGTTGTTGAGAGCCCTCTCCCTGCCACGCCGTGCATCGACGACCTGACTGTAAATCCTCTTCAAGAGGCTCCTGCGGGCTTCAAGCTCTTTGGAGGGGTCGTAAACAGACTCTTGAATAAGCTTAAGCTCTATCTCGTCGCTCATTCTATTAATCACCCCCGCTAAACCTAAGGTATTGTGGCTTAGCTACTGTTATTCGAATCCAACGCTGTTAAAGCGGCAACAAATTTTGTTCATGTAGGGACCACCGTTTTAGCAGTTGAATGGTATTATCATAAAAGGGAAGCCAATAATACAGATGGTTTAAACATGCGTATAGCCTAATCCATGATTTCCGGGGTTTATACGAACTGTGTTAACCTTTGGTTAACAGACGGCAAGAAGAGGCAAGGAATCGCCAGCCAGTGAAGCCTAAGAGTCCAAAGCGTTTAAAGGCCGCGTATCGAAAATCCTGATTATCGGTGCGGGGGTGCCCGAGCCTGGCCAAAGGGGTCGGGCTCAGGACCCGATGGCGTAGGCCTGCGTGGGTTCAAATCCCACCCCCCGCACCACTTAGCGAGTGACCACAGTCTTTACAACAGTACCTTATCTGGTAGGATAACTAGCTCGCAAGTGTCTGGCTTGTCAACGTACATACTGGTAGCGCGTGTTTACACGCGGTTTTAATGGTGCGAGGCCCGGGACCCTCTGTTAACTGTTATAGTGTTTCCAATGCTGTGAGCTTAAATTTGGTGCCAAAAACACTACTTTATTTACTAGGCGCCGTGTGCTTTCAATGGCCTCCGAAGGCCCACGGCCTCTCTTGAGTTACGCTGGCTCATAGTTGGGGGGCTGGGATCGAGGGGTGTTATTGGCCTTGGCTAGTGTAAGGCTTGACGGCGTTTGGAAGGTTTTTGGCAACGTTGTTGCCGTCAGGGATGTTAACCTCTATATAGAGGATAAGGAGTTCGTGTCTATACTGGGTCCCAGCGGCTCCGGCAAAACTACTTTGCTTTACCTTATAGCAGGTATTTACAAGCCTAGCAGGGGTAGGATCTACTTTAACGATAGAGACGTCACCGACTTGCCCCCTAACAAGAGGAATATAGGCCTCGTCTTCCAGAACTACGCCCTATACCCCCACATGACGGTGTATGAGAACATAGCCTTCCCTCTTAGGCTAAGGAACCTCGGCGAAGACACTATAAAGGAGAAGGTGTCTAGCGCCGCCAAGCTACTCGGCATAGAAGGGCTCCTGGACAGGTATCCCTCACAGCTCAGCGGGGGCCAACAGCAGAGGGTGGCCTTGGCGAGAGCCCTGGTTAAGGAGCCCGAGGTCCTTCTTCTCGACGAGCCCCTTAGCAACCTAGACGCACTTCTTAGGATAAAGATAAGGAGTGAACTGAAGAAGCTGCAGAAGGAGCTGGGGATAACCGCTATATATGTAACCCACGATCAGAGTGAGGCTCTTGCTATGGCCGATAGGATCGCCGTAATAGCCTCGGGTGTTATACAGCAAGTAGGGAAACCGTGGGAGATCTACCATAAGCCGAGGAATGTCTTCGTCGCCAGCTTCATAGGCACTCCCCCCGCGAATCTTGTGACAGTAAATCTTGACAGGAGTAGAAAGTGCCTGCTACTACCCGGCGGCGGCCGCTACTGCCCGCCGAGGCATATTGCAGAGAAGCTGGCGGCCGTGGATTCTGACTCCATAATACTGGGATTCCGGCCGGAATCAGTAGTCCTGTCTGAAAGCCCCTTAGGTGACTACGTGTCTATAGAGGCTGAGGTGTATACGGTTGAGACGCTAGGGCGAGAAAACATAGTCACCCTGATAGTTGGCAACAGCCAGGTTAAGGCAATAGTCCCGCCGGTTGTCGAGCCCAAGCCTGGCAGCAGGATCTATATTAGTATAGAGGAGGATAAGGTTATGTACTTCGACCCCAAGACGGAGATCAATATAGAATACCTCGAAGCCCCTGGAATGGAAGAGGCCATAGCAGAGCCCATGCACACGCCCAGAAAACAGGATATGGAGGAGGGGTAGTCCGGAGAACATGGTATGGAGATTCGAGTAGAGGGACTCTCCCTGAGGACGGTGACATAGGACGATTTAAGAAGGTGGAGTCTAGAGCCCTGGGCAGGCGGCTACCAAGCCCTAGCTAGTCTTAGGCCCTGGTACTGTGCTCACAGGTATCCCGGTATCTGCACTTTGAGCAGCGGTGGGGCGATGGGCTGGGCACCGGCGGCCGTTCTCCCCTCCAGTACTCTAACAGACTGCGGAGCCTTCTCAAAGCCTCCATTCGACTATATATCTCGGTGTAGATTACGCCGCAGCCAGTCTTCCGAGGCTTGAAGCCCTCCTGCACTCCCTGTCTTAGAAGGTCTTCCAGGCACTTTTCGCCCCGCCCTACAACAACCGCAATTACGCTTCCATCGCCAGCTAGCCCGTTGTCCTCGAGAAGAGCTGTCGATATGTAGAGATACACCACGTCTGCCGCAAGTCTCCTGGGCGGCTCCCTTATAGCTGTCTTCCCCACTACAGCCGCCTTCCCACCGTCAAAAAACACGAAGTCGGGGCTGGCCACCAGCGGCACCCCCATAACCTCTCCATACACTGTAACCCTTGCGAGGCCTCTCTCAGACTCCTCCACAATAACCCTCCTGGCAACACGTCTCGCTAGCCCCTGTGTAGGAGCGCGGCTCCGGCCTAAGTCTAGGTGAACCCTATACTCACAGTATAATTGCCCCGCGACCATTGACGCGGGCACCAGACCAAGCTTCCCTGCGGGAGACACCACACTCCGACACCCTAGATAGCTGAAGGCTGGTACTACTCTATGAGTCGTAGTATCGAGGGGGTAGAGAGTACTCCGGCGCCCTGGCCACCTCTAAATTACTCTAGCTTCATACAGATAATAGTTGGTGTAGTGATATGGAGGAAAGCTCGCCTGAGATACCGGTGGCAGTGGCTGTTAAGGTTTCAAGACTTAACGACCTCGTTAGGCTCGCCTCGGTGAACGCGGTCAGGATGTCGGTAAGCCCGATATATAGGTTTAAACATGGTGGCAAGGCCTTCTACATGGTGCAGACCGTCTATAAGGATTACTATAAACAATATGGAGTGCCCATAATATATTATTACAGCGAAACCCTCGATGATGGGGAGGACAATGCTCCTGGCTATGTGCTGGTCAAGGTTGACGAGAACGGGGAGAATGTGGAGCTCGGTAATAGAGTCAAGCCGGGATGGCTTGCAATACCCGTAGTCAACCTCGAAGGCAAGCCAGCCTATGTTCCGGATGATATTACTTGATCCGCCGACGCTGCCTCGGAAATCGTGGGCTGAGTCCTCTCAACACCCTCCTCCAGCAGCCCCCTGAGTGTTAGCCCGCTTTCTATAGCAATGAGGACCTTCCTTCCCAGGCTTGTCAGTGTGAACACCTTATGGCTCCCCCTACTATATATAGTCTCTGCGAGCCCGAGCTCCTCTAGCATCTGGAACGCCGCCAGAATTTTATAGCGAGGGGCGCTGACAACCCTAACAGCATCGCCCGGAGTGAGGACGCCGTTTTCACCTATAGCCTTCAACACTGTATATATGAGCCCTTCCAAGCGGTAGTCCCCCAGTAGAGGGTAGGTGTGTTTAAAGAATAACTGGATGACAACCCGATATTACCACCTCCGGGGGGTGTACTGTATAGTGCCGAGGCATAGGAGGACGCCTGTGGTGAGGGCCAGATGCATAATAGAGAGGAGGGACGGCCGGCTCCTCGTTCAGTGGGACCCTAAGAAAGAGGCCTACGTATTCCCGGGAGGTAGGGTTGAGTATAGCGAGAGTATACCTCTATGTCTCGTGAGGGAGATGAAGGAGGAGGCGGGGATTATAGTTGAGCCCGATAAGCTTATGTACATAGTGGAGGTGCTAGAGACGGATCAACCTTTCCACGAGATACTCTTCTACTTCACATGCAACTACAAAGGAAACCCGAGGAGCCGTAGCAAGTTCGTCCAGCTAGAGTGGCGGAGGCTAGACGAGTTTATAGAGAAGCTATGGCCACAAAGCCTTGCCGAGGTCTTGGCTAAGCAGAGTGAATCGGCAAAGCCGTACTACCTCGTCATAGTGAACGGGAAGATAACGTTCATAAAAAGCCTCTAGGGGGTCGGAGAAGTTCGCCCCACTCATCCCCCCGGGAAGCACCAAGCCTCCCGGGGGATCGTTTCCCGGATTCCTCGTCAAACCCCCACTCTACCTAAACTCCAAGCCCAAGGCCCATAACCGCTAGCAATTCACAAAACCGCCAGCCACACTCGCCCCCCACCGAGGGGCGCTCCGTCACGGAGAACCCATCAATAGAACCTGAGGATGGTGGTATCAGGTATTAAGTGAGTTAAGTGAGAGTTTAGGTAACGAATGTTAATGAGGAAAGGGGCTTGAGGGTGTTCACCTGTGCAGGGTGTGCTTAGGGTTGCTGTTGTACAGCCAGTGCCTGTGAATAACGATCCTTCGCATCCTGGAAACCCTGCGAAAGCAGCAGAGCTTATCTCAAGAGCCTCCCGTCTCGAGCCGGATATTGTTGTTTTTCCCGAGTACTTTCCATTCCACGAATCGAGGAGTCTCCTCGATGCTGTCGCCGATTCAGGGGTTTACGTGGTCGCTGGGGTGGCTTATAGGGAGGGCGGTAGGCTGTACAACACGGCGACTATTTACTCGCCGGATGGGCAGCCGCTGTACAGGCAGAGGAAGAGGTATGTTGGCAGGCTTGAGAGGAGGCTCTGGGGCTTCGATAGATGGAGGGGCGACTATGCGGTGGTGGATATAGGCAGGGCCAGGCTTGGTGTTGCTGTATGCGCCGACTTCTGGAGCTTTCCTGAGGCCGCCCTTGAGCTTTTCCTCGGGGGTGCTGACGTTTTCATAAACCCTTCATACATGTTCAGCATGGAGCAGCACTGGGTGAAGGCTAACCTCTCTAGAGCCCTAGACTTCTACACGCCGGTAGTAGGGGTTGACATGGCCTCGTTCCCTCTATTCACCAAGCGCTACACTTTCCGCGGTGGGGGTCTCAGCCACGTTATAGTACCTCCCTCGACAGGCGAGGAGGCCAGCGCCTGGTGGGCGTCCGGGGCCAGCAGTACAGACGGGTGGGTTAGGCTTAAGCTGGGCAGTGGGGAGGAGATGGGTGTTTACAGTATAGACGTCCAGGGGGTCTCAAGCCTGAGGAGGGATTGGTGGAGGCGTATGAGGGGTGTGGATCTTGATGAGTGGTTGAGGGAGGCTAGGAGTAGGCATAGAGCGGCCTCCATCATAGACGCCCGGCAGCCGCGCCCGGCTAGGGAGTCTTTAGTGTGAAGCTTACTGTCAACCCTAGACAGGGATGTGCAGTTTAGGATCCTTCTAGAGCTGGCCTGTAGCTGCGGCCGCGAGTATAACTAGGCTCGAGGAGAGGGCGATTAGTATGTTGTCGTCTATTGCCCCGGCCTCAACCCTCTCCACCGCCGAGGAGACCAGGGCAGCCGCCAGGCCTATCCAGCCCGCTATAGCCACGCCTATGGGTATCGAAACAGCCGCCATAGCTACGTTACCTAGCCAGTGTTTAGTGCGGCGGCCGAACAGCAAGTTCCTAACTATACCTGTGGCGGCGTCTCCAAAGCTTATGAAGAGGGCTGGTAGCACGGCTATCCAGGGGTCGCCGGTGTAGCACCATAGAGCAGCCATGGAGGCTCCCCAGGCTATGTTGAAGTTGACGTCATACATGTTATCCGAAACCTGGAACCACGAGAGCCTGCCATGTAAGGCTAGCAGTAGTGCAGCTAGCGTTAGTGCTGCGAGCGTAGGTAGTAGTGGGCTGGTGAAGAGCACTGGTACTAGGAGGGCGACAACACCCCCAGCGGCTACGTGTATAAACTTCCTCACATAATACCGGCTAGACTCCTCGCCTACACCTCTCTTCACCAGCGCTGAGTGGAGGCGCCTCGATACCGGTATGACAACGAGCATCACATATAAGGCAAGCACGGTTATGGCTGCCGCCTCCCTGAGGGGGCTGGCGGGCAGGAGGCTGCAGCCCTGCATTAGATGTTTCACCTCACATGTATCTCAACTATATCCCCATCCTCCACTACATGCTCCGGCCCTACCCTCTGGCCAGGGTACTTAGCGCTCTTTCCCCACACCCTGGCGTATTTAAACCTCCTAACCAGGTCCTTATGTATATGCCTGGCAACATCCATAACAGTGGACCCCCGGGGTAGCACCAGCGGGTCCTTGTCAGGCTCCTTGTTAGGCTGCTTAGTGTACACCCTCACTATATTTAGCATCCTGAAAAGCCTGGGTGCGACCTCCCCGAGCCCATCCCCCCTTACTGCCGAGGCTACTATGGCCTCTATGCCCATCTCGCCCAGCCTCTTGAGAGCCGGTTTAACGGTTTCACGAGCCCCGGGCAGGTCGACCTTATTCAGTATTGCTAGTGCTGGTTTCCTGACAAGGTTTATGTAGACAGCGGCCTCGACGTCGTCAAGGCTTACGTCGCCCTCTATATAAACTATGGCATTGTATATCCTATACTGTGACAGCAGCCTCCTAACATCGTCCTCCGTAGCGTCGGTGAGGCGCCCAGGCCCCTCTATCCTTACGCCGGTAACCTCCCTCGACTTCATAATCCTCGCCAGCCCCCTCCTACCAGTTATGACTATCCCCCTATCCTCAACCTCCCGAACAACAGCATCGATAGTCTCAACAATGTTTGTATCGTCAAGCGAGAAGACCAGTATTATAGCGTCAGCGTTCCTAGCCAAGCCTAGAACCCTGTTGTTGACCGATGAGCCGCTTCCCGGCAGCAGAGGTGGCGTATCTACTATTTGAAACTGTATATCCTCGAAGGGGAGCATGCCAGCCCGTGGCATGCGTGTGGTGAAGGGGTAGTCGGCTATCTCGGGCTTGGCGTTCGTCAGGGCGGCGAGTATGCTACTCTTCCCCGAGTTGGGAGGGCCTATGAGGACGGCCTGGCCAGCACCGCTCTTCTCGACGAAGAAGCTCGGGCCACCGCCTACACGCCTCTTCTTCCTCTCCTCAAGCTCCTCCCTAAGCTCGGCCAGCCTCCTTCGGGCCCAGAGGAGGAGGTTCTCTGTCCCCTTATGCTTCGGCACTGCGCTTATAAACTCTTCTAGAGCCTGTATCTTCTCCTCCACGCTCTTTGCGTCACTGTATTTAGCGAGCTTAGCCTTAGCCTCGGGAGGCAGATTCGCTGGCAACCCCTAGACAGCACCCTCCAGCCCTAGATCCAAGTTATCTCTATTAGACAGAGGCTGGGCTAATGAGACTTACCGCTATATAACCCGGGTTTCGTGGTTTACGCTCCACCGCATCCCTCCTGGGGGACATAGTGTATAGTTTATATCTTTATCCCTGCACAGGCAAAACATCTACTCTCAGACATGCGGCGGGGTGTTGTGAGTATTGCTTATCCAAGGACAGGTTCTGGGGGGGTATCCTAGGAGCAGGTATGTTAGGAGGGCTTTGAGGAGGCTGGAGCAGGGCGAGATCTCCAATGTAGAGCTGGCGGGGGTGCTGAACCAGGCCTCCTCGGCTGTCATAGGAGCCCAGGTCTCCCAGGGTTTCCCCTATGTGGTCGACGGTATGCTCGACTGGCACGACATATTCAGGCCGTTCTCCAAGGCTTGGAGGAACGTTACCCCCACAAGTCTCTTGAGGTATTTTGACAATAACTTCTTCTACCGTATACCGCTTTTCACCGGCGAGCCGGAGCCTACGGACCCCGTGCTGGCGCCCAGGGTCCTATCCTACTCCCATGTCGCAGAGCCCGCTAGGCTCAAGGTTGTGGTGCCAGGGCCAGTGACCTTCACCCTGATGTCGAGGAACGAGTCCGGTATCTCGGACGAGGAGCTGGCTGAGGCTATAGCCAACCTCCTGGCTGACGAGGCCGAGCGGGCTGTTAAAGCGGGGGCTGGTTTCGTCCAGATAGACGAGCCCATCCTCTCAGAGCCGAAGTCGACGAGGGACCATGCTGTGCTGGCGGCGGAGCTGGCCGGGGTTATAGCTTCTAGGGCTGGGGGTGCGGAGACTATGGTTTCAGTATACTTCTACCCGCCCAGGCCTGAGGTTTACGAGGCCCTTCTAGACGCTAGGGTAGACTATGTGATGGTGGATCTCGTCGCAGCAGGGTCTAGGGGGGTAGAGGTTGTGGCCAGCAAGGGATCGGGAGAGGGGCTGGCGCTGGGGGTTATAGACGCGCGCAGTATATACAGCGAGAGCTTCGAGAAGGTGGAGGCTGTGGTGAGGAGGGTTGTGGAGAGTGTGAAGCCCGAGAAGCTCATACTAACGACATCGACATGGCTGGACCTCATACCATACCGGTATGCAATCAGGAAGACCGCGCTCCTAGGACGCTACACACACGCTCTAGCAGAAAAGCTCGGCGCCCAAATAGCTATCGCAGGGGGTGAATAGGGGTGTCTAACGGCTACTCCGTACCCAGAAAATTCCCCACAACAGTTGTGGGCAGCTACCCGAAGATAGGGCCCGCTGCCGAGGCTATAAAGAAGAGGAGGTCAGGCGAGATTAGCGAGGAGGAGTTCCACGGGATTGCGAGAGAGTCTATAAGGATGGTGGTGGAGGACTACCTCTGGGCCGGCGTCGACATCATAAGCGACGGCGAGCAGACTAGGGAGGATATGGTAGTGTATTTCGCCGAGAGGCTCAAGGGCTATAGGGAGGGCGACTGGGTTAGGGTATTCGACAACGTATACTTTAGAAAACCCATAGTAGCGGGGAAGGTGAGGTGGGTTAAGCCGATGATAATAGATGACTGGGAGTACGCGAGGAGCATAAGCGCTGGAAGGCCCGTGAAGTTCATAATAACAGGCCCTTACACAATGCTGGAGTGGAGCTTCGACCTACACTATGGCGACAGGAGGGAGTTGATATTCGACCTCGCCAAGGCGATAAGGAGGGAGATAGACGAGGCGCTCAGCCGGGGAGCCGAGTATATTCAGGTCGACGAGCCGGCCCTCTCAACCAGACCCTTCAGGGAGGAGGCCGAGCTGTTGAAGGAAGCACTAGAAATAGTCTTCAAAGGAGTCGGCGCCAAGAGGATAGTTCACATATGCTACGGGGAACTGGAGAGGATACTGCCCTACATACTCGACTATCCCGTCGACCAGTTCGACCTAGAGATGAAGAACAGCAACTTCAGGCTGCTTCCATACCTTAAGGAGTATGGGTACGACAAGGAGATAGGCTACGGCGTTATCGACGTCCACAGTTTCCAGATAGAGAGCGTGGAGGAGGTGAAGGACGCTATAGACAAGCTCATGAAAGCTGATATTGTGGGGCCCGAGAAGGTCTACGTAGACCCGGACTGCGGCCTGAAGAGGCTGCCCAGAGAGGTGGCTAGGGCCAAGCTGAGGAACATGGTGGAGGCAGCAAGGATTGCACGGGAAGAGTGGTGACTGGATAGGGAAGCTTCCCCTCTCAAACCTGGCTAAAGTACTCCAGCAGGCTGGCAGGAGACGGGCCGGATCCACCCGGGTAGGCCCCTCAGTGGGCGAGGACGCGGCCATAGTAAGCCTAGGCCCTATAGACCTGGTTATGCATCTAGATCCAATAACAGAGGCGGGCACCCTCGCCGGCTGGCTCGCTGTTCACGTGGCCGCCAATGACATAGCCGTGACGGGAGCCCGCCCCAGGTGGGAGATGCTCGCTGTCCTCATGCCCCCGGGCTCCAGCGAAGATAGCCTCGCCTCCCTGCTCGGCGATGCTGTTAGGGCGGCTGAGGAAATAGGCGTCGAGATAGTGGGTGGCCACACTGAGGCGGCGCCCGGGGTTACCAGGCCCATCATAGTGGCGGCTGCAGCTGGAATAACTTGCGGAGGATGTACAACGCCCACCAGCGCCGCTAGGCCCGGGGACCTGGTCCTCCAGGTCAAACCCGCCGCCCTCGAGGGTACAGCCATAATAGCGACAGACTTCGCCGACATGCTCAGGAGCCGTGCTGTGGGCGAGGATGTTATAGCCGGGGCTAGGCTGCTTGCTTCTAGGGTAAGTATAGTTGAAGAGGCTATAGAGCTTGCCGAGGCGGGTGTTGTCAGCGCCATGCACGACCCCACCGAGGGAGGTGTTATAGGAGGCCTCGTGGAGATGGCCCTGGCCTCCAGGACTGTTATCGAGGTTGAGGAGGACAAGATAATACTAGGAGAGGCGACTAGGATAGTGGCTAGCACCCTAGGCATAGACCCCTTACGGCTTATAAGCAGCGGCACCCTCCTCGCCACAGTGCCTCCAGAGAAGGCTGGCGAGGCGAGTCGTGTCCTCGAGGAGATGGGAGTGGAGTACTCGTTCATAGGCAGAGTGTCCGGCAGGTCAGGAGAGCCGGCTCTAAGGCTGGTCACGAGCAACGGGGTCAAGACGTTTAGGGAGCCTCCTATGGACGAGATCGCAAGGCTCCACGGCTCTACAGGCTCAGGCTAACCTCGCACAGGCTCCTCCAGCCCTCCCTATATAAACCTTCGACACTCCTGCAATTCTATCTCGAAGATTCACGACCAGTAGCCCCGCCATCGCGGCGACAACGAAATGCAGCTTGCAATTCTATCTCGAAGATTCAAAG
Source organism: Aeropyrum camini SY1 = JCM 12091 (assembly GCF_000591035.1). Lineage (NCBI taxonomy): Archaea > Thermoproteati > Thermoproteota > Thermoprotei > Acidilobales > Acidilobaceae > Aeropyrum > Aeropyrum camini. Next base: position 1,224,403 of record NC_022521.1, on the reverse strand, counting down.
GACAAGGGTGCTATTGCAAACCCGGAGGGCCTACCTTGCAATTCTATCTCGAAGATTCATAAACCGTTATGTCGGGGATTGGGGCTGGCTGCAGACGTGCTTGCAATTCTATCTCGAAGATTCTGCACATGGTTTTGTTGGTGTGCGTTGTAGTGTCTACAGCCGATACTATATTCTATTTTCCACCCTGCCATCCCGGGGGCGGGAGGCTAGTCAACTCTATCACATAGATAAACCCCCGGCCCCCGGGGGTTTATTGCACGGCCCCCAGCCCTAGCCCGGGGGCCTCGCCATATGGGGGGTCCACACGGAGCCTAATAACCCTTACCAACGAGATAAGAGTATATACTCCCCCAGCCGGAGGGGAAAACATTGAGGTACAAAAACAACCACACACAAAAATATATACAAACAAGGAGGGAGGTCCAACCAAACCTAATAAACATAACCCCAATCTAAACGTATATACATCCCTCCAGAAAAGGGGAAAAGATTTGGGTGCTGTCTTTTAGGTGTATGCATTGTTGGGGTCTTATTTTCTTATGTGTTATCTAGCTAATATTGGGAGGTGTATTCGGATTAGTATTCTTAATGGTAGCCTGGAAGTTTTAGCCAGAAGGGTTAGGGGACGGTCTTCTGGTTGTGGTTTATGGTTTCTACTGGATAGAGTTGCAAGGGGTATAACACAGGCGATTTTTCGAGATAGTGAAAGCGTTATAGGGAGGGAGATAGAGTTTAGACTGTTTATATTGTTTATGGTGGAGTTTTGGTGGGCCCGCGGGGATTTGAACCCCGGACCTCCGCCGCGTCAGGGCGGCGTCCTAACCAGGCTAGACGACGGGCCCTTGGGCCCCAGTGGTAACAGTTCTTATCGGGGCGGGGTCTTATAGGTTTCCGCCTTCTATGCTTCAAGTTTTACCCTGTGGTTCGCACTATACCTTAACTGGGTATTAGAGGACCTCTATCTTGGAGGTGTCTTTAGGCTTATGCCCGGGCTTAGCTGCTATGAGCTTCGCTCAGAGTTTCCTGAGCTGGAGAGGGGGGTTGTTTATCTGGATAATGCTGCGAGCACCCTTAAGCCCCGGCGTGTTGTAGAGGCTATGAGAGAGTTCTCTTATAGGAGCTACGCCAATGTTCACCGCGGCGTCCACAGGCTTAGCATAGAGGCTAGTAAGGCTTACGAGGAGGCGCAAGACGTTGTGGCCAGGCTCGTGGGGGGCAGCTGGGACGAGGTTGTCTTCACCCGCAACACTACCGAGGCTATGCAGCTAGCCGCCCTAACGCTGGCCTACAACGGCCTCCTCAGGGGCGGCGAGGTCCTGGTGACAGCTGGCGACCACCACTCCACACTGCTTCCCTGGGTCAGGGCCGCCAGGCTAGGGGGTGGAAGGGCCAGGATACTACCCCTGGACGGCAGGGGGGTGCCCAGGTGGGATCTGCTAGACGACTATGTAACAGAGGATACAAGGGTTGTGGCGGTTGGGCATGTGTCCAACGTGACCGGGGCTGTAGCACCCGTGGAGGACGTAGTGAGGGCCGCAAGGAGGGTGAGCGCCCTCGTCGTCCTAGACTCAGCCCAGGGAGTCCCCCACCTGCCAGTAGACTTCAGGAGGATGGGGGTTGATATGGCGGCCTTCAGCGGGCACAAGATGCTGGGGCCAACCGGTATAGGGGTGCTTTGGGCCAGGAGAGATCTACTAGAGGAGCTGGAGCCGCCGCTAGGCGGGGGAGGAACTGTATCTAGGGTTAGGCTTAAGGGGGGCTCGGTCGAGATAGAGTGGGAGGAGCCTCCGTGGAAGTTCGAAGCCGGGACACCGCCTATCATAGAGGCCGTCGGCCTTGCAGAGGCGGCTGAGATGCTCATGGAGATAGGTATGGAGCGGGTGGCGGAGCATGAGGACGAGCTCACAGGATACACTATGAAGCTGCTGGAGCCCCTCTACAGGGAGGGCCTCATACGCTACGTAGGCCCCGACAATCCGGGGGAGAGGCACGGTATAGTCTCTATAACCACACACCTGAAAAGCCCCGACGAGCTGGGCCTCCTCCTGGACAGGAAGGGGATAGCAGTCAGGACAGGCCTGCACTGCGCCCACATACTACACGACCATGTAGGCGCCAGCACGGGGAGCGTGAGGGCCAGCTTCTACATCTACAACTGCAAGGAGGATGCCGAGAGGCTCGCAGAAGCCCTAGAGGAGATACTCACCACGAGGAGGTAACGCTTTTAGCCACAGCAGGAGATAAAACGAAAGAGGATCCAGGAGGCGAAGGAGAGGGGGCCCGTAGCTCAGCCAGGATAGAGCGCCGGCCTCCTAAGCCGGTGGTCGGGGGTTCAAATCCCCCCGGGCCCGCCACACCACCAGGGAAAGGGCTGGGGCTCCTAACTCATATGCCTTGGGTAGAGGCGTCGAGATAGCTCAGGTCTTTAGCGCGTAACTTAAATTATCCGTACTACCACTAGCGTTGACTCCCCGTCTCCTCCCTAGGCTTCCTCTCTCTGGCGAGCCTGTGGCTTATCTCATGGTTTATAGCGTCCTTCACCTCAACCTTATCGGCCTTAAGAAGAAATATGGGTCTCCCCAGTATCCCGCGCCTCGCCTCCGACTCAATACTGGGGTCCATGCCCTGCTCGGGCATGGCAACATCTACTTGCCCGGGCTTGCGGACTTCAATACCTCCCTTGCCCGGGCTTGCTCTCTCGCCTGCGAAGGTTTCTACCCGATGCTCCGCGCCCATCTCACCCTGCTCTTCAATCTCGACGGGCTCCCTCCGCCTGGCCTCTTCCCCCTTCTTCTCTCCACTACCAGACAAAATGTTAACCTCCTTAACTACTAGACTAGATATATGACATGTTATATTTTGTATTTAGAGAGTCCTACTATTATTTACAAGTCTAGAATCTCTGTAAATAGACCTTATCCTCGTGGAAAGCTGCCAGGCCGAGGAAGGACAGTAGGCCTACATTGAGCAGAAAACTCCTGAGCTCTCTCCTCCTAGACCCTGTTAGTAGCTTTTTGAGGCTGCATTCTTCGAGCTGGTAATTGCAGTACACCTCAATACCATGCACCGCCCCACATGTCGATGCTTTCTCCCTGCTGCAAGACTCTAGCAGGCTTACAGCGTTGTCTATGTCCACAGCGTTCTCTAGAAGCGGCCTATACACCTCAATGTAGTATTCGTACTCGTTTCTTATGCCGTGGAAGAATCTCTTGAGGACTCCCTCCCCGCCCTCCTTTGTCGAGGATATGTAGCTGTGGAGGGCGTATATGATGCAGTTGAGGCGGTGTATCTCGAACCCTGTGCTACCGGGCTCGTGACCCACTATAGCAGTGACACGCCAATCCCCGGCTTTGCCTGGGTCGAGTAGAACGCGCAGTCTAACCCCGTTCACCTCGAAAACCCCTCTAGCATCCTCGTCCTCGGGAACAAGCATGTCATCCCTCCTCTGGAAACCGAAGCCATAGACTTCCTCCAGGTAGTATATGGGTGTGGAGAAGAAGCTGTTCAGCATGAAGGACACCGGGTTGTACAGGGGGAGTATTCTCCTGCTCGAGTCCAGCACGTCCCTCAGGGCGTAGACGGCGGAAAGCGGGTCTTCAACATCATACACCCTACCCGCCGCCAATTCCTCCACGTTATAGCCTCTACTCCTAAGCAGCTGCTCCAGCGTTGAGGCTATGCTCGCTATAGCGTCGACCACAACGCTACCCTCACCCGCCACCACTATATCCCGGCCAGCCTCCCGCGGCCCCACCCCGCCAAGCACCCTAGAAGCGAGCTTCCTTAAATCGTCTCCAGAAATCCTTATGCCCAGGGCCTCGCTGGTGAAAAGCCCTAGAGCCCTATGGCTATACCTTTGCTCGTCGACCTTAAAACCGCCGAGCACCATCTTCCTAGCACTCTCACTCTCGCCAGCCAAAAGCTCTTCAACACTCTTCCCAGCAAGCCTACCCTCCAGTTCTCTGTAGAGTCTTAGAAAGCCGCTGGCATGGGTGTAGAGGCGGGCTAGGAGGTTCCAGAAGCTATGCCACTCCTCCCTGTCGAACATCTGGCGCCTCAATTCATCTTCAAGCACTTTTGATCTCCCAGAATTATTGGAGTATTAAGTTAAAGCGCATTTATGTGGTTATAGTAATTTAGAGTTTTAGCAATAGTTTAGAGGGTTTAAAGGTTATCCAGTATGTATTTATATATGCCACGAGCTGAGAATTTTTAGGAACAGTGTTCTCCACTTCAAAAGATAAATCATACTAGGTTTCTATTTCCTCCTCGAACGGCTCTGCCCCGAGATATTTCCTTGCAAGCATGTCTACCTCCTCGTCCACAGCCTCTCTGAACCCCTCATTCTCTGCCAAGCTCTTCAGGCTCTTGATATCCTCGCAGGCAGCTATAGCCCGCTCAAAGGGTATGGGGGCTATGAGGTTGTAGTCCTCCAGGAAAATCTTGAATATTTTCCTCCTGCTATCTACAACCACATGTATACACGGCGGGTTGTCGCAGCGGTAGCTCTTCTCCACTTTCCTGGGCATGGCGGCGGCACCTACTACAGTATTCTCTTACCACACTACAGGTTTATAGTTGAGGCCCAGCCCCTCCATACTATTCATGCTTGCCCTGGCTTTGGTCACAGTTCTCCACCTCCACTATTATGTTCCTTATCTTCAGCCCTGATTCCCCCAGCTTCTCAGCTATCCCCCCCAGGTCGACGTCCATGTCTGTTATCTTGCCTGTGTCGAGGCAGTGGAGGTTTATGTGGAAGTGGGGCCTGTCTATATGTATCTTCCCGTTTATCTCGAACGTCTTTATGAAGCCCAGCTCCTCCAGCAGCTTGAGTGTGTGATAGACTGTGGACACGCTTATACCGGGCATATCCCTGGAGATCTTCTCGTGGATCTCCCTCAAGCTCTCGTGCTTTTCCACGTTACCGAGGACGTACTTTACGAGAGCCACCCTCTGGGGGGTGAGCCTCATACCCCTTTTCCTAATCATGTTGAGGACCTGGTACAGCTGCTTATCGTCCACACCGTCCACCTCGGGGGCGGCCAGCCCAGGCTCTGCAGCGTGTCCCTTAAATATCCTCTGGCCTCCACGGTCTTTATAACAACATATTTACGTCTAGCGTCTCAGAGGCCCACCAGCGGGTAGTACTGCGGGGGGTAGCCGTCTTGGGTAGGAGGCCTGTTGACAGCCGCCTCTTCAGGCTGCTCTGGGGCAGGCTGGCCCTCCAGTTCTCGCCCGAGGCTGCTGATGCCCTACTGAGTGTTGGGGGGCTTGAGGTGAGCTTTGGTGCTGGAGGGCGTGTGAGGCAGGTTTGGGCGGGGGGTGAGCCGTATCTCACGCTTAGGGCTGGGGACGGGTATTTCAGCCTCTCTCGGAGGGCGGGCGAGGTCCTCAGGAGGGCTGTAGCTAGGCCTCGTTTCAGGGTTGTAGTGGGGAGGGGTGTCGAGCTGGTGGGCTCCGTGTTCGCCAGGCAGGTTGTGGGTGGTGACGATGGTTTGAGGCCTGGGGACGAGGCTGTAGTTGTCGACGAGGACGATAGGCTGCTGGGTGTGGGCAGGGTTAGGATACCCCTAGTTTTTATAAGGGGGCTTGACAGGGGAGAGGTTGTTAGGCTTAGGTGAACGGGGGGTTCTAGGGTTTGGTTGAGGAGATTAAGGTTGTCAGCGACCTGTCCAAGGACGAGCTTGAGGGCGCCACTGCCGTAACGGGCTTCCGCGGCTTCGGCCTGGTGGGCTACCTCGTCTCCAAGCACCTAGCCCTCTCCCTGGGCTCCAGCAAGAGGGGCTATATACTCTCCCCGGTCATGCCCCCGGTAGTCATAGTTGAGGACGACGGCCCGGGATACCCGTTCGACATCTACTACTCGCGGGACAAGAGGGTGCTAACCATCGTCCACAGGGCCAACCCCGAGAGGGAGGTCCAGGACGAGTACCTCTACACGCTGGCCCTCTGGCTGAGGGAGATGGGTGTTGGGAAGGTTATACTCGTGGGAGGGCTTAACATGGAGTTCATGCCGCGCGAGGAGAAGCACGGGTACAGGTGGCTGGCCAACAGGCACTACAAGGGGCCCCAGCTCGAGGCCCCAACTATGGAGGCGGGGCTTGGCGTGGTGGGCCCCCTAGCCCTACTCTACATGTACCTAGACTATCTAGGCGTCCCCGCCGCCATGGTGCTCCCCTACAGCGTGGCGGAGAGAGTCGACTACGAGGCAGCAATAAGGGGTTTGAAGGTTATAGGCGGCAGTATAATAGGGGTTGAGATACCCACGGACGAGATAGAGAAGATGGCCTCCATGCAGCGTGAGATATTGGAGACGCTCAGCCGTATGATAGAGGGTGAGGAGGAGAGGGAGAGCGGCGGTATATACATGTAGTCGGGCGTTAGGCGTGCTATGGGCTAGCGCAGGCCTCATCGACCTCCAGATCCACTCCCGCCAAAGACCTAAGCGCCTAAACAGTCCGGGCCTGCCACTCAACCCTGCCGCAGTACTCCAGCCTAACCTGGAACCCCCTGGCCCTTAGCGTCGACACCGTGGAGACTATCTTAGAGGCTAGGTCTTCTATGACCTCCTCCGGCAGCCCCTCCTGCGGGTAGTCCATCTGGAGGGAGGGGTAGGCGCCGCAGGCCTCCACAGGAATCACGCCCAGGAACGGCTGGTAAAAAAGAATCCACTCCTCCCCGCCCACCATAGACTCGCACTCCCCAGGCTCGGGCTTCGGGTCCAGAGGCTTCAAAACAGCCCTCCCGCCACCCCACCTCTCGGCTACCGCCTCAACCAGCCTCGCCGCATCCCCATAGAACCTCCTGAGCCGTGGGTTGCTTAGGCTCTCAACCCCGTACGCCCTAACACCCCTCACAACACCCCTACCCCTCGCCGACCCTCTCTCCAGCATGTCCACATACCTGCCCATCCTAGCCATAACCCTCGCCGTGGAGGGGTGTTTCCTGGAGGTCTCCTCAAGCAGCTCCCAGAGCCTCCCCTCGCGTATAGCCTGCTTCACCCTCCTCAGCGACGCCGCTATCACGTAGAGGTTGTGGAGCGCCAGGAGCCTCGTCCTCTCCCCCCTATCCATCTCCCTGAGCTCCTGGGGTGTGTACCTGCTGCAGACGGGGCATGAGCAGGGTAGGTAGTCGAGGTCCTCAATCCTGTACACCCCATGCTCGGTTATGTAGCGGCCCTCCCTAGCGTAGAGTATGTAGGAGGCGGAGTCGAAAGTGTCGACACCAAGGGCTACAGCGTAGGGTAATACCAGGGGGTGGCCCGCGCCGAACAGGTGGACGGGCCTGCCCCAGGGTAGGTGTTTCTTAGCCCGGTACACAGCCTCGACAACCACGTGGTACATATAGCGCTCTAGGAATACTGTGGGGCTCCCTATGCCGTACATCCTGTAATAGCCCAGCCTGCTCCCCACCCTGGCGCTCTCCTCCACCAGGTCGAAATACCGGCCCCCCTGGACCGGGTAGACCCATATCCTCTCGTCACCCTCTATCATGCCCCGAGCCTCCACGGCCCTCCTTATAGTCTCCCTAACACTCTCCTCAGCCTCCCTCCTCCCAACATCCCCCGTGGGTATATCGAGTATCACAGCTATGTCGCTCCCCAGCCTCTTCTGATACTCTATAGCCTCCTCCTGGCTCAGCTCGACCCCGCCGTACTCGAGTATCTGGTAGGCCCCGGAGTCCGTCATTACAACACCCTGGAAGCCCAGGATGCCGTGGACACCCTTCTCGGCCGCCTCCCGGCCGAAGCGCTTCCACAGGAGGTAGGCGTTGGTTATAACCTGGCCGAACCCGGCGGCCCTAACCTCCTCCACACTAACCTCCTGCCTATAAACGTCTATCACCGGGAAGAAGGCTGGAGTCTCTACGGCACCGTGGGCCGTGTAGATCCTGCCTATCCTGCCAGCCAAATCCACATCCCTAATCTCAAACACCGCCAGGGCCACACCCATTCATCCAGCAAGGCGGCCAACGTTAATAGCCCCGGAATCCAAGCCCCGGTTTGAGGGTGGACGGCTTTTGGCTGCCAAGCTGGATCTCAAGATCGAGGAGATAGAGCCCGGGAGGCTGCAGGGACAGCTGATAGCGACGGCTAAGTCGAGAAAGGCCACTGTAAAGTTTGACGTGATAGAGGACCTCATACCACTCTCCAAGGGGGATAGGATCGTTATCGAGGTTCGAGAGGAGAAGCCCTCGAGCCTTGACAAATACGTCTTCTGCGGCCACGGCTACAAGGTGCCCTCGGAGAAGGATGGTGTTGACATACTGTCGGTGTGGGGCATAATATTTGTCTTCGAGCCGCCTATAGATCTCCAGGCAGAGAAGAAGTATTATATATGCATTTACAAGAGGGAGCAGAAGAGGAGGGCTAGGAAGAAGACCGCCTAAGCGAACCATGGAAACCCGGGAGTAGCGCGCCAGTAGAGCGCGCCCCCCCGGCGGCTCGTGGGGGTCGGGATAGGAGGCTATATAACGGTGGCTATGGTGTCGTCCCCGCTGCTCTGCGGGGCTCTCATGAAGGGGTCTCCACCGCCCCTCTTCTCCAGCGCCGCCTTAACCTTCTCCACCGCCCTGACCATATCGTCCATGGTTATGACCCTTGATCCCCGTCTTATAGCGTTGTAGCCCGCCTCTACCACGACCGCCTTGAGGTCGGCGCCGCTGAAGCCCTCGGTAAGCCTTGCTATGGCCTCCAGGTTGACGTCTGGGGCTAGCTTCGCCCTCCTAGTGTGGATGCTAAGTATCTCAAGCCTCCCCTTAAGGCTTGGTAGGGGGACTTCTATTATCCTATCGAACCTGCCGGGCCTTAGGACGGCCGGGTCTATGAGGTCTAGCCTGTTTGTCGCGGCTATGATCTTGACGTTGTCCAGGGGGTTGAAGCCGTCTAGCTCGGCCAGCAGCTGGAGCATGGTCCTCTGCACCTCCCTATCCCCGCTAGTCCCTATGTCGACTCTGCGGGATGCGATGGCATCTATCTCGTCGATGAACAGTATTGAGGGGGCCTTCTCCCTGGCCAGCCTGAATATCTCCCTCACGAGCCTCGCCCCCTCCCCGATAAACTTGTTGACAAGCTCGCTACCAACAACCCTAATGAAAGTTGCCTCCGTCTCCCCCGCCACAGCCTTAGCCAGCAGAGTCTTCCCCGTCCCCGGGGGGCCGTGGAGTAGAACCCCCTTGGGAGGGTCTATCCCGAGTTCCCTAAAGAGTTCAGGGCTCTTTATGGGGAGAACAACAGCCTCGTATATCTCCCTTATCTGCTCCTCCAGCCCCCCGACGTCCTTGAAGAACACCTTCGGCCTCTCCTCAACCTCCATAGCCTTAACCAGCGGATCATACCTCCCCGGCAGCACGTCGACGATGGTCGACCCCCTGTTGTTGAGGGCTACTATAGACCCGGGCTTGAGGGACCGGGTGTCCACGCCGGCTGCAACGTTAACTATAAGGTTGGGGCCCGTGCTGCTCTTCACCACCACCCTGTTATCGTCTATGACCTCAAGGACGACCGCCTCTATGTAGGGCGGCGAGAGGAGCTTGGTTATCTCGTTCTTATAATACTCTAGCTCCTTCTGGAGGCTTATCTTCTCCTTAGTCAGGCTGCGCACCTTATCCTTGAGTATCCTTATCTCAACATCCCTCTCGCCGTGCCCCCCGTTATGTTTATGGCTCCTGCTACTCCCTGCGCTGCTTAAAGTCATCTAATCCCCCGTAAACCAATTTAAAGCTAACGGTGTTTAAAAGGCGTGAGGGCCTATATCAAAAAGTTTAAGACGCCGCCTGCACTTGGGTATTTAGGTCCAGACGGCGCCTTAGTATTACTATAGGTGCTCCAGCGGTTTGAAGCAGGCCAGCGCCTACTGCGAGCTGTGCGGTGCTGAGATAAGGGGTAGGCCCTATAGAGTTAGCGTTGAAGGGGTTGAGATGGACCTGTGCCTAAGCTGCTACATGAAGCTAGCCAGGAGCGGCAGGGCCCAGCTGTTGAAGGAGGCGAAGCCCGGCAGGCGGGGCGGGGGTAGAGGGGGCTCTGGAGGCGTTCGGAGGCACCGGAGGGTCCCGATTGACATGTACGACCTGGTGGAGGATTATCCGGAGAGGATTAGGGAGGCGAGGGAGGCGAGGGGATGGAGCACGGCTGTTCTGGCTCAGAAGCTCAGGATAAGCGAGACTATGCTCAGGAGGATAGAGTCTGGCAAGCTGAAGCCGAGCCTAGATCTAGCCAGGAGGATGGAGAAGATGCTGGGTGTCAAGCTTCTCGAGCCTGTGGTTGACGAGGAGGCATACTACGACGAGGAGTATGGGAGAGACTATATAACGCTGGGGGATATAGTGGTGGTAGACAGGGATGAAGAGTAGAAGGAAGGCTCTAATGGTTATACCCAAGCTTCTGGAGAGGCATCTAGACGAGGCCCTGGCCCTTGCCGAGACTGCGGGCTACGAAGTCGCCAGGCTCTGGAGAAACAGGCACCCCAGGATAATCAAGACTGGGCTCCTAGACGTTATAAAGGAGGAGGCGAGGTCCTCGGGTGCCGAGGCCCTCATATACTACGGCGACCTCCAGCCATCCTCCAAGTTCACCGTAATGAAGGAGACGGGCCTGAATATCGTCGACAGGGTCCTACTCATACTGGAAATATTCGCGCTACACGCCTCCTCCAGGGAGGCGTTGCTCCAGATAGAGGCGGCTAGGATAAAGCACGAGATACCCCTCGCCAGGGAGTTCGTGAGGCGGAGCAAGATGGGCGAGTACCCCGGCTTCCTGGGCCCGGGCATGTACGCGGCCGACCAGTACCTCAGGCACCTTAGGAGGAGGCTGGTCAAGATAAGGAGGGAGCTGGAGAAGATAAGGAGCACCAGGGAGCGCAGGCTCTCCACCCGGGCTAGAAGCGGCCTCCGGCAGGTCAGCATAGTAGGCTACGCCTCCGCAGGCAAGACCAGCCTCTTCAACCTCCTGACGGGGGAGGACAAGCCTGTGGGGCCAGAGTACTTCACAACTCTCCAGCCCAAGCACAGCAGGATAACATGGGGGGGTGTGGAGGGGGTTCTAGCGGCTGACACTGTAGGCTTCATACGCGACGTGCCGCCCGAGATAGTGGAGGCGTTCCACGCGACGCTGGCGGAGGTTAAACACTCCGACGCCATAATCTTCGTGATAGACGCCGCGGAGCCCCTAAGCGATATAGAGGAGAAGCTGCACGCTGGCATAGACACCCTGGCCCGCATAGGAGCCCTCTCAGCACCAATGATAATAGCGGCGAACAAGGTCGACGCCCTGCAGCCCCCTGATCTCGGCGAGAGACTCGCATTTATAGAGAGGGAGGCCAGCATACTCCCCCACAAACCCCCCGTTATACCTATATCAGCCAAGACCGGCTGGGGGGTAGACAGGCTTGTGAGGAGCATCTCAACAATAGTCAACGGGAGGAGGCTAGAGAACCTCCCCGAACCGGGGCTCAGAGACTAGCACAGCCCTCAAACCCTCCTAACAACCCGGGGGGTGATTCGCGGTTTGAAGCCCGGCGGGCCATACGGTGACGTCTACGTTCTGAGGCTGGGCCACAGGCGGGAGAGGGATAAGAGGGTGACAACCCACGTGGCCCTAGTCGCCAGGGCCTTCGGGGCCACCGGCTTCGTCCTCGAGGGCGTGTGCGACGAGGGGGTGGTGGAGAGTGTTAAGGGGGTTGTGGCGAGGTGGGGCGGCCCCTTCACGGTTGAGTGCGGCGTCTCGGGGAGGCGGTACGTGAGGATGTGGAGGGAGGGTGGGGGTGAGGTTGTGCACCTCACCATGTACGGGGTTAACGTTGACGATGCTGTCCCTGCTATCGCCGCTAGCCCCAGGAGGAAGCTCGTTGTTGTAGGTGCTGAGAAGGTTGAGAGGTTCTACTACGATGAGGCAGACTGGAATGTCTCCGTGGGGACGCAGCCTCACAGCGAGGTGGCGGCGCTGGCCATATTCCTGGACAGGTTATTTAGGGGTGAGTGGAGGTTTATAGATTATAGTGGAGGGTTTTTAAGGGTTATGGAGAGCCCGAGGGGTAAGAGGGTTGAAAGGAAAGGGTAGGAACAGGGCTGTCAAGAGCCTGGAGATATACGTTAGGAAGCTGGCCCAGGCGAACGGGATAAAGCCTGAGATGGCGGCCCACATATTCCACTTGATATACGAGGAGACCCCAAACGGTGGGATAAGCGACGACGACCTGGAGAGCCTCACAGGCTACAAGCAGAGCGACATAAGGAGGATACTCAGGCTTCTGGGTGATAAGAGGATTATAGTGAGTAGGAAGGGGAGGCACCCGAGGAAGGAGGCGACACGCTATTTCTGGAGGATAGACAGCGACACTATAAACGTGTCCCTCCTAACCCTGAAGAAGAAGGTTCTCGAGAAGCTCGTGATTAAGGAGGCGCACGACAGCGGCAACTCCTACTACACCTGCCCCAGATGCGGCTCCAAGTACAGCTTCGACGAGGCCTTCACCATAGACTTCACCTGCCCCAGATGCGGCGAGGTCCTGGAGGAGGCTGACAGCAGTGAGGGGCTGGAGAGGCTCAGGCGCACGATAGACGATCTGAGGGAGGAGATAGCAAGGGATGAGTCGAGGATTTACCGCGGCTGACATCTTCGCCGGCGGGGGAGGCTTCTCCAGGGGCTTCGAGGAGGCTGGCTTCAGGGTAAGGGTGGCTATAGACAACTACCCACCCGCGGCCAGGACTTACAAGGCAAACTTCCCCCACACGGCATTCATAGCCGACGACGTGAAGGAGGTGGGTTTGGACGAGATAGCCGGTGTCTCTGGCCTGAGGCCGGGGGAGGTTGACGTCGTCATAGCCAGCCCCCCGTGCGAGCCCTTCACGGGGGCCAACCCCAGGAGGATGGAGAGGCCGCTCGACAGGCTCTACAGAGACCCTGCCGGACAGCTCTTCCTACACGCGATAAGGCTCATAGGCCTGCTGAAGCCCAGGTTCTTCGTCATAGAGAATGTTCCAGGCGTAGCCCACCCGGAGATAGAGAGGGCTGTGAGGATAGAGCTGTCGAGGGCTGGCTATAGGAGGGTGTACTTCAACCTTCTGAGGGCCGAGGAGCATGGGACTCCAAGCAGGAGGCTCAGGGTCTTCGTCTCCAACGCAAGGCTGAACCCCCCGCGGAGGAGGGGGCCCAGCGTTGGCGAGGTCCTCAGGGACCTCCCAGACCCCGGGGCGGCGTGGCCGCCGAACCACGAGGCGCCCCCCAGCCTCCCAGCCAGGAAGATGAGGAGGGCCTCCAGGCTCAGGGCGGGGGAGGGGCTCATAGAGTTCCAGGGGGCCGGGGGAAGGAGGATACCCAACTTCATAAGGCTCGACCCCAGCGCCCCCGCCCCCACGGTAATGGGGTCTCGGAGGTTCATACACCCCTGGCAGGACAGGCTCCTGACTGTGAGGGAGCAGGCGAGGCTGATGGGGTTCCCGGACTACCACATATTCCTGGGCAGCAGGGACGCCCAGTATAATATGGTGGGTGAGGCTGTCCCCCCACCCCTGGCGAGGGCTATAGCTGAATACCTCGCAGCCCTACTCGAAGAGGGGAGGGGTGTGTAGTAGGGTTGCGCCTGGAAGTTATACCGGTGCTCCACAACGTCTCCAGCGTCCAGAGGGTTGTGGATATGGCCAGGCTATCCTACAGCCTCGGCCTCGACACCCTGGTGGTCACTAAGGCCTACGGAGGGGCGGCCCAGTCCGGCGTCCCAGAGGCTATGAGGCTGGCTCTGAAGCTGGGCAAGAGCCTCGTCGTCCTGCCGGAGCTGCGGGACGCCGTCAACCTCCTGTCCCCCAGCCAGGTCCTGGCGGTGACGCCCTCGAGGGCCGATAGGATGGTGGGCCCCCGGGGGCTCGAGGGGCTGGAGGGGAGGGTGCTTGTGGTATTCAGCGGTGGGGAGCCGGAGTTCGACCCCAGCGAGGCCGCGGGGGCCGTGAGGGTTTATATAGAGGGTGTTGAGGGTAAGGTCGGCCCCATAGCGGAGGCGGCCCTCATCCTCTACTTCCTCCTCCGGGGAGGCGGTGATGGGAGAGGATAGGCTTAAGGGGGGTATAGTAGGGCTCCTGAGCGAGGCCAGGCGTCTAACAAGCATAATGATAGACCTCTCCATATACAGCGTCGCCTTCGGAGACCGCCTAGCCGCCCTGGAGACCTTGATGCTTGAGGACGATGTGGACGAGATTATAAGGGAGGCTGTCGGCCTGCTCAGCCTAGCTGTGAGGGGGCCCGGCCACACGGGGCTTGCTAAGGGTATAGTGGAGCTGGCTGCCGCGTTCGACAGGGCTAGCGACGCAGCAGGCGACCTAGCGCAGCTCGTCCTCAGGGGCTACCCTCCCCACAAGTACATAACGGCCGCCGCCATATGCTGCGGCGAGGTCGTGGCGGCCCTGAAGGCGGGGAGGCCGCTGGAGAGGCTGGACATGGTCGACGTCCTTATACTGAGGAGGGGTGGCAGGGCTGTGCTGAGCCCCGAGGGTTTCTCCATAAGGGAGGGGGACGTCCTTATAGTGAGGGGGAGCCTGGAGGCGCTGCTCGAGACTGCCGAGGCTATAGGCGCCAGGCCCCCCAGCCCCCCGGCCGACCTGGAGACGCTAATGGCCGACGACACCGCCCGGGGGGTGGCTAGGGCCAAGGTCCTCGCGAGGGCGGGGTTCGACGCCTCCCTCTACAGCCTGCTGGTGGGTGATGCAGGGCTAGCCCGGACTGTTCTTGATATGGAGGAGATGCTCGACAACGATATAATAAGCCTCATGGAGGATATAGTGTCCCAGGTGCTCACTGGCCCCCAGACGCTGACCCTCATACTCTTCCTCAGGAGCCTGGAGGACTTCTCCGACGCGGCTGCCCGGGCCGCAGGGCTAGTTGAGACCGAGCTCCCGAGCAGGGTGCTGGAGAGGACGATAGAGGACCCGTGGGAGTCGTACCTGGCGCTCGAGTACAGGGGGGAGAGGAGGAGGCTCTCGGAGCTTGGCCTCGACGAGGAGGGTCTTGTTATTGTTGCTGCCAAGGTCGGCGGCAAGTGGATCATACCCTTCCTAGAGGACCCGGAGATAGGGCGGGGCGACACCGTTCTAGCAAAGATCTACGCCGGCCAGGCCGCCACCCTTAAGGAGCTGGTTGAGTCTAGAGGATTCGTGGTTAAGAACCAGTAGTCCAAGGGGCGCCCATAGTTGCCCAGGATACCTCCCGAGCTGTGTACGAGGTGCAAGGGGTACAGGCTCCTATGCGGCCTACCCTCCTGCCCCATACTAGACAGGCTGAGGAGCCAGGCCAGGAGCCTTGAGAGGGCTGGCTGGTCACAGGAGCTCCACGGCTCCACACCCCCCTCCATACTCGTGGGGGAGAGGGGCTACCCCGGCGTTAGACTCTACTACATGCTCCCCCCGGGCGTCACAGGCCTCGAGGCCAGGAGGTACGAGGACCCGGCGGGCTGGAGGACCTCCCGCACCCCCATAGGGGCTATAGTCAGGCTCAGGAGCGAGCTTGTCGCCGGCGTCTTAAAGGCCGACGCCCGGAGGCCCCACGAACTCCTGTACGAGAGGGAGATAGGCCCCGCAGCCCTCTCCACCAGGCCTGTCGACAGCCTCCTAGAGCTAGCCCGCCGACCCGTGCCCAGGGTCTCCTTCGACGGCTACACCAAGCCCGTGGGCCCCACAGCCCCCGCGCGCAGGGTCGAGGTGGAGGGGAACCCTAGGCTAGAGAAGCCCCTGGAGAGGGCTATATGGGAGGATGAGAAGGCCGAGGTCCTCGCCTGGGAGCTGTATAACCGGGGGGTTAACGTCTACACGATACAGAGAGCCCTCTCGATAGGGTTCCTAGGCAGGCTGAAGGCTAGGAGGCTAGTCCCCACGAGGTGGGCCATAACAGCTGTGGACGAGATGCTGTCCAGGAGGCTTAGGAGGCTCCTCAAACACGCCCCCGAGATAGGTGGGGTGGAGGTCTACTACTCCGAGTACCTCCACAACAGGTTCCTAGTAATACTAAAACCGGGGCCCGGCTGGATGGAGTGGATAGAGATATGGCATCCACACACCGTCTGGACCCCCGGCGCAGGCGTGCCCATAGCCTCAGTGGTGCGCGAGGACCCCCTGGGCAGGAAGAGCATGGAGGACGGGGGCTTCAGCGCCGCCAAGCTGCCGGTGCTAGAGCACCTATACTCCCGGGGCAGGAGGGCTGACGTGATAATAGTGAGGGAGGTCCTCCCACAGTACTACGCCCCCGTGGGCAACTGGCATATAAGGGAGACGGTCAAACACGCGCTATCCCAAAAACCGCTCGCCAGAAACCCCCAGCCAGGCGAGCTCGACGCCCTAGCCGCGAGGCTAATAGGCGAGTGGAGCCTCGCTAAGAAGCTCTCGCACCTCATGAAACCCAGGAGAACCTTGGAGGACTACATGGCCTAGCCTATCCCCACTCAACAGCCCCGGACACGGCGGGTTGCGGGTTTTATGTTTCCCTCAGTGTCCTAAACGTGTTAACCCCCCGGTTTACACGGCCGGAGGCCCCGGTACTACCACCCCTCACAATCCACACCCTGTTAGGAGCACATTATTACTGTGGGGTTGGTAGTGTCTGACGACATCTGGAAGGCTGTTAGAGAGTATCTGGAGCAGCATGAGGAGGCTAGGGCTAAAGCCCGTGGTAGGAGGGGGCCTAGGAGCAGGCTTGTCGACGCAATTTTAGTCATGCTCCTGGCCAAGCCTATGAGGGCCGCCGAGATAGCGGGTATACTCGGCTACAGCACCCGCTACATATCCAGCTACCTCAGCTACTGGAAGACGAGGGGCTATGTAGAGTACGAGTCCGGCCTCTGGTACCTCACCACCCTTGGCGAGGAGTATGCCCGGGAGGTCCTCGACAGGGAGAGTAGGGACAGGTTTAACGAGTTCGCCGCCGTGGCGCAGCGTATACTAAACAGTTTACCTGATAAGAGGGCAATAAACAGCAAGAGAGAAGCCCCGCCGCGGAGGCAGGCTGGCCCTCCCTTGCCATTCATTGCCGGGTTAAAAGGTAAACCAGGCAATAAACAGCAAAACAGGGGTCTCGCAGCCTCCTGCGCCTTCGACGTGATAAGCGAGGAGATAGACGAAGAAGAGGCCGAGATAATGAGGTTCCTCCTAGACCACTACGCAAAATGGGGAACAACATACATTTACCTAGACCAGCTGCAAGAGGGAATGCAGGCCGACTTCCAATGGCTGGTGAAGAACCTGAGGAGCCTGCAGACCAAGGGCTTCATATACATATACCGAGACCCCCGCCTGGGCATGAGGGTCGGCATGTCCAAGAAAACAAAGGACGTGGTGGAGGCGTGCAGCGCCGGCCTCGAAGCCTAGCCCCTAGACACCAGTACCTACTACATTACACCCCCCATATTATGGTCCGGGGGGTTCTGGCTGTGTGATTGTTTGTATTACAACCTACAGTATTACCTTTTGTATCATTATATCTGTATTACCTAGACAAGAAAACCTCTAGATAAGCTTGCGCCTGGGGAGGACTCCTTTGCCGGGTGTGGTTGTATATTGTATCGTGGAATTGTGTATACCGGGGGGTTAACGGTGGCTATGTGGTGAAAGAGGGGAAATACGTGTGCCACGACCGGCTACCTGCATAGCCTCTCGACAACTATCCTTAAGGCGGCGTTGTAGGCTTGGGGTAGGCAGTTCTGGGGGACGAATATGATTGTGGAGCTGCCTGTTATGGCGAGGTCCTCTACGGCCTCTACTATGTAGGCCACCGGCGGGCCCTCTACCCCGGGGAAGAGGGGCCTCCCATTCTGGGTGCCCCCTATCACCGCTACTTTGCAGCCCTCCTCCACCAGGTAGTCTCTTATCTTGTACACGGACGTCAGGTCCTCGGGGGGGTCTATGTTCGGGAGTACTATGGCCGCCCCCCCCGGGTATGGGGTTCGCCGTCCCTGTGTGGACCTTTAAGACTCTGGAGAGCGTGGCGGCGAGCTCCCTCCCCCTGCCTGTCGTCTGGAAGCCCCGGCCAGCCTTCTCCACTAGCCCCAGCTCGGACATTATCTCCAGGAGGGTCCTGGTGGAGGCCTCGCCCAGGCCCAGGAGCCTAGCGAGCCTCTGCCTCCCCATCCTCTCGCCCTCGAGTAGGCCGAGGGCCCTGGCGGCGTGGTAGGCTGTGAACGTCGGGGTGCCTCCCTTCCTGGGCCTGGCCATCTCTAGCAGCGATTTGAGGAGTATACACTCACTCCTCCCAAGCATCCTCAACAGCCTCCAGCTCGAACCCCAGCTCGTCGAGGAGAGAGACGAGGTCCTGGGGGGAGACGTCCCTCCTGAGGAGGGCCTGCCTAACCCTCTCCCACCTCGGGGTTACCCTTATCCCGAACTCCTCCCACAGCCACTCAGCCACTATCCGGGGCTCGACCCCCCACTCCTCCAGCCTCTTGACAAGCCTCTCCTTCACAACCCTCTCGCTAGGCGCCAACCCCTCGCATCCCAGTATTGTAGAGGCGGTGCTCGGCCCCCTTATCCAGAGCGGCCCGGCCGCGGGGCACCAACATAACCTCCGGAGGGGTACTTAGGCCATTGTGGTGTGGAAGGGTTGAGCCTTCACAGGCTTAAGGGCAGGCACCTCCTCTGGCTGGCGGACTACACTGGCGAGGAGATAATGCATATGATAGAGTTGACGCTGGAGATGAAGCGCCGCTACTACTCGGGTGAAAGGGTCATACCAGCTCTCCGGGGGAGGAGCGTCGGCCTGCTGTTCGAGAAGCCGAGCACGAGGACAAGGATAAGCCTGGAGGTGGCCGTCGCCCAGCTAGGGGGTCACACGGTCTATATGACGCCGGGTGAGACCCAGCTCGGCAGGGGGGAGACTATAGCCGACACAGCCAGGGTACTCTCGAGGTATCTGGACGCGATAGTTGCAAGGGTTAGGAGCCATGCCACCCTGGAGGAGCTGGCGAGGCACGCCTCAATACCGGTTATAAACGGGCTTAGCGACCTCACCCACCCCCTCCAGGCTATAGCGGATATGGCTACCATACTGGAGAAGAAAGGTAGGCTCGCTGGGGTTAAGCTCGCGTTCGTCGGGGACGGGGCTGACAACGTGCTACACAGCCTCCTCCTCGCAGGCTCGAAGCTGGGGCTCCACATATCAGTAGCCACACCACCCGAGATAAGGCCGGACGAGAGGATACTCTCCAAAGCCCTAGAGGCCGCCCGGGAGAGCGGCGGGTCTGTGGAGATTGTGAGCGACCCTTACGAGGCCGTCAGGGAGGCTGACGTCGTCTACACCGACGTGTGGGTCAGCATGGGGCAGGAGAGCGTTGCGGAGGAGAAGGTTAAGCTGCTCAAGCCGTACCAGGTCGACGCGAGGCTTATGGAGGCGGCTGGCGGCGGGGCTATATTCATGCACTGCCTCCCCGCCAAGAGGGGCCAGGAGGTGACTGACGAGGTCATAGACGGCCCCTGGAGCGTTGTGTGGGACCAGGCCGAGAACAGGCTGCACGCCCATAAGGCTGTGCTCTCCCTGCTAATACCCTAGTGGCCCTATGCTAGGGCCTCCTCGACGACATCCCACACGGCGTCGTCGAACACGGGGAACCCGGCTGGCCCCAACCCTCCAGCGGCCTCCAGCATCCTGAACACGCCGTCGACAACCTCCTCTATACTCGGAACCCTGCCCTCCGCCAGGACGACGCCGTCGACAATCAGCACAGGCAGCCCCCGGGACTGGGACTCTAGGCTGTCGGAGGGTATCTCCACAACGCTAACCTCAAGGGGGACTCCATACTCCCTAGCGAGTATCGCGGCGGCCTCCCTCACAACCCTCTCCGCCAGCCTCCCCCTCCAGTCTATACCCACGTAGATGGTCGCCTCTACCATGCCCGACCCCGAGGATATATAACTCTGCACCCCGTTAAGCAGGGTGTGCCGCTGTAATACACATGCAACCCTGGGGCGCCGCTGGTGTTTAAGAATCTCTAAGCCAACACTTTAGGTTTAGGGGTATCAGGTTGAGTCAGGGTAGGCTTGAGGAGAGGCTCACCATATCTAAGAGGGAGCTGGCGAGGCTGTTGAGGGAGCTTAAAAAATGGAGCGCCCCCGCCACCGTGCTCCTGAGCCTCTACATACCGCCGGGCAGGCCTCTCAGCGACGTGATGACGCTGCTGAGGCAGGAGTATAGTATAACGGATAACATAAAGCTGAAGAGGACCAGGCAGGCGGTTAAGAGGGCCCTCTCCGCCGCTATGGACAGGCTGCAGATGCTGACCTCGACCCCGCCCAACGGCCTGGTGATCTTCTGCGGGGAGGACATGTCGACCGGCAAGTTCGAGTGCTTCATGTTCAGCCCCCCAGAGCCTATAAGGGTCTTCTACTACAGGACCGACAAGAGGTTTATAACAGACTTTCTCGAGGATATGGTGGAGGATAACAACGCCGTCGGCATAATAATTGTGGAGAGGGACCAGGCCACTATAGGCCTGTTGAAGGGAGCCAGGCTCGAGGTCCTCAAGGAGCTGGAGGGTTTCGTGCCGGGCAAGCACAAGATGGGCGGGCAGAGCCAGAGGAGGTATGAGAGGATTATAGAGCAGATGGTAGACGAGTTCTTCAAGAAGGTTGGCGAGGAGGCCAGCAACCTCCTAGTCCCCCTGGTTGAGAAGGGAGTGTTGAAAGGCGTGATAGTTGCGGGGCCGGGTCTGGCTAAGCAGGAGTTTGTTGAGGGCAACTACCTGGACTACAGGCTCAAGAAGATACTGGCCCCGGAGCTGGTGGACGTGGCCTACCAGGGGCTGCAGGGGCTTAAAGAGGCTGTCATGAAGGCTGAGAAGGTTGTAGAGGCGCAGATGTATAGGGACGCTGTCAACGCTATGGAAGAGTTCAAGCTGCACCTAGCCAAGGGGACGGGCATGATAGTATATGGGGAGAAGGATGTCGAGGCGGCGCTAGAGATGGGGGCGGTGAAGACGCTCCTCATACACGAGTCTAGGGAGGACCTGGAGGAGTGGGCGGAGAAGGCTAAGAGCTCGGGGGCACAGGTCATAGTGGTGCCGGAGAGCCTGGCGGAGGCCGAGTGGTTCCTAAAGACCTTCGGCGGCCTGGCCGGCATCCTGAGGTTCAGGATATCGACGGTCTAGTCGGAGGCGAGGGACCACCTTATCCTCTCCACGCCGCCTATCTCCTCTATAAACCTCGCCGTAGAAGGGGTTACAGTGCTCCTCCACCTCTCGTCGCCCCTTGCTATCCACATCCTGATCTTCTCCCCCCTCCACTCGTCGCGGTTGAATAGGGGCGGCCTCTCCACGTTGACCCCCGCGTCTAGGAATATCTTGGCTATAACCGGGTTCCTCGTGAGTATAGTGTCAACCCGGGGGACGTAGGATAGGACGTAGTAGACGCTGCCTATACTTGTCTCTAGGGTTCTGATTGTCGCTGTTATAGCCTTCTCGAGCGGGAGGCCCGCGTCGAGGAATGAGAGCCTGATCATCTCAATCCTCTCCCCCGCTGTGAAGGGGTTCCTGGGCGTGTAGTTCTCTGAGGCCATGCCGACGAGGAACACTATCTCCTCGTAACCCCTCTCGAAGGCCCACTTAACTATAGACAGGTGTCCCTTGTGGAAGGGCTGGAACCTCCCGAATATAAGAGCCCTCAACAGCGCCACACCCTCCAACGCCCCATGCCTGGCGCTCGACAAACACTATTTACCCCGCAAACCCGATAACCCTCAGGGGGTGGAAGACTTGGCTACGGCTAGAGAGGCGTTCGAGGCTAAGAAGCTGGCGGCTAGGTACGGCATAGTCGGTAAAGTGGCCGCAAGCTATAGGATGGCGGGGTATGAGGTGGACGTGATGGACGGTAGTGCAGAGGCCCCAGCGCACTTCAAGGCGTGGCGCCGCGGGGAGAGCCTGGTCGTTAAGGTGTATCAGAAGAGTGGTAGGGTGCCCATATCCGTGGTGGAGGAGCTTGCCTCAGCCTCTGGAGACTCTAAACCCGTTCTAGTTCTCTACGGGTCCGGGCCCAAGCTAACCTCCGAGGTCCTGGAGAAGGCTAGGGAGCTGGGGGTCAGCATAAGGAGGTTCAGGTCATAAGCCTCCTGGACCCCAGTCCCTGCCCTCCATCTTAGCAGCCATCCTCCTGAAGGGACAGTCCTCCCAGTGCCTCTCACACTTCTCCACCGACACCGAGGGGAGGGGCCTCCCCAGTACCTTGCAGAAAGCAATGTACTCTCCCCCTCTCTCCCGCACCTCGAAATACTCGCAGCCGCTTCTCGGCCTCCTCCTTAGGACGTATATGCGGGGATAAACTATCTTCTCGCTCACCCCTAGCCAGACCCCCGTGGACACCCCACAGTTATACATGGCTTCTGGGGAGTTATAGGCCTCTAAACCTGGGTGTCAGCCGGAGATGGCTGGGCTAGGCTAGCCTGTATTTCCTCTCCATCCACGGCTTGTAGCAGATCTCCCACCACACGTCCTTGTAGTCGTCGGGCACAGCTTTTGACAGGGTCTCCAGGGTTACCCACTCCCTCCCCTCTTTGAGGGCTATGAGGTCCTCCTCGTAGCTGCAGGTGGCGTGGTGGATGGCCGCCACAGCCTCCCACCCTACGATGTCGGCTAGCTCGTAGTCGGCCATAACCCTATAGCCTAGGCTCTGGAACATTCTAGCGCTGGCTGTGTTGCGCAGCTCTATGGTGGCCACGTAGAAGTGGGGGGTGCCGAGCTTCTCCTCGCAGGACGACACCAGCAGCTTGCCCAGCCCCCTCCCCCTAGCCCTCGGCAGGACTACTACGTAGTATATGACACCCAGCTCAACCCTGGCCTCAGCCCTGTAGCAGACCACAGCCCCCGCCTCCTCGCCGCCTAGCCTAGCGACAAGCCCCACCGCCCCCTTCAGCCTCTCGAGAGCCGCCCTCGCGTAGTATCCATGATATCGGCCCATAACCCTCGACACTATATCGGCGGCCAGGCCGGGATCCTCAACCACTTCTACACCGGCCACTGCTAATCACCCGATCTCCAACGCCAAACATCAACTCTCCAGCCACCGGGCTTTAGAGACCCTCCTTGGGAGACAGGGGCTCCCGGCATGTATAGCCCTATGCGGGGAGCCTCCATATCCTGAGCCCTAACAGCGGAGTTTCTAAGGTGTGAACAGCTTTCGACGGGTTAAGCTGCTCTCCAACGTTATTTGAACGTTTGTGGGTGGAATGCTTAATATAGTGCTTGGTGGTGCAGGGTTTGGGGGAGTATCCTAGGGCTTGGATAGTGTCTGTGGGTAACGAGCTTCTCATAGGGAGGACTGTGAACACGAACGCCGCGTGGCTGGGCAGCAGGCTAACGCTACTGGGCTTCGACGTGGAGAGGGTTGTGACTGTGCCGGATAGGGTTGAGGATATAGCGGAGGAGGTTGAGAGGGCTCTGGGCCGGGCGAGGGTTGTGATAACAACCGGCGGGCTGGGGCCGACCTATGATGACGTGACGCTCGAGGGCGTGGCCAGGGCTCTGGGCCGGGGGCTCAAGCTCCATCCGAGGGCTCTGGAGATGGTGCGGAGCTTCTACTCTAGGAGGGGGCTCGGGCTTACCGAGGATAGAGTTAAGATGGCTATGCTACCCGAGGGAGCCGAGCCTCTGGATAACCCTGTTGGCGCTGCGCCCGGCGCGGTTGTTGAGGCCAGGGGCACTCTAGTCGCCTCCCTCCCCGGTGTACCGAGGGAGATGGAGGCGATGTTTGACAGGTCTCTGAGGCCGCTTCTAGAGGGCATAGCCCCGCCCGGCGCTGTGGTTGAGTGCGGTCTAACGGTGAGGGGCGTGCCCGAGTCGTCCCTAGCCCCCTATATAAAACGGGCTTCGAGGGTTTCCAGGATGGTGTATGTTAAGAGCCACCCCCAGGGGTCGGAGCTTGGGGAGCCCGTGGTGAGGGTTAGGGTGCTGGCTAGGGGAGCTACTGAGGAGGAGGCGAGGGCGGAGGCTTTGAGGGCCCTGGAACATGTTAGGAGGGGGGTTGAGGAGCTTGGCGGGATTATCTCCGAGGAGGATAGTTGCTGAGAAGCTCCTGCTCACCGCGGCTATAGTCGTGGCGGGGCTAGCTATAGTGTTAGTGGCTGACTCTAGGGAGTCGCTGCTGCTCATGGTCCTGGGGCTTGTTGTGATAGCGTTAGCACCCTTCCTGAGCCTGGCTATAGTGGTGGCGAGGTTTAGGAGGGTTGTTCGGGGAGGGAAAAGGGGATAACCCCCGCTTTTTAACAGTTGTTAAAATGGGTGTTTGAAATGTCGGCAGAGGAGGGGGGCGGCCAGCCCAGGATAGTTTTAGAGGGGCCTAAGGAGCTGCTCGACAGGATCGTCGAAGCCTTGAAGGAGGTCTACGACCCTGAGATACCGGTTAACGTGTATGACCTTGGCCTCATATATGAGGTGAGGGTTGAGGGGCCCAG